>NZ_JAKKOM010000001.1:0-523890 GCF_021739525.1 Klebsiella sp. 2019SCSN059 | reverse complement strand
CGCAGCGCCGCCGGGCAAGATATCAGGCACGGTACCTGTAATTTCGCCGGGTGGCGGCTGTCGCCTTGCCCGGCCTAGAGGGCCCTCTCACAGGCTCATCCCCCGTAGGCCCGCACAAGCGCAGCGCCGCCGGGCAAGATATCAGGCACGGTACCTGTAATTTCGCCGGGTGGCGGCTGTCGCCTTGCCCGGCCTACAGGGCCCTCTCACAGGCTCATCCCCCGTAGGCCCGCGCAAGCGCAGCACCGCCGGGCATGAGGAGATTTACTTCCCGGCTTCCGGATGGGTATCGAACGCCGCCATCACCGCCGCCAGCGCCGCTTCGCTGAAGCCATGTTTAGGATCGTCCACGCCGAGGCCGAAGCGGGTCTGCAGCCCTTCGTACAGCGCGGAGACATCGGCAAAATCGACCTTCTCCACCACGTGGTTATTCTCCCAATGGGTAAAGTGGAAATTGGTGAGGGTCATTTTGCCGCCGTCAGGCAGATGACGGCACATCAGCAGGTGGTGACGGAAGTGGGACTGCGGCCAGTGCGCCGACCAGAAGTTACCCATCACATAATCAGACGCATACTGGCGGCCTAAATCGAAATGGTACATCGACTGCCAGTGTTCGTGATGGTTGAACTGCAGCGTCCACTCATCCCCTTCATGCACCAGACGATAGCTGCCGTGCGGCGTCTGCTGCGGGATATCGGCCAGCAGCTTGATCGGCGCGGTCAGCGTCTGGCCGCCGAAGCCAACGTCGGCTACCCAGCGCTCGCCCGCCACTTCCACCAGCAATAAACGGTGAGTGCGCGGCGGCATCTGCGGCGGATTGGCCAGCACCACCCGGCCAAGCAGGCTGCGAACGTTAAAGCCTATTTCGCGCAGCGCGCGCTCCAGCAGGCCATTTTGTTCAAAACAATACCCCCCGCGGCGGCCGGCGATCAGCTTCTCTTCCAGCGCCAGGTCGTCAAGATGGATCTCGCGCGGCAGCAGGACGTCGAGGTTTTCAAAGGGGATGGCGCTGTTATGCTGCAGATGCAGTTGGCGCAAGGTATCAATGGAAACATCAGGCTCGCCCGTCCAGCCCAGACGGGAAAAATAGGCGCGTAAAAAGGGACTCATCAGGGTCTCCAGCTGTAGGTGTCCGACATTTATAGCCTATTTTTCCGCGCCGCCCCTCTTTTTTGTGCGCTTGCCGTTAACCGCGCGTGCTGCGCTGCATCAGCGCCAGCGCCGTCAGCATCAGGACCAGACCGGTCAACAGCGTCAGGCTGGCCATCGCCATGCCCTGACCAACGGATCCCTGTTCAAACTGGCGCCAGATAAACACCGCCACGGTCTGCGTGCCGGCGGGCGACAGCAGCAGCGAGGTCACCAGCTCCCGGGACGCCACCGCGAACACCATCAGCATCGCCGCCAGCAGCGCCGGAAAGACCAGCGGCAGGACAATCAACCGCAGCGCCCGCAGCGGCGACGCGCCGTGCACCCGGGCGGCGGGCTCAAGGTTCGGGCCCAGCTGGCGCAGCGCGCTGCCGACATAGCGCACCGGCCAGGGCAGCAGCAGGCAGCAATAGGAGAGCAGCAGCATCCACAGCGTGTTGTAGGGCGAGCGCGGCCAGAAGGGCTGATTCCACAGCAGGATCAATCCCACCCCCACCACCACGCCGGGCAGCGCCGCCGGCATCAGCGACAGCGCATCCACCACCCCGCGCCCTTTGATCTTCTGCACCATTACCAGCCAGGCGGCCAGCAGCCCCAGCGCGCCGACGATCAGCGCCGAACCTAACGCCAGCGACAGGCTGACGCCGAGGGCCGACAGGGCGTCGCCCTGCTGGTCGAACAGCGCCGCGAAGTGACGCAGCGTGACATTCTCCAGGCTCACCCCGCCCGAGAGGGTGCCCATCAGGCTGGTGAGCATCATCGAGACGGCGGGGACCCCGACCGCCAGGCCGCCGACGGCCGCCATCACCAGCAGCGCGGGCAGCGTCATCCAGCCCAGCGACGCTCCGCGGTTTTCTCCCGGTTTACCGGTGACGCTGGTGATCTCCTTCTCACCCACCAGCCGCGTTTGCAGCCACCAGGCGAACAACGCCACCGCCATCAGCAGCAGCGACAGCAGCGCAGCGCCGGTGAGATCCACCGGCCAGTCGGCCAGCTTTTTCTCAATGCCCACCGTCAGCATCACTACTCCCGCCCGACTGCCCAGCGCCGCCGGGACGCCAAACTCCTCGATGGCGAGAGTAAAGGCCAGCAGCATCCCCGCCGCCAGCGCCGGGGAGAGCATCGGCAGCGTCACGTGCCAGAAGCCGCGCCAGGCGCTGGCGCCATGGACCCGGGCGACCATCGCCAGCCGTTGCCCGCTCGCCAGCAGGCTGCGGGAGACGGCAAAGTAAACCACCGGAAAAATGTTAAAGGTCATCACCAGCACGATCCCGCTGCGGCTGAACAGCAGATCGTTTAGCTGCCAGCCGGTCAGCTGCTGCAGATAGCCCTGGCTTTGCAGAGCCAGCATCCACGAGAGCGCCGAGATATAGGGCGGCGTCAGAAAGGGGATCAAAAACAACAGGTCCCACAGCCGGGGTAGCGGCAACGAAAACATACCGCGCAGAATACCGAGCGGCAGGCCGATCATCACGCTGGCCAGCGCCACGCCGCCGGCAATCCACAGCGTACCGCCGAGCATCGACGGCAGCTGGGGGTCGGCCAGCAGCGGCCAGACGCCTCCAAAGACGTCATGGAGCGAACCGGCGCTAAAATGGGGGAAAATCGCCTGCAGCAGAATAAACAACAGCGGTAACGCGACCAGCAGCGTCAGGGCGGCAAGCGTCACGCCGGAAAGGAATTTTTGTTTCACAGCGGTTCCTGAAACGAAGCGTTCTCCGGCGGCCAGCGCCGGAGAACCGTGTCAATTAGTGGGCATACAGCTGACTGAAGCGGCTGAGGACGGCGCTACGCTCGCTACTCCCCTCGCCGCTGGTGGGCAAGACCTTCAGCGCGTCCAGCAGCGGGCGTTTGGCGGCCACATCGCGGCGAGCGGGCATCAGCCAGGCGTCGGCGACCCGCGCCTGACCTTCCGGCGACAGCACGTAATCGATAAAGGCTTTGGCCTCGTCGGCATGACGGCTGGTTTTGAGGATCATCATCGGGCGCGGGGCGATCACCGTCCCGCTGGCCGGGAAAATCACCTTCAGCGACTCGCCCTGCTGGATATTGCCGTAGGAGACATAATCCACCGCGCCGAACACCGCCGCTTTCGCCCCCTGCATCACCGGCGTCACCGCCTGGGCGTTGGGGCCGCTGACCACCATGCCGTTCTTTTTCAGATCGTCAAACAGCTGCCAGGCCTGGTCGCCCATGCTGTTTTGCAGGCCAATCAACAGATCCAGCGACGCGCCGGAGAGCGACGGGTCGGGCGTGGTCACCTTATCTTTAAACGCCGGCTGGGTGAGGTCGCGCCACTCTTTCGGCTCCGGAGTGCCGCTTTTGCTGTTCCAGACGATGCCAAGCGCCGAGACTCCCTGGGCGATATAGTCCGCCGATTTCAGATTAACCGGTACCTTGTCGGCATTGGCGCTGTGAAAAGGCAGCAACCAGCCCCGGTTGTGCAGATCCTCCGCGGTATCCCATGAAGCGGAGATCAGCACATCCGCCTGCGGGTTGGCCTGCTCGGCCTCCAGACGGGCCATCACTTTGCCGGTGGTGGCCTGAAAAACGGTCACCTTCACCCCGGTCTGTTGTTCAAAACCACTGGCCAGGCTTTTCGCCAGCGAGCCGGGGCCGGCGGTGTAAACGGTCAGCGCATGGGCGCTGGAGAGCATCATGGCGGAGAGAGCCATCGCGAGTACCACTCCTTTCTTAACGGTCATAACGGTGTTCATGCAACTTCCCCTGAGGTTGGCGTAACGGCGCGGACAGCGGCCACGCGGCCCGCGGATAAGTGGACGATCCGGTCGGCTAACAGGTCGGCTTCACGGCGGTCGTGGGTGACATACACGGCGGTGGTGCCGAGCTGTCGCAGCAGGCGGCTCATTTCGCCACACAGCGATTCGCGCAGTTCGCTGTCCAGGTTGGAGAGCGGCTCATCAAACAGCAGCACCCGCGGCTCGGCGACGATCGCCCGCGCCAGCGCCACCCGCTGCTGCTGGCCGCCGGAAAGGCCTGAAGGTTTACGTTCCGCAAAGCCGTGGAGGCCCACCCGCGCCAGCGCCTCGCTCACCCGGCGCTCGCGTTCGGCGCGGGCAACGCCGCGCATGCGCAGCGGAAAGGCGACGTTCTGCGCCACGCTCATATGCGGCCAGAGGGCGTAATCCTGGAAAACCATGCCGATATCGCGCTGTTCCGGGGGCAATCCCCATCCTGCGCGGGCGACCAGCCGATCGCCAAAGCGGATTTCACCGCTGGCCGGCACGCTCAGCCCGGCCAGCAGGCGCAGCAAGGTGCTTTTGCCGCAGCCGGACGGGCCCAGCAGCGCCACAATGCTGCCGGGTTCGATATGCAGCGAGAAGCCATCGAGAATGGAGGTCTCTGCGAAGGCGAATGAGACCGCCTGCAGAGTGATTGGGGTCAGCGCGCGCATTGTCGCCCTCCCTTGCGGGAAAGCAACCCCTGCCCGGCGGTCGACATCCGACGGGGCGCGCTCACCTGGGATAACATCAGGGGAGCCAACATATTGTGATCCTCTTTGGGACTTTGTGCTGGCGACTATAGTCAGACGAGATGACGTATTGATTACATTTTCATTGCGGCTTAACGTGTTACCTGCCAACCGACCCATTACTCAAGGAACGCCTATGAGCCGCTTTCGCCACGTGGAACTGCAGTATGCCAGCCGCCTGCTCAACCACGGCCCGACCATTTTGATCACCAGCTACGACGCTGCCTCCGACCGGCGCAACGTCATGGCCGCCGCCTGGTCGATGCCGGTGGAATTCGCCCCGCCGCGGGTGGCTATCGTGGTGGATAAAAGCACCTGGACGCGGGAAATCATCGAGCGCAACGGCACCTTCGGCATCGTGGTTCCCGGCGTGGCCGCCGCCAGCTGGACCTACGCGGTCGGCAGCGTCAGCGGCCGCGATGAAGACAAATTCAATGCTTACGGAATACCGGTGGTGAGCGGCCCGGAACTGGGACTGCCGCTGATCGAGGAGAAGTGTCTGGCATGGATGGAGTGCCGCCTGCTGCCGGCGACGGCGGCCCAGGAGCAGTACGATACGCTGTTTGGCGAAGTGGTTTCCGCCGCCGCCGATGAGCGCGCGTTTGTCACCGGACGCTGGCAGTTCGATGACGATAAGATCAATACCCTGCATCATCTGGGGACCGGCAATTTTGTCGCCAGCGGCCGCCACGTGCGGGCAAACTCCCTCGACGAATAAACCGTACTCGACGATGTCGGCAGGGTCCTGCTGACATCGGGCGCCTGAACGTCATGGCCCCGCCAGCAGACGATGACGATTTAGCCCTGTAGATCAGACCTCGTGGCAGTATAGGGATCTCACCCCGGACGGGAGAACCTATCGCTATAATGACAACGTGTATCAGTACCAGGCGGTGAGCGGCGATTTTTACAAGCTGACCTTCGCCCCGACGTTCAAAGTTGGCGATGTGTTTGATATCAAAGCGAGGCCGGAGATCCGTTTCTTTGTCACGTGGATGAACTGGGATAAAGACCTGGATCGCTATGCGATCAACGATGATTTCGGCAGTAAAGGCTTTACCGCCGGAGGAAACTGTAACTTTGGCGTGCAGACAGAGATTTGGTTTTAATAAAGTAGCCCGTCCGGGGCAAACGCCTGGACGGGTTGATTTAAATACACGCTGTTACTTAACGCCAACGGCCGCTGCAAAGTCCTGCTGTTTTAACCTGTGGCTTCACGTATCGCTTTCACGTCAATTTCGCTGAAGGTATGAACGTGCTGCTCCTTCGGTATGTGTTGACCTTTCTCGATCCTGACCATTTCTTCTGCACTCGCCAGCAGATCGGCAAACAATTCGTCTTTCATATACACCTCAGTTGGCTCTCTGGCGCTTAGGATAGATGAACATGATGTTTCTCTCAGTGCGTAGCCGGAGAAGCCCCTGCCGGAGGCGGCGCAAAGCACCTTGTCCGTTGGACAGATGCGCAGCATCGCCTCCGGGGCGCCGGGTTACATGCTATAACCCGGCTTCTTAATCAACTGCGCCATCTGCGGGGCGATCTCACTGTCCCACACCGCCTGCCACGCGTCCGGCTCAACCTGAGTGAGCGCGACGCTGACCGCGCCCTCTTTACTGTTCAGATGGCGGATCAGCACCTCGGTAATGTCGGCGGCCAGCGCGGTTTTTTGTTCGTCAGTCAGTTCACGGGGAAAGCATTTAATATCAACATGCGGCATAGCAAAGACTCCTTGTGGTGAAGGCCATAACGCTACCACAGAATGGCGGTTGCGGTTGGCATCGCGTGCGTTAAATCAGCTTGTTACGTCGTAGCGCCGCGGCCAGCTCCGGTCGCTGATAGACCGCCAGGGCGACGGCGGCAAATTTGGGCGTATGGGCGTTAAACCACGCCTGCCTGGGCCCCCAGCTATACATCGCCGCGATATAGCAGTCCAGGAGGGTAACCGACGCGCCCAGCGCCCAGGGCCCGGCGACCAGCTGCTGTTCGAACCAGAGATAGAGGTTGTTCCGGTACTGGCGACAATTCTCCACCAGCTGCTCCGCCGCGGCAGGCGCCCAGCGTTCCGGGTAGTCGGCATAGGTAAAGGTGGGATAGACATTCGCCACCAGCCAGATCAGCAGACGCTGAAACTGCTGACGCTGCGGCGTCCCCGGCGCGGGGGCCAGATCGGGGCGCTGGTCGAGGATCATCAGCGCGATGGCGGCGGTTTCGGTCATGATGCTGCCGTCGGCCAGCCTGAGGGTGGGCACCTGGCACAGCGGGTTAATCTGCCGCAGGCGCTCGCGCGCCGGGCCGGGCTGGTCAAAGCCCTCGACGTCAACCACCTCGTAGGGAATATCGGCCAGGGAGAGCATCAGCTCGCTAATCGTCGAGCCCCATCCCGGCACGCCATATACGGTAATCATGGTCTGCCTCCAGGGTAAAGCCTAAGTGTAGGCAGAAAATTGCCGCACACCCACCCGGCATACCCTGGCCCTGGCGGTTAGTAGGTGATCCCCGGCGGGTTGACCACCGACTGCGCCACCGCTTCGCCCTGCTCTCCCCAGCGCGCCAGCACCTGTTGATATTCACCGCGGGCGATCGCCCCGTCGAGGGCGGCCTGCAGGGCAAAGACCAGACCGTTGCCTTTTTTAGTGGTCGTCGCCACCCACGCTTTTTTCGGCCCCAGGCCTACCACCCGGGTCTGGCCGTTAAGGGCCGCTTTATAGGCGGCCACCGACTGCGGGCCGAAAAAAATATCCGCCCGCCCGGACTGGATATAGAGGTTGCCGGAGGCATCATCGGTCAGGTAGACCGGCTGGGCCGGCGGCCGCCCGGCGGCCCGGTTGTCCTCATTCCAGCCCAGCAGGATCCGCTCCTGATTGGTGCCGGACCCAACGATCACTTTGCGCCCGGCAAGGTCCGCGGGTCCATGCACCGCGGCGATGTCGCTGGTGGATTTCACCGAGAAGGCCAGAGAGTCCACCCGATAGGTGGCGAAATCGAACTTCTCTTTGCGCTTCTCGGTTACCGCGATATTAATCAGCGCCACGTCATAGCGGCCGGCGGCGATACCCAGCGGCCAGTCCTCCCACGCGGTGGGCACCAGCCTGAGCTTCAGGCCAAGTCTCCCGGCCAGCAGGCGGGCTATATCCGGGTCGCTGCCGATCCGCGTGCGGTTGTCGCTGGCCAGCAGCGCCAGCGGTGGCGAATTGAGCGCCGAGATCGCCACCGTCAGCGTCCCCGGCTCCACGAAACGGTAGCCCGGCGGAATTTTCGCTATCGCCTGCGGGTCGCGGGTGACCGGCAATGGCTGCTCATTGGCGCGCAGATCCAGCGCCGCGTGAGCGTCCAGCGCCAGGGCGCTGAATACAAGGGTCGCTATCGCTCTGTTCATGACGGCAGCACCCTGGATAAAAACTGCCGGGTACGCGGATGCTGCGGATGGTTGAGCACCTCGTCGCTGCTGCCCTGCTCGACGATCCTGCCGTCGACCATAAACACCACCTGGTCGGCCACCTCGCGGGCAAAGCCAACCTCGTGGGTGACCACCACCAGCGTGGTGCCAGAGCGCGCCAGCTTCTTGATCACATCCAGCACCTCGCCCACCAGCTCCGGATCCAGCGCCGAGGTGGGCTCATCAAACAGGATCACCCGCGGGTCCAGCGCCAGCGCCCGGGCTATGGCGATACGCTGCTGCTGGCCGCCGGAGAGATGCCGCGACCAGGCGTCGGCTTTATTGCGCAGTCCGACGACGTCCAGCAGCTCCCAGGCACGGGCAATGGCTTCTTTGCGCGTGACCTGCCTGTGGGCGATCGGCGCCTCTATCAGGTTCTCCAGCACCGTCAGGTGTGGAAACAGGTTAAAGTTCTGGAACACGTAGCCGACGTTGATCCGCTGGCGGAGGATCTCCTTCTCTTTCATCTCATACAGCTTGTCGCCTTTGCGGCGATAGCCAATGTAGTCGCCATCAATCTGAATAAACCCCTCATCGACGCGCTCAAGGTGATTAATGGTGCGCAGCAGCGTGGACTTGCCCGAACCGGAAGGGCCGAGGATCACCGTCACCGTGCCCGGAGGTATCTCCAGCGACACATCGTCCAGCGCCTTGTGGCGGCCATAGTATTTGCTGACCCCGGTGATAGAGATATGGCCATTACGAGAGCTGGGCATGGACGGCCTCCTGGGGCTGTGGTTGACGTGCGGGTTGATTCAGACGGCTGCCGCGGGCGCTGTTCACCGCCGAGCGGCGCTCACTGCGCGCCAGGCCACGTTCCACCAGGTACTGAATGGCGGAGAGGACGCTGGTGATCACCAGATACCAGGCGGCGCCGACCATCAACAGCGGGATCACCTCCTGGGTACGGTTGTAGATCATCTGGATGGTGTAGAACAGCTCCGGCATCGCCAGGACGTACACCATCGCCGTTCCTTTCGCCAGACTGATGATCTCATTGAAACCGGATGGCAGGATGGTGCGCAGCGCCTGCGGCAGAATAATGCGCAGCGTGCGTCGCCAGGCGGGTAGCCCCAGCGCGGCGGCGGCTTCATACTGCCCGTGGTCAACGCCGAGGAAGCCGCCGCGAATAATCTCCGCGGTATAGGCGCTCTGCACCAGGGTCAGGCCCACCACCGCCGTGGAGAATTGCCCCAGCACGTTTATCGTCTGGTAGCTGGCCCAGGTGACGCCGGTAAACGGGATCCCCAGCGACAGGGTGTCGTAGAGATAGGAGAAGTTGTAGAGAATGATCAGCACGACAATCAGCGGCAGCGAGCGAAACAGCCAGATATAGCCCCAGGCGAGGCTGCTGAGCAGCCACGATGAGGACAAGCGGGCCAGCGCCAGCAGGCCGCCGAAGATCACGCTCAGCACCGTGCCGAGCAGGGTCAGAAGCAGGGTTTGCCCCAGCCCTTCGAGGATCACCGGGTCGAAGAACCAGCGGGCGAAGACGCCCCACTCCCAGCGCGGGTTAAAGGCCACCGACTGGATCACCACCGCCAGCACCAGCAGGGCCACCAGGGCCCCGACTACCCGCAGCGGATAGCGCGCCGGCACCACTTTGATCGTTTCAGACGAATGCATCATGCCTCCTCAGGCGCTGTGGCTGAAGGCGCTCACCGCCAGCGCTTTAGTGAACCGCAGTCGGCCATCGTAGGGCGGCTGACTGTACTCTTCGGGGTCTCGCGCGAGGTCGAACTGCGCCTCATACCCCTGGCTGAGATAGAGCTTGACCGCCTCCGGCTGACGAAAGCCGGTGGTCAGGTAGATATGGCTGTACCCGGCCAGCACCGCCCGCCGCTCCAGCTCCTGAACCACTTTCGCCGCCAGCCCCTGCTGGCGCAGACGGCGGTGCGTCCAGATACGTTTGATCTCTGCGGTGTGGCGATCCTTCGGCTTATAAGCGCCGGTGGCGATAATTTCGCCCTCACGCTCAAGGACGATAAACAGCCCCTGCGGCGGCAAATACCACTCGCTCAACTCCACTTCCGCATCGCGGGAAAAATAGTCACCGTAGCGGGCGGCGTATTCGGCAAACAGCCCGCTAATAATCGGCTTCAGCTCCGGTGCGTCCGGAGAAATATCGCGGAATGCTTCGCTCATCGCGCCTCCTGTCAGTCGCCCAGTCCGGGCGGGTTGATCTCCGATTGCGGAATGCTTTCCACTCCCTCTCCCCAGCGGTTAAGCACGTTGGCATAGTCCCCGCTGGCGATAGCGCCGTTCAGCGCCGCCTGGACGGCATTCACCAGCCCGCTGTCTTTTTTCAGCGTCACCGCGATATGCGCCGCTTTCGGCCAGCCACCGTCAACGCTGCCCACCAGTTTGGTTTTGCCGGTCAGCGCCGCCTTCCACGCGCCAATCACATTGGGGCCGAAAAAGGCATCGGCTCGTCCGGTCTGCAGCGCCAGAGTCTGGGCGGCATCATCCTTGGTGTAGACCGGGGTAAACGGCTTCAGCCCTTTTTTGACGTTCTCCGCGTTCCACGCCAGCAGGATCGCCTCCTGGTTGGTACCGGAGCCGACGATAATCTTCAGCCCGGCGATGTCTTCCGCCTTGTCAATCTTGCTCAGCGGACTGCTGCTTTTGACGTAGAAGCCCAGCGAGTCTTTGCGGTAGGTGGCGAAATCGAACTTCTCTTTCCGCGCTTTGGTGACCGTAATATTGCTGATCGCGGCATCATATTTGCCGGAGGTGACCCCTAGCGGCCAGTCTTCCCAGGAGGTGGGAACCACGTTCACCTCCAGCCCGAGACTCTCCGCCACCAGCCGGGCGATATCCGCCTCGCTGCCGAGCAGGGTTTTGTTGTCATCGGCGAAGACCGTCAGCGGCGGTGAGTTCAGGGCCGCCACCGCGACGGTAAATTTCCCCGGCACCGCCAGATGCAGATCTTTCGGCAACAGGGCAATGGCCTGCGGGTTTTTCGCTGTGTGAATGGGCGTTTTGTTGGCCTCAAGGCTTACCCCGGTGCCATTGATCTTGACGTCCTGTGCCCACGACGAGGCGCTAAATGCCAACGCGACGGCCAGCAAGAGTGTTGTTTTCTGCATAGCATGATTCTCTTTTCTTATTTTTGGAATTGATTAGCGGGTAGCGCCAGGCCCAGACTTTCCCGCAGGGTGGCGCCCGGATAGTCGCGACGGAACAGGCCGCGCGCCTGTAACAGAGGCACCACCTCATCCACAAAGCGCGGAAAGGTTTCCGGCGTGCCGCCCTGAATAATGAAGCCGTCCGCCGCGCGCTGTTCGAACCACAGTTGCAGCCCGTCGGCGACATCGCTGGCGGTGCCGGTAAAGCGCGGACGCGGGCTCGCTGCCTCCAGGGCCACCTGGCGCAGGGTTAATCCGCGCTCGTGGGCGTGACGTTTAATCTCGTCGGTGGTACTGCGGAAGCTGTTTTGCCCGAGGTCGCCAATATCCGGGAACGGTTCATCGAGCGGATACTGCGAAAAATCATGGTGTTCGAAATACCGCCCCAGATAGTTCAGCGCATCCTCGATGGAGACCAGCGCCGCGGTGGTCTGGTACTGGCGCTCCGCGTCTTCGGCGTCATCGCCGACAATGACGCTGACGCCCTGGAAAATATGCAGCTGATCCGGGGTGCGCTGCCAGGCCGCCAGCTGGCTTTTCACGTCCTGATAAAATGCCTGCGCCTCGGCCAGCGATTCCTGATGGGTAAAAATGGCATCGGCGTGGCGTGCGGCTAATTTTTTGCCGTCGTCCGACGCGCCAGCCTGGAAAATAATCGGTCGTCCCTGCGGCGTGCGGGCAATATTCAGCGGTCCGGCCACTTTAAAGAAATCGCCGTGATGATCGAGCGTATGCAGCTTATTTTTGTCAAAGAACTGACCGGTCGCTTTATTGCGCAAAAAGGCATCCTCTTCCCACGAATCCCACAAGCCTTTCACCACCTGCAGATATTCATCGGCAATGCGATAGCGCAGCGCATGATCCGGATGCTGGGCCCGGGAGAAGTTTTTCGCTGATCCTTCCAGCGGCGAAGTGACCACGTTCCAGCCCGCCCGCCCCTGGCTTAAATGGTCGAGGCTGGCGAACTGGCGGGCGGTGGTAAACGGCTCGCTGTACGAAGTGGATAAGGTCCCCACCAGCCCCAGCCGCCGGGTGACCGCGGCCAGCGCGGAAAGCACCGTTAAAGGTTCGAAGCGATTTAAAAAATGGGGAATCGATTTTTCATTAATATATAAACCGTCGGCGACAAAAATAAAATCCAGTTTTCCCGCTTCCGCTTTTAACGCCGTCTCTGTAACAAAATCAAAATTAATACTGGCGTCCGCCTGCGCCGCCGGATGACGCCAGGCGGACATATTTCCCGATGCGCCATGTAATATCGTCCCCAGACGCAATTGTCGATTTTCAGACATAGCTACCCTTCCCCTGTCATCCATTAAATGTGTTGTAATGCCTGCTCCGCCAGACGGGCGAAATAGTGCGCTGCGGGTGCAATAAGCCGTTCGTCCGGATTAAATGCCGGATGGTGCAGACCATATTCGCTGGCGCTGCCGATACTGACGAACGCCCCGGGAATATGCTGAAGATAGACCGCAAAATCTTCACCACCGAGATGCAGATCGGCGTGGTGGGTGCGGTACCCGGCCTGGGCCGCTACCTCGCTGGCGAAGTCGGCCCAGCGGGCGTCATTGACCAGCGCCGTCGGGCCGGCATACCAGAAGACGTCAATCTGCGCGCCAAAGGCGCTGGCGAAACCGGCCGCAATCTCGCTGACCCGGGCCTTGACCCGCTGCTGCACTTCACTGCTGTGGGTGCGCAACGTCCCCTCCAGCTCGACGCTCTCCGGCAGCACGTTCCAGGTATTGCCTCCCTGGATCCGCGTCACGCTGAGCACCACCGAGTCGAGGGTGTTCACTTCCCGGCTGGCCACGCTCTGCAGCACCGTCACCAGCTGGCTGGCCAGCAGGATCGCATCCTTGCCTTCGTGGGGGCGGGCGGCATGCGCGCCCTTCCCGGTCACTTTGAAGACGAAGCGGTCGACGTTGGCGTAGAACGCGCCGCCGCGGGTGGCAAATTCACCCACCGGCAGGCCGGGCTCATTGTGCATGCCAAAGATCGCCGACACCTCCTCCAGCGCCCCGGCGCGGATCAGGGTTTTCGCCCCGCCAAAATTTTCTTCCGCCGGCTGGAACAGGATCCGCACCCGCCCCGGGAGCTCCGCTTCCCGATCCTTCAGCAGCAGCGCCGCTCCCAGCATTACGCTGGTGTGAATATCGTGCCCGCAGGCATGCATCACCCCTTGATTCTGCGAGCGGTAAGGCAAACCGGTCGCCTCCTCGATGGGCAACGCGTCGATATCCGCCCGCAGGGCTATCACCTTGTCGCCGCTGCCGACTTCGGCCACCAGCCCGGTTTTCAGATCGAAGGGCAGCAGGGTCAGCCCGCCGCTTTGCAGCCAGTCGCGGATCCGCGCAGTGGTGGCCACCTCCTGCAGGGAGAGCTCCGGGTTCTGGTGCAGCTCGCGCCGCCAGCTAATCAGTTGTTGTTCAAAGGACATTCAGCACCGCCTTGCCGTAGTGAGCCTGCGCCAGCAGGCGCAGGGAACGCAGGCGCGCAGGCCCGTCGCTAATGGGGGTATCAATGATGAGTTCATCCAGCTGATCTTCCGCCTGCAGCGCGTCCAGCCGGGCTTTCACCTCTTCGGGGGTACCCGATATCAGCGAAGATTCGCGGCGGGCGATACGGGTGGGACGGCTACCGGCCTGGCGGGCAAAGGCAACGGCCTGCGCCTCACTGCCGACGGTCACCCGCTGGCCGTTCTCCAGCTCAACGCCCCACGCCTCCACCTGCTGCGCCAGCGCGGCGGCGGTAGCGGGATCGTCGGCGACCACCACCTGCACGGCGACAATCGCCTCGCGCGGGCTCAGCTCGCGCCAGCGGTTGAGCACTGTACGGCGCAGCGCGCTGTCGCCATTGAGATGGGCGGCAAAGACAAAGTTCCAGTCAAGGCGGGCCGCCAGTTCAGCACTCTCCAGACTGGCGCCGAGCAGAAAACCGTCTGCCCGGCGCGGCGGGATCGGCGTGGCGCGCAGGCTCTCTTCCCCTCCGGGCTCAGTCAGCGACAGCCAGTTATCCAGCTGCGCCAGCTGGTCGGCAAAGGCGCCTTTCTCTTCCTGATGCAGGCCCTGCTGCAGGGCGCGGGTGGAGAGCGGCAGGCCGCCAGGCGCCTTGCCGACCCCGAGATCGATGCGGCCCGGCGCGAGGGCGGCCAGCAGGTTGAAGTTTTCCGCAACCTTATAGGGGCTATAGTGCTGGAGCATGACGCCGCCGGACCCGAGGCGGATCCGCCGGGTGTGGCCCAGCAGCCAGGCGATAACCAGCTCCGGCGAGGGGCTCGCCAGCTGATCGGTATTGTGGTGTTCGGCGACCCAGAAGCGGTGATAGCCCCAGGCTTCGGCGTGTTGCGCCAGCGTTAATGTACGCGCCAGCGCCTGCGCGGCGGTTTCCCCGGCGGCAAGCGGACTTTTATCCAGGATACTGATTCGATAAGACATTTCGCAGGCTCATATGAAAGTACGTGCCTGCATTATTAAAATCTCTGCTAACTATTGAGAAACAATTAATTCACATGTGTACTGCTGAAAATTAGATATGCCCGCCTGACCGCTGCGCTTCCAGCTCGCGGAGCAGCGCCTCGGCCTGCCGAGGACTGCGTAGCCGGACGAAGCGAATATGACGATATTGCGGATCCTGCATATCGGCCAGATAGCGTCGGCGATTCTGCCGCCAGGTTTTCAGCGTCCAGAGGATGATGGATTCCCGGCTGCAGAACGAACGGCGGAAACTCTCGCGGTTGCCGGTGCCCGGCCACAGCTCCTGACGTCGCCACGCCCGGCTCGCGGCCCGCCACACCGCCTGGCGCAGCGTGCGCCAGAGGCCATAATCCAGCCAGATCACCAGATCCACCTCGCGCCATTTGACCCCGCGGCTGCGATTGTAGTTGCCATCCAATACCCAGCCCGGGGTGGCCGTCGCGGCGGCAATGGCGGCGAAAAACGCCTCATCCGGCGCACCCTGCCAGTTCGGCCGCCAGTACAGGCGATCCAGTTCGATGCACGGCAGCCCCAGCCTGTGCGCCAGGCGACGAGCCAGGGTGGATTTGCCTGAGCCGCTGGTGCCGACCACGTTGATGTTCATCTCTGTTTCTCCCTGGTAGCCATTTCCGTTGTTTGTCGCCTTTGCCCGGATGGGAAAAGGCAGTATGTACAGCCGCTTACGACAGCAAGCAAAAGGCAAAAAATTTCCGGCTGATCGCCCCACCTGTCATCCCGCGCCAGTGGAGATAGCGCCGCCGCCGACAAAGCAGTCGTTATCCAGCGTCAGGCTGGCAATCTTATGCACCGGGCCTCGCATACAGACCTGAAAATCCGCGCCGAAGGTGATGCGCAGCTGGCCGCCTGGCATGTTGACCTCCACCCGATCGTCCACCTTCCCTAACCGGCGCATGGCGCTGGCCGCCGCGCAGCTGCTGCTCCCGGAGGCCATCGTAAACCCGGCGCCCCGCTCCCAGATACCAATCTTCAGCGTATGGCGATCGACAACTTCCACGAACTGCACATTGCAGCGTTTGGGGAACAAGGGATGATGTTCAATTTGCGGCCCTAAGCGATGAACCTGTTCCAGGTCGAGCTTATCCACGAGGACAACGCAGTGGGGATTGCCCATAGAGACCAGCACGACGGACAGGGTTTCATCCGCCAGCGGCAAGGGATAATTCACCGCCTCGGGCAAATTCACCAGGGCGGGTAACGCCGCCGGATTGAAATTCGCCCGCCCCATGTCGACGCTAATCTGATGAAAATCACGCTCCACGGTGCAATAGACGTCTCCGCCCGCCGTGTGCACTAAAAAGGGCTCATGCCCGACACGACCGATATCAAACAGATAGCGCGCATAGATCCGTAGCCCATTCCCGCTTTTCTCCGCCTCGGAGCCGTCCGGATTGATAATACGCAGCGTGGGGTGGGTTCGATCGCCGCTGTCGATCAGGAGACCATCAGAACCGACGCCATAGTGGCGATGGCACAGAATTCGAATATGCGCGTTGCTCAGCTGGTCGGCAACGGCGCGATGGCATACCAGGTAATCATTACCCAGTCCGTGATATTTATGAAAGTGCAAGGGGGTCATTGTGTAGGTCGCCTGGCGCTACGGGTATGTTTTTCCATCTTACAATACCTGCCCCGGCAGAATGAATTAAACAATAAGGGTTAACCGCTCTGTTCATTCTGCTCCCCTGCAGGCATCACGCTTCCTCCGCCTGCGCGGCGCCGTGACCGACGCGGAAGCCATTTATGCTGGAATAACCGGATATTAACATCAAAACCACTGATGATAATGGCTAAAAAATGGTCGTGGATGACCGGTTAAACGCCGGGCTGCGACCCGGCGAGCAGGTGGCCATCGCCCGTGGATAACGGATGCAAAAGCAGCGAACTGCGCCTCCGCCGTCCCCTGACAACCTCGCGCTTACCCCAGTCGACGCCAGCATACCAGCGCTTTCATTCTGTTGCGGGAAACTCTGCGACGCTGATCTCATTGATAAATCTGTCAAATGCTATCGGTAAATGTTTTAGGTGCGTAACTATTAGGTTACGTGTAGGATTCAGCGCCATGTCTGAGCTTATCTCCTACGTCAGAATGATGAGAAAGCCAGCATAATGTGCCAGCCGTCCTCCACGCCGGCTGCAAACATGGGCATTGACAGGAAACTGATACATCAATGAATACGAAACACGACACTGCAGCGGAGCACCATGCTGCAAAACGCCACTGGCTCAACTCACATGAAGCGGGTTATCACAAAGCGATGGGCAACCGTCAGGTACAGATGATCGCCATCGGCGGCGCCATCGGTACCGGTTTGTTCCTCGGCGCCGGGGCACGTTTACAAATGGCAGGGCCAGCGCTCGCACTGGTCTATCTGGTCTGCGGCATCTTCTCTTTCTTTATTCTTCGCGCCCTCGGCGAACTGGTTCTCCACCGCCCCTCGAGCGGCAGCTTCGTCTCCTATGCCAGGGAATTCCTCGGCGAAAAGGCCGCCTACGTGGCCGGCTGGATGTACTTCGTTAACTGGGCAATGACCGGGATCGTCGATATCACCGCCGTGGCGCTGTATATGCACTACTGGGGCGCGTTTGGCGATGTGCCGCAGTGGGTCTTCGCCCTCGGCGCGCTGGCCATCGTCGGCACCATGAACATGATCGGCGTGAAGTGGTTCGCCGAGATGGAGTTCTGGTTCGCGCTGGTCAAAGTGCTGGCGATCGTCGCGTTTCTCGTGGTCGGCACCATTTTCCTCGGCTCCGGTAAGCCGCTGGACGGTAATGCCACCGGCTTCCACCTGATCACCGATAACGGCGGCTTCTTCCCGCACGGCCTTCTGCCGGCGCTGGTGCTGGTGCAGGGCGTGGTCTTCGCCTTCGCCTCCATTGAACTGGTGGGCACCGCGGCCGGTGAGTGTAAGGATCCGGAGACGATGGTGCCGAAGGCCATCAACAGCGTGATCTGGCGTATCGGCCTGTTCTACGTCGGATCGGTGGTGCTGCTGGTGCTGCTGCTGCCGTGGAACGCCTACCAGGCGGGACAGAGCCCGTTCGTTACCTTCTTCTCAAAACTGGGCGTACCGTATATCGGCAGCGTGAT
Organism: Klebsiella sp. 2019SCSN059; assembly: GCF_021739525.1. Taxonomy (NCBI): domain Bacteria; kingdom Pseudomonadati; phylum Pseudomonadota; class Gammaproteobacteria; order Enterobacterales; family Enterobacteriaceae; genus Klebsiella; species Klebsiella sp. 2019SCSN059. The sequence goes on along the minus strand of NZ_JAKKOM010000001.1, from coordinate 506,102 downwards.
GAACATCGTGGTGTTAACCGCCGCCCTCTCCAGCCTCAACTCCGGCCTCTACAGCACCGGGCGTATTCTGCGCTCCATGTCGATGGGGGGCTCCGCGCCGAAGTTCATGTCGAAGATGAGCCGTCACCACGTCCCTTACGCCGGGATCCTGGCGACGCTGGCGGTGTACGTGGTCGGGGTGTTCCTCAACTATCTGGTGCCGTCGCAGGTGTTTGAGATCGTCCTCAACATCGCTTCGCTGGGGATCATTGCGTCCTGGGGCTTCATCGTGGTGTGTCAGATGCGTCTGCGCAAAGCGATTAAGGAAGGAAAAGCGGCTCAGGTGAGCTTCAGAATGCCAGGGGCGCCGTTCACCTCCTGGCTGACGCTGCTGTTCCTGTTTAGCGTACTGGTGCTGATGGCCTTCGATTATCCGAACGGCACCTATACCATTGGCTCCATCCCGTTGCTGGCGGTGCTGCTGGTGGCGGGCTGGTTTGGCGTGCGTAAGCGCGTGCATGCGATTCACAGCACAGCGCCGACGCTCAAGCAATAAATGGCAGGACTCCCGGTTTGTCCATCGCGGGCAAACCGGGAGGTCAGGACTTAGTTATCCTCAACCAGCTGCGACACGTCGCTGCTGTTAATTTCCCGCTTATTACCAGACTCATCGATATAGCTGGTCATCCCCGTTTCTTTATCCAGCTGCGGCTTGCCGTGGGTGACGATCGTCTGTCCGCTTTTGGTGGTCATAACGTAGTTGGACGAACAGCCGGCCAGCAGCGCCAGCATCGCGCCGGCGCAAATCACCATGAATGGTTTTTTCATTTTATCTCCACTGATTACCACTGCCCGCGCGAGGCGGGAAAGCGTTAAGTGTATAACCTTCAGGTTTATCAGGCCAATACGCGTTTGTAACAGAGGGTGAGATGCCGGGCGCAACCACCGGTGACGATGGTCGTCGCGCCCGGGAGCTTACAGGGCGATGCGGATCACATCGTCCGGCGCCGTGGCCTCTTTCTCACGGCTGGATGCTTGTTTCACGCTGACGTACAGCGTTTTGCCGTCATCAGAGAGCGCCAGGCTGTTGGGATGGGTCGGCGTTTTAAAGGTCTTCACCACCTTATAGCTCTTGCCGTCGATAACGCTCACTTCCCCCGCCTTACGGTGCGTCACATAGGCTTCGTTGCGGGTGGGGTTAAACAGCACCGCCAGCGATTCCGGCGCGGTGATTTTCTCCAGCACTTTGCCGTCGCGGGTATCGACCACCAGCACTTCCGGCTGCTTGCTGTCGGTAATAAAGGCGCGGTGGCCGGCGGTATCGAGGCTCAGGTTAAGGTAGAAATGCGCCTTGCCGTCATCCAGCAATTTTTTGCGCGACACAATGGTGTTGCTCTCGCTGTCGATGGTCAGCAGTTCGCCGTCGGCATTGGTGGTATAAAGGCGTTTCGCCTGCGGATCGATCGCCAGGCCGGTGGCCATCGCCCCGGTGCCGGTAATCGTCGTTTTCAGCTTCAGGGTAGCGCCATCCACCACCCAAATCACGCTCTCTTTGCCCAGACCGGTAATGTAGATAGTGTTGGTCTGCTCATTGACCGCCAGCTCGCGCGGCTGCAGCGGGCGCACGGTTTCACTGCGCTGACGCTCGTCCAGCACCAGTCGGCCCTTCACTGCGCCGGTTTTGGCGTCAATGGCGGTGACGGTGCTGTCGACGGTATTACCAAACCACAGCGTACCGGTGGCATGGTTGATAGCGGCGCCAAACGGCTTCAGATCGTTGTGAATAATCTGCGTCACGTCGAGGGTGGTGGGGTCAAGACGATAAACAATCCCCCCTTTGTCCAGCGAACGACTTTGCGAAGTGGCGACCCACAGCGCGTTCTCCTGCTGGCTGTAGGCCATTTCGTAGGCCCCTTTCCCGACGGCCTTGCGCAGCATCTCTTCCGCGGCGTGGGCGCTAAAGCTGCCTGCCAGCAGCAGAGAAGTGAATAACAGTGAATGGCGCAGACGCGGCGCGGCAAACTGACGTAATGACATGACGACTCCCTTTGATGAACCTGTATGTGCTGACCCGACATCGCTTCCGGCGGCAAAGTCATGGCTCTGCCTTATTTTGAATGCGAATAGTAATCATTAATCATCTCAAAGTGGAGCGCTAATTGTTGTTGCCCGGTAAATTCGTCAGCCTGGAGCACTATCCGTTAACCAACGGCAGTTAATAATTTTCAAATATTTTACAAACGGGGTAACATATATACATATGGTCCATTTGGTTCGTCTCCCGAGTACTATCGATGAAAATCCTATCCGTGCGACACGCGGCCCTGCCGGCCCTGCTGCTGCCGCTCATCGCCGCCGCCCAGGCCGCCGATGAACAAACCATGGTGGTGACCGCTGCGCCAACCACTGTTTCTGAACTGGATACCCCCGCCGCCGTCAGCGTGGTCAATGGCGATGAGATGCGCCAGGCCGCGCCGCGCGTCAACCTCTCTGAATCGCTGGGCGCCGTGCCGGGCCTGCAGGTGCAGAACCGACAAAACTATGCCCAGGATCTGCAGCTGTCGATTCGCGGCTTTGGCTCCCGCTCTACCTACGGCGTGCGCGGGCTGCGCATCTATGTGGACGGCATCCCGGCGACCATGCCCGACGGCCAGGGGCAGACCTCCAATATCGATATCGGTAGCGTCGACACCCTGGAGGTGCTGCGCGGCCCCTTCTCTGCCCTCTACGGTAACTCGTCCGGCGGGGTGATCAATGTCACCAGCCAGACCGGCACCCAGCCGCCCACCGTGGAAGCCAGCAGTTACTATGGCAGCTTCGGCACCTGGCACTATGGGATGAAAGCCACCGGCGCCGTTGGCGACGGCAGCCACGCAGGCGATGTGGATTACACGGTGTCGACTAACCGCTTCACCACCCATGGCTATCGCGATCACAGCGGCGCGCGCAAAAATCTGGCCAACGCCCGGCTGGGGGTGCGCATCAACGACGTCAGTAAGCTGACGCTGCTGCTGAACAGCGTTGATATCAAAGCCAATGACGCCGGCGGCTTAACCGCCGATGAATGGCGCGATAACCCGCGCCAGTCGCCGCGCGGCGACCAGTATAATACCCGCAAGGATACCCGGCAGACCCAGGCTGGCCTGCGCTACGAGCGCCAGCTGAGCGCCCAGGACGATCTCAGCGTCATGATGTACGCCGGGGAACGCGAAACCACCCAGTACCAGTCGATCCCGCGCGCGCCGCAGCTGAAGCCGAGCCATGCCGGCGGGGTGATCGACCTCACCCGCCACTACCAGGGGATCGATACCCGGCTGACCCATCGCGGCGAGCTGCTGGTGCCGGTCACCCTGACCGCTGGTCTTGACTACGAGAACATGAGCGAGCGCCGCAAGGGCTATGAAAACTTTGTGATGGTCAACGGCGCGCCGCAGTATGGCGAACAGGGCGCGCTACGCCGTAACGAACGTAACCTGATGTGGAACGTCGACCCTTACCTGCAAACCCAGTGGCAGCTCATCGACAAACTTTCGCTCGATGCCGGGGTGCGCTACAGCTCGGTATGGTTCGACTCGAATGATTACTACATCACCCCAGGCAATGGCGACGACAGCGGCGATGCCAGCTATCACAAATGGCTGCCCGCAGGCTCGCTGAAGTATGCCCTGACCGACGCCTGGAACGTTTACCTCTCCGCTGGCCGCGGCTTCGAGACGCCGACCATTAACGAGCTGTCATACCGCGCCGATAACCAGAGCGGTCTCAACTTCGGCCTGAAGCCCTCCACCAACGACACGGTGGAGATCGGCAGCAAGACGCGGATCGGCAATGGGTTGCTCACCGCCGCCCTGTTCCAGACCGATACCGATAATGAGATCGTGGTCGACAGCAGCAGCGGCGGGCGCACCAGCTATAAAAACGCCGGCAAGACCCGTCGTCAGGGGATGGAGCTGGGACTGGATCAGCAGTTTGGCGAGAGCTGGCGCCTGAAGGCGGCCTGGACATGGCTTGATGCGACCTATCGCACCAACGTCTGCGGCGACGCCAGCTGCAAGGGCAACCGTATTCCGGGGATCGCGCGCAATATGGGTTACGCCTCCTTCGGCTATCAGCCGGAGCAGGGCTGGTACGCCGGGAGCGATATTCGCTACATGAGCGACATCATGGCGAATGACGAAAACACCGCCAAAGCCCCTTCCTGGACGGTGGTCGGCCTGACGACCGGCTATAAGTGGAGCTATGGCAGGATGGATATGGATCTGTTCGGCCGGGTCGACAACCTGTTCGACCGCGAATACGTCGGGTCCGTCATCGTTAACGAGTCCAACGGACGCTACTACGAGCCCGCGCCGGGACGCAACTACGGTATCGGGCTGAACCTCGCCTGGCGCTTCGAGTAACGCCCGGCTTCGCCCGCGGACCGGCGGGCGAAGGCGTTACCCTCAGGCGCTGGCGCCCGGGACGCTGATTAAAGCAGGTTTCTCAGGGACAATTCGAAAATGATCTTTTCCGCCTGGCAGGAGAAGGCGATGGACAGATCGAGTTTCACCTCGTCGCCGGCGGCGGCGAGCGTGTAGTCAACCTGCGGTGGTTCACTGGCCGGCGCCGCCGCGGCGGCACGCTCGCGAACGGCGGCTACGGTTGACTCCGCTTCCTCGCGGCTCGGGAATAATTTCTCAGCCCGGTAGACGCAGTCCTCGTTATCAATAATTGTCCCGACATCAATGGCGCAGCCTTTGGTGCTGCATTTATCTACTACATCTTTCATCGTCATAACCTCTTGAGTTTTCTTAAGGATAAGAATCCGCTCGCCGAAAAGCAAACCATTAATATCCGTAAGGATTAGCGATTTTTATTCTATCGCGTCGCGCCGGACGCTAGCTTGCGCCACCGCAAGGCGAGGCATGATGATGCAGGACCGCCGCGACTCACCGCGCGATTACCCCTGCAACCGTGCTAGCCATCACACTATTCTGCACACTTTCTCGTCTGCCTCGCGCCTCAGCGTTAGTCTGGTCACAGAACAACGCCAACAAGGAGCTGCTATGGCACTGCCGATAATGATTGATTGCGATCCGGGACATGATGACGCGATCGCCCTGGTCCTCGCCCTCGCCTCGCCGGAGCTGGAGGTGAAAGCCGTCACCGCCTCCGCAGGCAACCAGACCCCGGAGAAGACTCTGCGCAACGTGCTGCGTATGCTGACCCTGCTGAACCGCGCGGATATTCCGGTCGCCGGCGGCGCGTGGAAGCCGTTAATGCGCGATCTGATCATTGCCGATAACGTGCACGGGGAAAGCGGACTGGATGGCCCGAACCTGCCGGAGCCGGCCTTTGCGCCGCAAAACTGCACCGCCGTCGAGCTGATGGCCAGGGTGCTGCGCGAAAGTCAGGAGCCGGTGACGCTGGTAGCCACCGGGCCGCAGACGAACGTGGCGTTGCTGCTCGCCAGCCATCCGGAGCTGCACGCGAAGATCGCCCGCATCGTGATCATGGGTGGCGCTATGGGGCTGGGCAACTGGCAGCCGGCGGCGGAGTTTAATATCTACGTCGATCCGCAGGCGGCGGAGATGGTCTTTCAGTCGGGGATCCCGGTGGTGATGGCAGGCCTGGATGTCACCCACCGGGCGCAGATCCTTCCTGCGGATATTGAGCGATTCCGCCAGATTGGCAATCCGGTATCGACCATCGTCGCCGAACTGCTCGACTTCTTTATGGCCTACCATAAGGACGAAAAGTGGGGCTTCGACGGCGCGCCGCTGCACGACCCCTGCACCATCGCCTGGCTCCTCAAGCCGGAGCTCTTTACCACTATCGAGCGCTGGGTCGGCGTGGAAACGGAAGGCAAATATACCCAGGGGATGACGGTGGTCGATTACTACCATCTGACCGGCAATCCGCCCAATACCACCCTGATGCTGGATGTGGACCGCGAAGCCTTTGTCGATCTGCTCGCCCAGCGGTTAGCCTTTTACGCCTGATATTCATGCAGCGCCTCTCTTCCCGGCCGGGAGAGAGGCGCGTTCAGGCTATACCCGGCGTATTAGTCATCCGCCGACACGCGGATCACCACCTTACCAAAGTTTTCACCTTTCAACAGGCCGATCAGAGCCTGCGGCGCCTGCTCCAGACCGTCGATCAGCTGTTCGCGATATTTAATTTTACCCTCCTGCACCCAGCGCCCCATCTGCTGCTGGAATTCCGCGATCCGATGCCCATAATCCTGGCCGATAATAAAGCCCTGCATCCGAATGCGTTTCTTGAGGATGGTCGCCATCAGCAGCGGCAGACGGTCCGGCCCGTCCGGCAGACCGGTGGCGTTATAGCCGCTCACCAGCCCGCAGACCGGAACCCGCGCCGCGGTGTTGAGCAGCGGCAGCACCGCGTCAAAAACCTTGCCGCCGACGTTTTCGTAGTAGACGTCAATGCCCTGCGGGCAGGCCTGGGCCAGCTGTTCGGCAAAGTCCGCCGCGCGATGGTCAAGGCAGACATCAAAGCCTAAGGTGTCAACCGCATAGCGACATTTCTCCGCGCCGCCGGCGACGCCGACGGTACGGCAGCCCTTAATTTTGCCGATCTGTCCGACCGTAGCGCCCACCGGCCCGGTGGCCGCAGCGACCACCAGCGTGTCACCCGGCTTCGGCTGGCCAATGTCCAGTAATCCCATGTAGGCGGTGAAGCCCGGCATCCCCAGCACCCCCAGCGACCAGGACGGGTGCTGCGGGTTGTCCCCCAGCTTCACCAGCCCGCTGCCGTCGGAAAGCTCATAATCCTGCCAGCCGCTGTAGCCCAGCACCCAGTCGCCGGGTTGAAAATCATCATGCTGCGAGGTCACGACGCGACTCACGGTCCCTCCCACCATCACCGCGCCGATGGCCACCGGCGGTGAATAGGACGGCGCGTCGCTCATCCGCCCGCGCATATAGGGATCCAGCGATAAATAAACGGTACGCAGCAGAACCTGACCCGGCCCCGGGGTGGGCACCTCGCGCTCTTCCAGGCGGAAATGCTCTGCCGTCGGTTCACCATGGGGACGGGAAGCCAGTACCCAGCGGCGATGGCGTTGCGGTTGTTCTGACATAGCAAACTCCTCTTGTTAGCAGACAGTACTGAGGCTAGCTGCTTTATGCGCAATGCGCTTTATCATTAAGAGCCGGATGGCGATTGATTAAGGCGCACCACCAGATAGACGCAGGTCTCTGCGGATTCATTGATAAAGCGGCAGTCGTTCGGTGGGCCGAGCTCCAGACAGTCCCCGGTCTGCATCTCGTGGCGGGTATTCCCTTCCAGGAACACCAGCTCGCCCCGCTGCAGCCAGATCAGCTGGCGTGCCAGCGCATAGGACGAAGCCGGCATCGGCACATCGCTGCCGGGCGGCAGCTCGATCTGCACCAGGTCAATGGGCAGATCGCTGCGCGGCGAAACGTGGCGGCGGAGATAGTGGCTTTGCGGGTCGTGCCATACCGGCTGGCTGGCAAAACGCAGCAGCTTGCCTTCCTGCATTTCCGCCCTGGCGATCAGGGTCGACATACTGATGCCGAAGGCGCCGGAAAGGCGGCCCAGCATCGACGCCGTCGGGCTGCTTTCGCCGCGCTCGATTTTATGGATCATCGCCCGCGAGGCGCCCGCCCGTTCGGCCAGGTCGTTCAGCGACCAGCCACGGGATTCGCGCTCGATGCGGATGCGCGCGCTGATACGCTGATTGAGGTTGTCTTCTATAGTATTCATAACGTAACACTATAGTGTGCGCACAGGCATTACACAACCGCCCGTCGTGCCGCGTAACCCCTGGCCCATCAGGAAAAAATTTGCTGAAAACGGATGACAGCGTAGCGTTCATTATTGTAATAATATCGTACTACTATAGTGTACGAAAACTGAGGTTTGCTATGTCCATCCGCCCTGCCATTAAAGACGATTGCGCGGCGATCGCCGAGATCTATAACCACGCCGTCGTGCATACCGCCGCTATCTGGAATGACAAAACCGTGGATACCGACAACCGCATCGCATGGTTTGAAGCCCGCCAGCTGGCAGGCTTTCCGGTGCTGGTGAGCGAGGAAAACGGCGTCATCACCGGCTATTCCTCCTTTGGCGACTGGCGCGCGTTTGACGGCTTTCGCCACACCGTGGAGCATTCGGTGTACGTTCACCCCGAGCACCAGGGGAAAGGCCTGGGCCGCAAACTTCTGGTCGCCTTGATCGCCGAAGCGCGTCGGCTGAATAAACATGTGATGGTCGCCGGGATCGAGTCGCAGAACCACGCCTCGCTGCACCTGCATGAAACGCTGGGCTTTATCACCACCGGGCAGATGCCGCAGGTGGGAACCAAATTTGGTCGCTGGCTGGATCTGACCTTTATGCAGCTGCAGCTTGATGCGCGCCAGGACCCGGACGGCCAGGCATGAATGGGTCGCTTACCCTCGCCTTTCTGGTGGCCGCCGGCGTAGGCCTGGTGGTGCAGAACACCCTGATGGTGCGCATCACCCAGTCGGTGTCGACGATCCTCATCGCCATGCTGCTCAATTCGCTGGTAGGTATCGTTATTTTCGTGACCTTGTTGCTGCTGCGCCAGGGTGTCGCCGGCTTTCATGAGCTGGCCCTGAACGTGAAGTGGTGGACGCTGATCCCCGGCATGCTGGGATCCTTTTTCGTCTTCGCCAGCATCAGCGGCTATCAGACCGTGGGCGCAGCCACCACCATCGCGGTACTGGTGGCCAGCCAACTGGTCGGCGGGTTGATCATGGATTTAATTCGCGCCCACGGCGTACCGCTGCGGGCGCTAATCGGGCCATTATGCGGCGCGGTGATGCTGGTGGTGGGCGCCTGGCTGGTGGCCAGACGCCAGTTCTGAGCGCCTGTTCAGAGGATCGCGCCGCCTTTGGTCAACTGCTCGCGGCGCGCGTCCTGCTCTTCCTGATGCTGTCGCCCATGGTGAGCGATGGCGGTGCGCAGGCGCTGCTGTTGAGTATAGCGTTCCTCACGACTGAGCTGCGCGTCATCGCTCAGGGCGATCAGCAGCTCATTCATATGCGCGATAACGCCCTCGGCAAGGATGTCATCGACTTTAACGATGACCTCATCCAGATGTGCCATTCTGTTCTCCTTTCACTTAATTCAGCTTCGCTTTGGAAAAATCGCTCCCCATCATGCTCACAGTGTAGCCGCTGACGTTGCTGCGGGTGGCATAGAAGGTCTTGCCGGTCGCCAGGGTGATCCACGGCGCCTGCTGGTAAAGGATCTCTTGCGCCTGTTCGTAGAGTTTGGCGCGCGCCTGCGGATCGCTCACCAGCAGAGCTTTCTTCACCAGCGCGTCATACGACTTATCGCACCAGCGGGCGGCATTAGAGCCGGTCTGGATATTATCACAGCTGAGCAGCGTGCCGGCAAAGTTGTCCGGGTCGCCATTGTCTGACATCCAGCCGTACAGGGCGCTGTCGTGTTCGCCTTTACGCATGCCGGCCAGGTATTCGCCCCACTCATAGCTGACGATCTTCGCTTTCACCCCGACTTTCGCCCAGTCGTTTTGGATCATTTCAGCAATGCGTTTTGAGTTCGGGTTGTAGGGCCGCTGAACCGGCATCGACCACAGGGTCACTTCCGCCCCTTGCTCCAGACCCGCCTGTTTTAGCAGCGCCTTCGCTTTCTGCGGATCGTAGTCGTAGTCCGGGAGGTCTTTTTTATACCCGAGCATGGTGGATGGGATCGGCGACTTCGCCACCGTACCGGAATCGAGGAACACCGCCCTGACGATGGCCTGTTTGTCGGTGGCGTAGTTTAACGCCTGGCGCACCAGCACATTATCAAACGGTTTTTTCTCGGTGTTGAACGCCAGATAGCCGACGTTCAGCGCCTCGACGGCGTGCAGCGTCAGATCGTTATTGCCCTTGATCACCGGGAACTGTACCGGCGAAGGCGCCGGAATAATCTGGCACTCGTTAGTCTGCAGTTTAGCCAGTCGGGTCTCGACGTTCGGCGTGATGGAGAAGATCAGGTGCTTCGTCGGCACCTCGCCTTCCCAGTAGTGGGGATTGGCGATATAGCGGATTTGCGAATCCACTTTATACTGCTGCAGAGCATAGGGTCCGGTGCCGACAGGCCAGTTATCGACGTTTTCTGGCGTTCCTTTCTTCAGCATCGCCTCGCCATATTCCGCCGACAGAATAGAGGCGAAGTCCATTCCCCAGTCGGCAAGAAACGCCGCGTTCGGCTGATTGAGCACAAACTGGACGTGATAGTCATCGACCTTTTTAACCGACTTAATCAGCTTATCGAGGCCCACGTCGTGGAAGTACTCATAGTTCCCCTGCGACACCTTGTGATAAGGATGCTGAGGATCCATCTGGCGCAGTACCGAAAACAGGACGTCGTCGGCGTTAAAATCGCGGGTCGGTTTGAAGAATTTATTGCTGTTGAACTTCACCCCCTGACGCAGCGTGAAGGTCCAGGTTTTGCCATCTTCAGAGACGTGCCACTCGGTGGCCAGCGACGGGATCGGCGTGTTCTTCACCGGGTCAAAGGTGACCAGGCGGTTATACAGCACCTGCGAGCTGGCGACGAACGACGGGCCGGAGCTGGCGATCTGCGGGTTGAAGGACTCCGGGGAGGCCTCTGAGCAATAGACCAGCGTGTCATTGCCCGCGGCCCATGCGGCGCTGGCCGGCAGCAGCGCGCTCAGCAGCAGCGCCAGCGTGGTTTTCCCTGTAGACATGGTTATAAGTCCTGATTATTGATTATAAGAACCGTAATAACAGCACAGCCCCTGGCCCCCGGCAAATAATCAATGGCTATCACCTTATGCCAATCGCGCTGAATTTGCTGGTTTAATCGGCGTCGCGCTGCTTTTTGCGCCAGGTACGGTTGGGATGTTGTGAGCTACGCACAATTCCGGCAAAAAAATGTGCGATAACCGCCCCGCTCACGCTCGCCGCCAGCCGCGACCGGTACACTGGAGGAACCGCAGAATAAGAGGTTACCCCCATGACAATCACCTGCAATCTGTACCTTGACGGCCAGTGGCACGATGCCGAAGACCGTCGGACCTTTACCCGGCGCCACCCTGCCCACGATGACGTCGCCTCGGTTGCCGCTGCCGCCAGCCTCGTCGACGGTAAACGCTGCGTCGAGGCCGCGGCCAGCGCCTTCCCGCAGTGGCGCGATACATCCCCGGCGGAACGGCGACGCTTACTGCTCGACGCGGCGGAGCATATGCTGCTGCGGGAAGCTAAATTTATCGCCGCCATGGCGGCGGAGACCGGCGCCACCGCCCACTGGGCGGGATTTAACGTCCATCTGGCGGCCGATATCCTGCGCGAAGCGGCGGCGCTGACCACCCAGATCGAAGGGCAGATCATTCCATCCAACGTGCCGGGCAATCTGGCGATGGGGGTCCGCCAGGGTGCCGGCGTGGTGCTGGGCATGGCGCCGTGGAACGCGCCGCTGATCCTTGCCACCCGGGCGCTAGCGACGCCGCTGGCCTGCGGCAACACGGTGATCCTCAAGGGCGCTGAGCTCTCTCCGGCTACACAAGGATTGATTATCGACGCCCTCGACGCGGCGGGCTTCCCGCCGGGCGTGGTGAACTATCTAACCTGCGCGCCTCAAGACGCGCCGGCGCTGGTGGAGTCGCTGATCGCCCATCCGGCGGTGCGGCGCGTCAACTTTACCGGCTCCACGCCGGTGGGGCGGATTATCGCCCGCACCTGCGGGCAGTATCTGAAACCGGCGGTGCTGGAGCTCGGTGGCAAAGCGCCGCTGCTGGTCCTCGACGATGCCGACATTGAGCAGGCGGCGGCGGGCGCCATTTTTGGCGCCTTCGCCAACGCCGGACAGATCTGCATGTCCACCGAGCGCATTATTGTCGACAACGCCGTGGCGGAGCGCTTTATCCCTCTGCTGACCAGGCGCGCCGCTTCTCTCCCCGCCAGCCTGACCGGCCCGGTGGTCGACATGAACACCGTCACCCGCTGCAACGCGTTAATCGACGATGCCTTAGTCAAAGGCGCCCGCCTGCTGACCGGCGGTAAAGCCAGCGATACCCACATGGCGCCTACCTTGCTGGACGGCGTCACCCGCGAGATGCGGCTGTGGAACGAAGAGTCCTTCGGCCCGGTAAAAGCGATTATTCGCGTTAATAACGACGAAGAGGCGCTGGTGGTAGCCAACGACAGCGACTATGGCCTTTCCGCTGCGGTCTACAGCCGCGACAGCGCCAGAGCGTGGAACCTGGCGCAACGTCTGCAAACCGGCATTTGCCATATCAATGGTCCAACCGTTCATGATGAAGCGCAAATGCCGTTTGGCGGTTGCAAAGCCTCCGGCTATGGCCGGTTCGGCGGTCGGGCCGGGATTGCTGAATTTACCGAGCTGCGCTGGATAACGCTCCAGACCCAGCCTCGCGAACTGCCATTCTGACGCCGACTCCCCCTTAGCCGTGGCTGGCGATGAGCTGCGCCAGCCCTTCCGGGTTTTCCCACGCCATCGAGTGCCCCGCGTGGGGCACAATCCCGACCGGGATCCCTTGCGCCTCTACCCGTTCGATATCCGCATAAGGGAGCGACTGCTCGCCGACGATCAGCATCTTCTGACAGCGCAGCTGGCAGAGCTGAGTAAACCAGGGGGTGTCGCTGCCGTGTATCAGGCTGCTGGCGGCTCGCCAGACGGCCCAGGGGGCGCTGTTTTGCAAACAGCCGGCCCAGGGCGAGCGCTCTTCCGCCAGCATCCTGGCGTAACCTTCGGCGATAAAGGCCGCCTCTGACTGCGCCGCTATGCGCATGCTGTACTCACCGCCTCCGGCGAACAGGTTGGGTTCAGAAACCAGCAGCGTCGTCACCCGCTCCGCCAGCAACCCTGCCGCTTCAATGGCGATGCTTCCCCCCATGCTATGCCCGTACAGCGCGAAGCGCTGCAGGCGCAGGTGGTCGAGGACTTGCTCCACTGCTTGCGCTTGTCTATGTATGTTGTAACTAAAGTCGTGCGGTTTATCGCTGTAGCCGAAGCCCGGTAGATCAATAAGTATTTTGCGCCGCCCGTTGAGCGCGGGGGCGCTGGCGACGCGGGGGTAGTCGTAAGATGACGCGCAGCCGAGGCCGTGGATAAACACCAGCGGAAGCCCCTCTCCCGGAAGATCGAGCCAACGCAATGTGGCGCCTGCGACGGACGAAAAGAAACCGTTCACCTGTTTGCCTCCATGATAAGGTTACTGTGTTTTTATACAGTAACCTTATCCTTGCCGCCACCCTTTTCTGTCGTCCGCCGCCGGAGCGTTAAAACAGCGAGACGAGGAGCGCCATCGGGAAGCTGAACGGCCAGGTGGCGCCGATCAACAGGGCCGCCAGCAGGCGGATTACCCGGCTCTCTTTGGTTAAAAACCAGCTAATTACGGCGCAGATCACGCCCATAATGGCGTAAAACACCAACATTTTTTGATATAACGTCATTCTTCGTTTTCCTTCCCTGAGGAGCGTTCCATGGTGGGATAATTATCTGCCATGACGTCGTGATTCAGAGATACCTGTATAACAAATTCAGAATCGGGCTGAATATTCAGAACAAAGCCCGATTCGTCTTAATCCGATAGCGCAACCGCGCCCGCCGTACTATACCTTTAGGGACTTACTCATTAAGGTGGCGTTATGGATGTCTCCAGCAAGACCGTCGTTATGATTAATGTCTGCGCCGCGTTCGCGCTTATCAGCCTGCTGTCGGTGAGATTTGGCTGGTTTTAATCATTTTACTCAGCAACGAAACCTAAAAAAGCAGCCCTCTGGGCTGCTTTTTTACGTGCGGAGGCTCGCGCCTATATTAGGGTCATAAACAATACGGGCTGAGTGGCCTGCGAAAATAACCTTGTTTAGCGCAGGGTTATAATGAGGCAAAACATTCACTTTCTCACTATCCCATTCGGCGGCGGCGCAAACGGCCTGCCCCACTCCCGCGCTCTCACAGCCCTGAATACGTTTTGCCGGCGCGTTACCATAGCTCAGCGCCACGGTGCCGACAGCCAGCAGAATAAAAGCAAAAATTTTCACAGCGACATCAACGTTAAAACCGAATATGCGTGAAATGATCGCATGAGCGGCGGCGGAAAGTCAAACCCGGGAGCATGCGCCACCGCGCTGGCACGCATGGCGGCTTGACGCGCCGGTTATTAAATATTGCGAATAAATATTACCCGTTAACCGTAAATATAAAAGCCTTATTTATCGTCGTGAAATAGTTTCTGTTCAGCGCAATCTGATTCGTCTGATAAAGATAATATTACGCCAATCGCAAACCAAAAGATTAACGCGCGTTGGCCGAAAATGCGATATACCGCGCAGGCGCTGGATCTTAATAAGATAAAAGGCGGCTACAAGCCGTTGTAACTTAACCTTTTCATGTCAGGCCTCGCTGGCGAGGGCCCCCAATAGCGCTAAATGACAACAAATATCATTTGCCTTCTCTTCAGAGAATACTTACATTCATAACTATTGGTAATGTTTTTAGCGCTGTGCGCTTTTCTATTTCGAGGTGGATATGTCCGGAATCATCACCCTGGTCATCGCGCTGATCCTGCTGGTCGCGGCGGTGTATAATCTTATTTCCTATATACGGGACCGTCGCAGCGCCAGCTTGCCGAGCAAAAAAACCAAGCGCTGAACACGGTTAATGCGATTTCCTTCCTGCGCCAGCATCGCTGGCAGACTCCTCTTCCTGGCTTAGTGCGGACATAAAAAAAGCCCCTGCCATCAGGCAGGGGCCGGTATTGGGTCGCAAACCGCGACGTTGCCGCCTCACCCGCCGGGCGCGACGCGCCCAGGGTGACTGGCGAACCCCATCCGGCGCTTATCTCCGGCACTCACGATGGCTTAGCTCTTGAAGGGGTATCAGAATAATCTCACATTCCCCGCCGCGAGTTTTAACTATTTTTGCCATCGTGACTATTAGCGAACTAACACACCCATTGCGTAATCATTCGCTGCCGCTTATGGGTCAATCCGTTAGCCATGTTTAACCATCACATGGCGGACCACGGTGTAATCCTCAAGGCCATACATCGACATGTCTTTCCCATAGCCCGACAGCTTCTGGCCGCCATGCGGCATTTCACTCACCAACATAAAGTGGGTGTTGACCCAGGTGCAGCCGTACTGCAGCCTGGCGCTGAGCCGGTGGGCGCGGCCAACATCTTTCGTCCACACCGAAGAGGCCAGACCATACTGGGAGTCATTTGCCCAGCTCAGGGCCTGCGCTTCATCGCTGAAAGGCGTCACGCTGACCACCGGGCCAAACACTTCGCGCTGCACGATGGCGTCTTCCTGCCGGGCGCCGGCGAGCAGCGTCGGCTGGAAATAATAGCCCGCGCCGTCCACCCGATTGCCGCCGGTCACCACTTTAATATGCGGTAGCGCCTTGGCGGCTTCCACCGCGGCGCTAACGCGCTCAAGATGGGCCAGCGAGCTCAGCGGTCCCAGCTCGGTGGCGGCATCCTCCGGCGCCCCCATTTTCAGGCTGGCCACCGCCGCCCCGAGCTTCTCCACCAGCTGCTCATAAATACCCTGTTGGGCGTAGATCCGGCAGGCGGCCGTACAGTCCTGGCCGGCGTTGTAAAACCCGAAGGTCCGAACGCCATCCACCACCGCATCGATATCCGCGTCGTCAAAGACGATGACCGGCGCCTTACCGCCCAGCTCCATATGGGTACGTTTAATCGACGAGGCGGTATGGCCGATGATATGCGCGCCGGTGGCAATCGACCCGGTCAGGGAAACCATTCGCACTTTCGCGTGGGCGGTCAGCGGATCGCCCACCGTTTTGCCGCGGCCGAACAGTACGTTGACCACCCCTTCCGGGAAAATATCTTTTGCCAGCTCAGCCAGCTTCAGCGCCGTCAGCGGGGTGATCTCTGAGGGTTTTAGCACCACGCAGTTGCCTGCCGCCAGCGCCGGGCCCAGCTTCCAGGCCGCCATCATCAGGGGATAGTTCCACGGCGCGATGGAGGCCACCACGCCCACCGGGTCGCGACGGATCATCGAGGTATGCCCTTCCAGATACTCTCCGGCCGCCATTCCCGGCAGGCAGCGGGCGGCGCCGGCGAAGAAGCGGAAAACGTCCGCAATGGCCGGCATCTCATCGTTAAGCACGCAGTGCAGCGGCTTGCCGCAGTTCAGCGACTCCAGCTGCGCCAGGGTCTCCGCCTGCGCCGCGATGGCATCCGCCAGCTTCAGCAGACATTCCGCGCGCGTTTTCGGCGTCGTCTGGCTCCAGGCGTCGAACGCCCGATCCGCCGCCTCAACGGCGGCATCCACCTGGGCCGCTGTCGCTTCGGCAATCTCCAGGATCACATCGCCGGTCGCAGGGTTGTATACCGGCACCTTCTCGCCTTCACCTGCCACTAACTTACCGTTTATCAAGAGGTTGTGTTGCATAGCATTATCCTGTTTCATGGTTTTATTTCCCGTTTCCGGCGACGTTATCGCCGTCGCGGGTGAGCCACCAGGCCCCTAAGATTGGTATCGTTGTTACCAGCATCACCAACAGCGCGACAACGTTGGTGACGGGCACATCTCGCGGCCGCCCCAGCTGATTCAGTAACCACAGCGGCAAAGTTCGCTCATGCCCCGCGGTAAAAGTCGTGACGATGATTTCATCAAATGACAGGGCGAATGCCAGCATCCCGCCCGCCAGCAGTGCCGATCCCAGATTGGGCAGCACCACGTAGCGAAAGGTCTGCCAGCCGGTCGCCCCCAAATCCATCGAGGCCTCCACCAGGCTCCAGGAGGTCCGGCGGAAGCGGGCGATGACGTTGTTAAACACCACCACCACGCAGAAGGTCGCGTGCCCCACCACGATGGTCAGCAGACCAGGCTCAAGGCCGACCGCTTTAAAGGCGGTCAGGAGCGCCAGGCCGGTAATAATCCCCGGCAGGGCGATGGGCAGCAGCAGCAGTAGCGACACCGCGTTCTTACCAAAAAAGGTGCTCCGCCACAGGGCTCCTGCAGCAAGCGTGCCAAGCACTAAGGCAATGGCCGTCGACAGGGCGGCAATTTTAAGTGACAACGTCACTGCCTCCAGAATATCGCTGCGCCCTGCCGCCTCGCTGAACCAGCGCAGCGTCAGCCCCTGCGGCGGAAAACTGAAGGCGGCATCTTCCGTGTTAAAAGCATAGATGGCGATGATCAGCAGCGGAAAGTGGAGAAAAACCACCCCGCCCCATGTCGCCAGTTTCAGATACCAGGGTGCGCGTTCAGAGTGCATCGAAGGCTCCCAGACGTTTCACGAACGCCAGATAAAGGGCAATCAGCACGATCGGCACGAGGGTAAACGCCGCCGCCATCGGCATATTGCCGATCGCCCCCTGCTGCGAGTAAACCATATTGCCGATAAAGTACCCCGGCGGGCCGACCAGCTGCGGCACGATAAAATCGCCCAGCGTCAGCGAAAAGGTGAAGATCGACCCGGCGGCAATCCCGGGAATAGCCAGCGGCAGGACCACGTAGCGGAAGGTCTGCCGCGGGGCGGCGCCAAGATCGGCCGAGGCCTGCAGCAAAGAGCCCGGGATACGCTCCAGCGCCGCCTGCACCGGCAGGATCATAAAAGGCAGCCAGATGTAGACGAAGACCAGGAAGCGTCCGAGTCCGGAGGTGGATAAGGTGTTGCCGCCCACCGCCGGGACGGTCAGCAGAGCGTTCAGCGCCCCTTCCAGCCCGAGATGGCCGAGAAACCACTGCGCCACGCCATCTTTGGCTAACAGCAGCACCCACGCGTAGGCTTTGACGATATAGCTGGCCCACATCGGCAACATGACCGCGATATAAAAGAAGGCCTTCATTTTTCCGCTGGTGTAGCGCGCCATATACCAGGCCATCGGCAGCGCCAGCAGGGCACTGGCCAGCGTCACGCACAGCGCCATGACCAGGGTGCGAACGATAATGTCGTAGTTGGCAGGGTTGAACAGCGCCTGCAGATTGGCCAGCGTGAAGTCGCTGGTCACCGACATGGTGAAGTCGTCAAAAGTATAGATACTCTGCCACAGCAGGGTCAGCAGCGATCCCAGATAGACGATGCCAAACCACATCAACGGCCCAAGCAGCAGCAAAAACAGGCCCAGCGCCGGCCGGCGCCAGAAGATCCCCGATACGCGTCCGGCCTGCGCAGGAACAATCGCCATGGTCATGTCAGCCTCCGCTTTCCAGCGGGGTCATCGCCGCGCGCGACCATGACGCCTGCACCGTTTGCCCGGTTCGCGGAACGCTCGCCGCCGCGCCGTCGATATTGGCCTGGCTGACCAGCAGCTTGTCGCCATCCGCCAGCCGGAGCTCGATCCGCGTTGCCGCCCCCTGATACTGTACCGCCTGCACCACGCCCTGCACCTGCACTTCGCCGCCGCCCTGCAGGCGAACATGTTCCGGGCGCAGCGACCAGCAGCCCGCCAGGCCGCATAGCCGCCGGGCCGCCTCGGCCTCAAAGACGTTGGCGGTGCCGACAAAACCGGCGACAAAGGCAGTCTTCGGATGCAGATAAAGATCCTGCGGGGCATCCACCTGCTCAATGCGCCCGTTGTTAAACACCGCCACGCGATCGGACATCGACAGCGCTTCGCTCTGGTCGTGAGTGACGAAGATGAAGGTGATCCCCAGCGACTGCTGCAGCTTTTTCAGCTCCACCTGCATCTGCTCGCGCAGCTTTAAATCCAGGGCGCCCAGCGGCTCGTCGAGCAGCAGCACCCGCGGCTGGTTCACCAGCGCACGGGCGATGGCGACCCGCTGCCGCTGACCGCCAGAGAGCTGGGAGGGCTTGCGATGGTGCGCAAAACCGAGGGCCACCTTCTCCAGCGCCTCCTGGGCGCGGGCATGGCGCGCTTTCTTCGCCACGCCTTTGACCATCAGGCCGTAAGCGACATTGTCGAGGATCGACATATGGGGAAACAGCGCATAGTCCTGGAACACGGTATTGACGTCCCGCTGCCAGGGCGGCAGCTCGCTGGCCGGCTGACCGAAGATCCGGATGGTGCCGCCGGAGAGCTGCTCAAAACCGGCAATCAGCCGCAGGCAGGTGGTTTTCCCCGAGCCCGAAGGTCCCAGCATGGAGAAAAACTCGCCGTCGCGGATACCAATGCTGACCCCGTCCACCGCCCGCACATCGCCATACAGGCGCGATACATTCTGAAACTCGACCGCGTACGTCATTGTTTGCCTCCGATCCTTAGCGGCCGCCCATTATCGCAATGTAGTCCTGCGTCCAGCGGCTGTAGGGAACGTATTTCCCCCCCTCGGCAACCGGCGTTTTCCAGAAGTGGATGCGGGCAAACTGGTCATAGCCGTTGGTCTCACAGCCCTTCTCTCCGAGCAGCGCGCTGGCTTTACAGCCCTCAGGCACCACCGGTAGCGAGCCGAACCAGGCCGCTACATCGCCCTGCACCTTCGGCGTGAGCGACCAGTTCATCCATTTATAAGCGCAGACCGGGTGCTTCGCCTCGCTGTGCAGCATGGTGGTATCCGCCCAGCCGGTCACCCCCTCCTTCGGAAATACGGTAGCGACAGGCTGGCCTTCCGCCTTCAGGCCGTTGGCCTGATAGGGCCACGAGCTGGAGGCGGCCACCCCTTCGTTTTTGAAGTCGTTCATCTGCACGGTGGCGTCATGCCAGTAGCGGTGGATCAGCGGTTGCTGGTCACGCAGCACCTTCAGCACCGCGTTGTACTGGGTTTCGGTCAGTTGATAGGGATCTTCGATCCCCAGCTGCGGTTGGGTGGCTTTGACAAACAGCGCAGCGTCGGCGATATAGATCGGGCCATCATAGGCCTGCACCCGCCCTTGATTGGTTTTGCCATCCGGAAGATCCTGCTTCACGAAGACCACGCTCCAGCTGTCCGGCGGCGTCGGGAATACGCGGGTGTTGTACATCAGCAGATTCGGTCCCCACTGATACGGCGTGCCGTAAACTTTGCCCCCGACGTTAAACCATGCCCCTTGCGCAATGCGCGGGTCGAGAGTGTGCCACCCGGCAATCAGCGCTGTGTTAATCGGTTGAACGCGTTTGCCCATGATCAGACGCAGAGAAGCATCGCCCGAGGCAGTCACCAGATCGTAGCCGCCCTTGGCCATCAGGCTAACCATTTCGTCAGAGGTGGCGGCAGTTTTCACATTAACCTGACAGCCGGTCTCCTTTTCAAACTGGCTGACCCAGTCGTACTGCTTGTCGGTCTGACCGCGTTCGATATACCCCGGCCAGGCAATAATATCCAGCCGCCCTTCCGGTTTATCCAGCGAGGTGAGTGGCTCAGCCGCCTGGACGGTCAGGCAGGCCATCCCCAGCACATAAAGGCTGCAACGGGCCAATTTTTTGCTCATCAGGTGTTACTCCTGTCACAAGGGAATTAGCGGCAGCCGTGCCGTAAAAATATCTCCTGAAATAAGGGTAGTCAGCGGATTAACGCCCTCGGGGGAATTTATTCAGGTTGTGACCCGGGACGCATTACGCAAAAATCGCCAACACAAGACTGACTTTATGGATTATAGACAACGAGTTAGAGAAAAAGGAGGGGTATGCGTATTTCCTATGGTGAGCGCCGGTAAAATAATGACCGGCCTCGATAAAAATCCATCTTCGTTTATTTTTAGCGATTGTTTATCGCGGCGAAAAATAGTCAAAGCGATCAGGAAAGCTGCTCACGAATTAGCTCGCCCAGGCGCTTCACCCCCTGCTCTTCGCGTTCTCCCCAGCCCCAGGCGGTATTAAAGCGGAAAAACGAGGTCCAGCTGGCGGAGGTGGAGAACATTTTTCCCGGGGCGATGCTGATGTGCGACGCCAGCGCCCTGGCGCTCAGCACGCTGGCGTCGGCCCCTTCCGGTAGTTCGATCCACAGAAAATAGCCGCTGTCGCTGTGATGGATAGTGACCTCCGGCGGCAGATGGCGCAGCAGCGCCTGCCAGGCCTGCTGTTTACGTTCCGCCAGCTGGCGACGGAGACGGCGCAGATGGGCGTCATAGCGTTTGGTCGACAGGTAATCCACCAGGGCTAACTGCATCGGCGAGCTGGTGGAGAGCGTACTCATCAGCTGCAGCTGCTGGATCCGCCGCGCCTGTTTCCCGGCCGCCACCCAGCCGATGCGAAAGCCGGGCACCAGACATTTTGAAAACGAACTGCAGTGCAGCGTCATATCCTGTTGATCCCAGAACTTCGCCGGCAACGGCTTCTCGCGGCCAAAGTAGAGCTCGCTGTAAACATCATCTTCAATCAGCATCACGTCATAGCGCGCCAGCAGCGCCACCAGCGCTGCTTTTTTTTCGGCGCTGAGGGTGAAGCCGAGCGGGTTCTGGCCGTTGGTCATCAGCCAGCAGGCCTTGACCGGATAGTTTTGCAGGGCCGCCTCCAGCGCCGTCAGGTCAATGCCCTCTTTGACGTCGGTGGCCACCGACAGCGCCTTCAGACGCAGCCTCTCCAGCGCCTGCAGGGCTCCGTAGAAACAGGGATTCTCCACCACCACCCAGTCGCCGGGCTCGGTCACCGCCTGCAGGCTGAGGTTTAGCGCCTCCAGCGCTCCGGCGGTAATGACGATCTCGTCGGGCGAGACGTTCATCCCCTGCAGGGCATAGCGCCGGGCAATGGCGTGCCGTAGCTCCGCGTTGCCCGGCGGCAGGTTCTCAATCACGCTCATGGCGGTGGCGGTTTTACTCACCTGCGCCAGCGAACGGTTAAGCTGCTGGAGTGGGAAGAGACGCGGGTCCGGGAAGGCCGAGGCAAAGGGCAGCATTGACGCCTGGCGGCTGGCCTGGAGCACCTCAAAGATGTAAGTATTGATATCGACCGCTTCATCGCGGGTCACCTGAGCAGGCGGCGCCGGCTGACGAAGCTTCACCGGCTGGGGGGCGACGTAATATCCCGACTGCGGTCGGGCGACGATGCGCCCCTGGCTTTCCAGTAGCTGATAGGCATGGCTGACGGTCATAAAGCTCATGCCGCTGCTGACCACCTGCTCGCGCAGCGAGGGGAGCCGATCGCCCGGCAACCAGACGCCAAGCGCGATCTGGTCGGTCAGCTGCTGCGCCAGCTGTTGATACTTTTTCATTGTCACCCTTTCCTTGCTGCAACCTCCCTTTATCATATATCAGTTGTTATAAATTAACACTTTTAAGTAACTGTTATGTAAAACAGCGCAACCAGGTCACACAGAACGCCCGCAGGAAAGGTTCACGAGAAAATTGTCCAAAAAAACGATATGATGCATAACCAAAAAATGAACATGATAACGATGGTAATACATAAGCTATGTAATCCTTTTTCTGACATGACCATTCCCTTTTATTGATATCCTGAGAATAAAATACAAAGCACGGCTAAATACGACAATTTAAAATTATTTAATTCATAATTAACTGACTCATCCTTTTTACTGATTCTCATACTAACAAACGTGTGCAGACTTTAAATTCATTAATAAAGAACAGATAATAAAATGCTATATCTGTCGTAATCAGAGGATATTGATCGCAAAAATTAAACGACCGCGCTTTCCCGCGCAGCTACAGGTCTAAGCTGATCCGTAAGACTACGATAATACAGTGAAATAGATTATTAATATTTTCCTGGCCAACAATCTGGCTTTGCTTTCAGCGTTAAAAATGACGCTGTTCCCCTGGGGGATTTCCATGTTGGCGGTCCCCGGAGACAGGCAAAAAGATCATAACAGCCGCCAACTGTTATGATAAAAAATGAACCGACTGCCTCTGCCCCCTTGCCGCCACCCTACCTAAAATTGCGCTGAATCAATTTTGTTGTGGAGTCCTGCATGTTCGGTCTTGATGCATTCCATCTGGCGCGAATTCAATTCGCCTTTACGGTCTCGTTTCATATTATCTTTCCCGCCATCACCATTGGCCTGGCAAGCTACCTGGCGGTTCTCGAAGGCCTGTGGCTGAAAAGCAAAAATCCCACCTGGCGCTCGCTGTACCATTTCTGGTCGAAGATCTTCGCCGTCAACTTCGGTATGGGAGTGGTGTCCGGGCTGGTGATGGCCTATCAGTTCGGCACTAACTGGAGCGGTTTTTCGCAGTTCGCGGGCAGCATCACCGGCCCCCTGCTGACCTATGAAGTCCTGACGGCGTTCTTTCTGGAAGCCGGTTTTCTCGGGGTCATGCTCTTCGGCTGGAACCGCGTGGGGCCGGGGCTGCACTTTTTCGCCACCTGCATGGTGGCGCTGGGGACTATCATCTCGACCTTCTGGATCCTCGCTTCCAACAGCTGGATGCAGACCCCGCAGGGGTTTGAGATCGTCGATGGCCAGGTGGTGCCCGTCGACTGGCTGGCGGTGATCTTTAACCCGTCGTTCCCCTACCGCTTGCTGCACATGACGGTGGCGGCATTTCTCAGCAGCGCGCTGTTCGTCGGCGCCTCGGCGGCCTGGCATCTGCTGCGCGGCAATCAGTCGCCAGCGATCCGCAAGATGTTCTCCATGGCGCTATGGATGACGCTGCTGGTCGCGCCGGTCCAGGCGCTGATCGGCGATATGCATGGCCTGAACACCCTGAAACACCAGCCGGCAAAAATCGCCGCCATTGAGGGCCACTGGGAAAACCCGCCCGGCGAGCCGACGCCGTTATTATTGTTTGGCTGGCCAGATATGGAACAGGAGCGCACCCGCTACGGGCTTGAGATCCCGGCGCTGGGCAGTCTGATCCTCACCCACAGCCTGGATAAACAGGTGCCGGCGCTGAAGGAGTTCGCCCCTGAGGATCGGCCAAACTCCACCGTGGTGTTCTGGTCATTTCGCCTGATGGCTGGTCTCGGCATGCTGATGTTGCTGCTCGGGGCGCTTGCCCTGTGGCTGCGCCGCGGCGACCGGCTGTACCACTCGCGGCCGTTTCTGCGCTTTGCCCTGTGGATGGGCCCCTCAGGACTGATTGCCATTCTCGCCGGCTGGGTGACTACCGAAGTGGGCCGCCAGCCATGGGTGGTGTATGGCGTTCAGCGCACCGCCGAGGCGGTTTCCGCCCACGGCGATCTGCATATGTCGGTCAGTTTGTTGACCTTTATTGTGGTTTACAGCGCCGTCTTCGGGGTCGGCTACAGCTACATGCTGCGCCTGATCCGCAAGGGGCCGCAGGAGGTGCAACCCGCGACAACCGGTACGCCAGCCCGCCCGCTGTCCGCCGCTACTGAAGGTTATCTGCAGAAGGAGTCCCGCTAATGGGTATCGAATTATCGGTGATCTGGTTCGTGATTATCGTCTTTGCCACGCTGATGTACATCGTCATGGACGGCTTTGATCTGGGCATTGGCATGCTGTTCGGCACGGTCCGGGGGAGCACTGAGCGCGACGTGATGGTGAACAGCGTCGCCCCGGTATGGGATGGCAATGAGACCTGGCTGGTGCTGGGCGGCGCCGGTCTGTTTGGCGCCTTTCCCCTCGCCTACGCGGTGATAATCGACGCCCTGTCGATCCCCCTGACCCTGATGCTGATCGGCCTGATCTTTCGCGGCGTGGCCTTTGAATTTCGTTTCCAGGCCACGCCGTCGCACCGGCCATTCTGGGACCGCGCCTTCTTTGGCGGTTCCCTGCTGGCGACCTTCAGCCAGGGCGTGGTGGTCGGAGCGGTGATCGACGGATTTACCGTCAGCGGTCGCGCCTTCAGCGGCGGCATGTTTGACTGGCTGACCCCGTTTAGCCTGTTTTGCGGAGTCGGGCTGTGCGTGGCCTATGCGCTGCTCGGCGCTACCTGGCTGGTGATGAAGAGCGAAGGCGCGCTGCAGCAGCGGATGCGCAGCGCGTCGCGACAGTTGCTGGTTGCCCTGCTGGCGGTGTTTGCCGTCATCAGCCTGTGGACGCCGCTGGCGCACCCGGCGATCGCCGCCCGCTGGTTCAGCCTGCCGAATCTCTATTTCCTGCTGCCGGTGCCTCTGCTGGTGCTCCTGATTAGCGCCTGGCTGTGGCGCACACTGCCTCTGCATGACCGCCATGTCTCGCCTTTCACCCTAACGCTGGGCCTGGTGTTTCTCGGCTTTAGCGGCCTGGGGATCAGCATCTGGCCGCATATTATTCCGCCATCGATTACCTTGTGGCAGGCCGCCGCCCCGCCGCAAAGCCAGGGCTTTATGCTGGTGGGCGCGCTGCTGATTATTCCGGTTATTCTTGGCTATACCTGCTGGAGCTATTACGTGTTCCGCGGCAAAGTCCAGCCAGGGGAGGGTTATCATTGATGAAAACCGTCTGGTCGAAACGTCTGCTGTGGCTGATCGCGCTGTGGGGAGGCAGCGTGCTGACGCTGGCCGCCATCAGCCTGCTGTTTCGCCTGCTGATGACCGCCGCAGGTCTTAAAGTTTGAACCAGGATGCAGAGAAATCGGGATCCGGAGTTCTCCATCTTGTCTTCACTTTTACCTGCTGAAATACGCGGACACATCAGAAGAAAGGATATTGCTATGAAGAAGTTAGCTTTACTGTCTGCCGCGATGACGCTGGGAATATCGTCATGGGCTTTCGCTGCCGACAACCCACCGCCGCCGCCAGAAAAAAGCGCGCAGCATCAGGGTAAATCGGCGGCGAAAAACGGCCAGCACGACGGTAAGCAAGCGCAACACAACGGCAAGCAGCCGCAACGAGACGGCAAACAACCGCAGCATGGTGGTAAGCAGCCGCCAAAAGGCGGTGAGCACAGCGGGAAACCACTGCCGCCAAAAGCGTAATCCCTCACGCCTGGCCTTCTGCGCCAGGCTTTTTTCACCCTCTTTCAGCAGACATTGACAAACCCTTGCCCTTCTTTGATAAACCGGGAAAAAAACCTGCACAGCGCCTGGCATAGTAAGCCCACGCCATTGATTCACAGAGAAAAGGTATGTTGAGGAGAAGCATGAGCGCCCTGCTGTTGCTGTGCGCGCTTTTTTCCGGGCATCTGCTGGCCCACCGTCAGGGGCACGATTACTTTCCGGTACAGAGCCTCGAGCAGCAGCTGCTGCACGAGGCGGATAGCGATGAGCTTCGCAGCCGGTGCGAAGAGAACGCCGCCGACCTGCGCGAGCATCACCGCTGGCAGGACGCCCGCAAACCGCGGGCATCACACAGCCAGTAGCGTCGCCGCGGATCAGGCCCCTTTGCGCTTCGGCAGGGTCTTCATCAACTCGTCCGGGCTAACGGAGGCCACGATGCTACCCGGGTGCGGCATTTTGAGGATATGGTTTTTGATCTTGCCGACCACGTGCATTTCGCACGGACGGCAGTCAAACTTCAGGGTCAGCACTTCATCGCCATGGATCAGCTGCATCGGCGTGGCTTTCCAGCTCTTGATGGAGCCTTTCGCCTGTTTCGGACAGAGGTTGAAGGCAAAGCGCAGACAATGTTTAGTGATCATCACCGGCACATCGCCCTTCTCTTCGTGCGCTTCATAGGCGGCGTCAATCAGCTGCACGCCATAGCGCTGGTAGAACGCCCGCGCCTTGTGGTTATAGACGTTGGCGAGGAAGGAGAGATGGGTCTCAGGGTAGACCGGCGGCGGCACAGAGACCGGCTTACGGGTACCGCGCTGCCAGGCATTGAGCCGCGCGTCATCCAGCATTTCGGCCGTTTCACGCCGCAGCTGGTTGAGCAGGCTGTTGGGCACAAACAGCGGCGGCAGATTGACCTGCACCTCGCGCGCATAGTAAATGGTTTGCCCCAGTTTTGTGACACCGTCACGCAGGTTAGCCAGCGCTTTCTCCGCCTGGTTAGCTTCGGCGAACTCCCCGTCAAGGGTGTGGGTCACGCTGACGCCATCTTCACAGGTCATGGTGAGAACCAGCTGCTCCTGCCAGCCGCTTAGGGTGACGTCTACGGCGATGCGGCGTTCGCTGGAGGTCTTCAGCAGCGCCTGCTGCCAGTTGTGATCAAGGTTGCGGTTGAGCGCCTGATGCGGGCGCACTTTGTGCAGATCCGCAGGCATCTCGTTCGGCCACACCCGATAGCGATTTTCGCCGGTTTTTTCCACGGTATTGGCGCGGAAGCCCACCACTTCACGCTTAATCATCACGTTAAGGCCATCGCCGTTGGTTAACGGTTCGCTGACCTCAACGTCGAGATGGTCTTTACCCACCTTCAGCACTTCGCCCACCGGCAGTCCGATAAATTTTGGCGAATCAAAGGCGCCGATATCGCCTTTACGGGCATTAACGAAGTAATCGGTGCTGCCGCGGTGGAAGGTTTTATCGGTGGACGGGATAAAGAAATGCTCGGTGCGCCCTGCCGAGGCGCGCGCGAGATCGCCGCGGTCTTCAATAATGGCGTCCAGCATCTGGCGGTAGTGAGCGGTGATGTTTTTCACGTAGCTCATGTCTTTGTAACGGCCTTCGATTTTGAAGGAGCGCACCCCGGCATCGATCAGCGCCGCCAGGTTGGCGGTCTGGTCGTTGTCTTTCATCGACAGGAGATGTTTTTCATAGGCCACCACTCGCCCCTGATCGTCCTTCAGGGTATACGGCAGGCGGCAGGCCTGCGAGCAGTCGCCGCGGTTGGCGCTGCGTCCGGTCTGGGCGTGGGAAATGTAGCACTGGCCGGAATAGGCCACGCACAGCGCGCCATGGATAAAGAATTCGATGGTGGCGTCAGTATTATCGTAGATGGCTTTGATTTGACTGAGGTTCAGCTCGCGCGCCAGCACGATCTGGCTGAAACCGGCGTCTGAGAGAAACTTTGCTTTCTCCACACTGCGGATGTCGCACTGGGTGCTGGCGTGCAGCTCGATCGGCGGCAGGTCCAGCTCCATGATCCCCATATCCTGGACAATCAGCGCATCGACGCCCGCGTCGTAAAGGTCGGTAATCAGCCGCTGCGCCGGCTCCAGCTCATCGTCATGCAGAATGGTGTTCAGCGTCACAAAGACCTTGGCGCCAAAGCGATGGGCGAAAGGCACCAGACCGGCGATGTCGCTCAGGCTGTTGCTGGCGTTGTGGCGGGCGCCAAAGCCAGGTCCACCGATATAAACGGCATCGGCGCCGTGAAGGATCGCTTCGCGAGCGATACCGGCGTCGCGGGCAGGACTAAGAAGTTCAAGACGATGATTGTGCAGGCGCATACGCGTGTTGTTATCCAGTATAAGGGGGTCGAAATGGCGGCTATTGTAGTCAGAACCGGGCGCAGACGAAAACCTTTTCCGCCGTCGCGGGACGACGAATTTTCAGTTTTCAGCAAAGTATTGAAGGAAAAGATATTTCCCTCAAATCACCGGACAGAGTACTGTCATCACGTATTCCGGATTTTCCTCGTCACGTTGTGAGTGGTTATCATCAGTCATCTTGTCTGGCCGCGGGTTCGCCCGCGGTTTTTTCTTTTGGATAGTGGATAAGCGAATGGAAATGAGCCGCCTGGGCGCCGCTGTTCCGGTAGGCATGCGCCGCATCGCCGGCGAAGCGCCGACCCTCACCCGCCTGCAGCGAGTGCCACTCCCCCTGTAAGCAGAGATCCAGGGTACCGCTAATCACGACAACATGCTCAATCACCCCTTGCTCATGCGGCGTCGATTCGCTCAGCGCCCCGGGAGCAAGGGTTATCGAGAAATGATCAAAGCGCAACTCCGGGTCCCACGGGAAGACCGGGGTCACCACCATCGCCTGCTGCTGCGGGTCAAACGCGGAGGGCGCCGCGCCGTCATCCGGAACGATAAACGCCGAAAACGGCACGTTCAGCCCGGTGGCAATCTTCCACAGCGTCGCGACCGTCGGACTCGATTCATTCCGCTCAATCTGCCCGAGCATGGCTTTCGACACCCCGGTCTCTTCCGCCAGACGCGACAGGCTCCAGCCGCGCTGCTGACGCAGATTTTTGAGGGTGGCCGCCAGATGTTGCGCAATATTCATCCTACCTCCTGATTTTTCAGCCCAGAGTATACCTCCATTTGCCTGATTCAACAGGGCGATTAGCGGCATCGCGGGCCGTTTGCGACAAGAGCCTCGGTGCGCAGCCCTCACCACGCAGGAACCTTGTGCGCTAAAACGCACAATGATAGAGTATTCGGACGTTATAACGCACAAGAGAAAACTATGCGCTCGTTTACCGTTCCGCTTCCCACCCTGTTCGCCGGCTTCGTCGCCGTGCTGGTGGGCTACGCCAGCTCTGCCGCCATCATCTGGCAGGCTGCCGCTGCCGCCGGCGCCACGCCCGGGCAGATCGCCGGCTGGATGACGGCCCTGGGCCTCGCCATGGGCGTCAGCACCCTCGCGCTGAGCGGTTGGCGAAAAGTGCCGGTGCTCACCGCCTGGTCAACGCCGGGCGCCGCCCTGCTGGTCAGCGGGCTGCAGGGGGTGACCCTCCCTGAGGCGGTGGGGGTATTTATCTTCGCCAATGCGCTGATCGTCCTCTGCGGCGTTACCGGCCTGTTTGCCCGGCTGATGAAAATCATTCCCCATTCGCTGGCCGCCGCGATGCTGGCCGGCATTCTGCTGCGTTTCGGTTTGCAGGCCTTCGCCGGCTTCCAGGATCATCTGCTGCTGTGCGGCGGCATGCTCGCCGCCTGGCTTCTGTGTAAGGCGCTGTGGCCCCGCTTCGCCGTGGTCGCCGCGCTGGTTGCCGGGGCGCTGATTGCCGCGGCCTCCGGGGAGGTGGCCAGCGCCGCTGTGCCGCTTGCGTTTGTGGCGCCGGAATGGATCGCCCCACAGTTTACCCCGGCGCTGCTGCTCAGCGTCGGCCTGCCGTTCTTCCTCGTGACCATGGCCTCACAGAACGCGCCCGGATTCGCTACCCTGCAGGCATCAGGCTATGCCGTACCGGTCTCCGCGCTGATCGTTGTCTGCGGGGGGCTGGCGCTACTGCTGGCGCCGTTTGGGGTCTACTCCATCTGTATTGCGGCGATCACCGCCGCCATCTGCCAGAGCCCGGAGGCGCACCCGGATCCGCAGCAGCGTTGGCTGGCGGCCATGGCCGCAGGCGGTTTTTATCTGCTGGCCGGTCTGTTCGGGGGATCGATCACCGCGCTGATGTCGGCCCTGCCGCCAGCGTGGATCCAGATGCTGGCCGGCCTGGCGTTGCTCGGCACCATCGGCGGTAGTCTGTTTCAGGCGGTACATCAGGCCAGTGAGCGCGACGCGGCGGTGCTGACCTTTCTGATCACCGCCAGCGGCGTGACGCTGGCGGGAATTGGCTCGGCATTCTGGGGCGTGGTGCTCGGCGGAGTGAGCTACGGCGTGCTATCCGCGCTGCGCCGCCCGTAGCTGGGACGGCGTCAGGCCGGTGGCGGCTTTGACCCGATGGCTGAAATGGCTGGCGGAGCTGAAACCGCAGGCCAGAGCGATCTCGGTGAGCGGCAGCGCGCTGTGGCAGATCAGGTTTTGCGCCTTCGCCATTCGCTGCTGCATCACATATTGATGCGGAGCCATATTCAGCGACTGGCGGAACATACGGGCAAAATGAAATTCACTCAATCCCGCCTGCTGCGCCAGGTCGGCCAGGGTCAATGGCTGATCGAGGTGAGCGTCGATCCAGGCCAGCACGTGACGCTTCACCCCTGGCGCCAGTCCCCCGGTGACCGACGGCAAACGCCACTGCACGGTGGAATAGTGCTGGATCAGATGGGTAAGCAATAAACTGCTGGCGGCGCTAAGGGTCAGCTGGTTCGCCGGCTGTCGCCAGTCATTAGCCAGCAAAAACTGACGATACACGGTGGTGATTTTGTCATCGCTGGCGAAGGTTTTCTCCTGCAGGGTGAAGTTCGCCGGGCTGCGATCCCACACCTCCTCCCCGACGCGGCGCAGATGCGCATCGGTACAATAGAGATGGACAAACGACAGATCGCCGCGGATATCCCAGACGCTTTCATCGCCTTTCGGCATCAGGCAAAAGCGATCCGGGCCGCCGCCATTCTTCCAGCCGTGCGGCGTCTTTTGATAGCTTTCATAACCATCGGCGACGTACAGGCTTAAGGTATGATGATCGCTGCGTACCGTTACGGTATCGCAGTTGTTATACCAGGCGGCCAGTTGAATACCGGAATTCAGCTCCACGGTGCCCTTCAGCACCGCGTTCTGTCGCCGTAATGTTTCAAACGTCCCGTAACCCATCGCCTTCACGCATCTGTCCTGTCTGGAAAAACTCTAGTCTAGGGATACTGCGACGCGGTTTCCAGTCCTCACCGCCGGCGAAAGACAAATAAGCGCAAGAATTTGCAAGCCGACAACAAGCGGGTGAAAGCCGCAGGTTGCGGCAGGCGGCATACTCCTCCCTTCAACAGGCAGAGGAGAATCAGGGTGAACGCATTACTTTATGCACTCGTTGTCGTTATCTGGGGAACGACGTGGATTGCGATTTTTTTACAGCAGGGGCCGGTGGCGGCGCCGGTATCGATTTTCTGGCGTTTCGCCGTGGCCAGCGTCACGATGCTGGCGATTCTGCTCGTCACGCGACGTCTGCGGCCGCTGGGCGCGAAGGACCATCTCTGCTGCCTGCTGCAGGGCTGCTGCGTCTTCTGCTTCAATTTCTGGTGCTTTTATACCGCCGCCGCCTGGATCAACACCGGTCTGGAATCGGTGATCTTTTCCATGGCGGTGCTGTTTAACGCCATCAACAGCTTTCTTTTCTTCCGTCAGCAGCCGCCGGGACGCTTCTGGGCTGCCGCCGCGCTCGGTCTGGCCGGTATCGTCACCCTGTTCTGGGATGACCTGCTGGCCAACGGGCTGAACGCTTCGCTACTGTGGGGGATCGGTCTGAGCGCGCTGGGCACTTACGGCTTTTCGCTGGGCAATATGTTCAGTATTCGTCACCAGCGGCGGGGGCTGGAGACGCTGACCACCAACAGCTGGGCGATGCTGTACGGCACGCTGGTGATGGGCGCCATCGCACTCCTCCGCGGGGATAATTTTATGCCGGAGTGGACCGTCAGCTATCTTGGCGCCCTGCTTTACCTGGCGCTGTTCGGCTCAGTTGTCGCCTTCGGCGCCTATTTCACCCTTGTGGGACGCATCGGCGCCAGCAAAGCCGCCTACAGTACGCTGCTGTTTCCGCTGGTCGCCCTGTCCATCTCCACCGTCTATGAAGGCTATGTATGGCACAGCAACGCCGTTATCGGACTGGCGCTGATCCTGTTGGGTAATCTGGTGATGTTTGCCAAACCGGAACAGCTGCTGCTGCGCCGAAAGCTGGCCTGAAACGGCGGAAGATAAAACAGCGCCGTCGACAGACGGCGCTGGCGAGATTACCGCTGGGAAGGGTCGAATTTGACGGCGTCGACCGCCATATCATCGATCACCTGCTTCATGGTTTCGATGGTCAGCGGCGTGTTTTCATTGGCCAGGGTTTTTCCTTCCCCTTTACGAACCACTTTGATCACCGGCTTGTTGGTGCTGGCGTCAATCAGTTCGGCTTCAAAATAGAGGTCGGTGTCCATCGTACGATGCCCGGTGGCGGCCTGAGTACCGGCAACAATCATCGCGACCGGAACCACTTCATAGAACTGCAGCCCTTCTTTGCTGGAGTCCACCCCGGTGATCGCCCCGCGGAAAATAAGGCTACGCTTACCGGCGGTGGTAGCCAGCGGTTTACGCTCGGAAATGGCCTGTTTGAGCTGTTTATTGGTGTAATTAAGAATATCCTGCAACGCCTTTTCACCGACCTGGGTCGTCGGCTTCGGTACCGGATAGTACGTTACTGGATGGTAGACGACATTATCGTAATTAGCCGGATTGTAGTTTGGGTCGATCCAGCGCAGCTCCGACTTGCCGGAGGCCGTGGTGGCTTCTTTCAGGTTGGAATAATCTTTTAAAAAGCCCGAATACTGATTCGGCTGCGCCAGTTTGGACGCACAGCCCGTCAACGCTAACATCCCCGCCAGAGCGGCGACTTTAAATAACACGCGAGTACGCATAAAGAGATCCCTGTAAATGCAGTTTTTTCGGCAGACGTTATAGCAGATAAGACCCAGTAGTTTTGTGACAAAATGAGGGCTTCGTCAAGGAAGATATACAAATATTGATGGGATCAACATTACGTTATTAAATAATCACTTAATAGATGAACAGGTCGCCTTTAACCCTCTGTTCAGCGAGGCTTTTCGCGCGTCTTTATCCGATGGGTATTAGCGCAAGGCGGCGCGGTCAATTTCAGCCATTTCACGCGCCGCTGAGGATTATGCGGGATTGCGCGCCAGCAGCGTGGCGAAGCGCAGTTTGATCCGGTTGCCGCTGGCGTCGGTCCGATGCAGCTCACCGACGTCCTCATTGTATTTCAGTAATTCCCAGCCCCGGTAGTACTCCCGAAGTTCATCGGGTTTAAAAGCAAACGGGAAGCCGACGGTGCAGGGATAGTCCTCGGTGTCCATCGCCGCGACAATCAGGTTATAGCCCCCGGCGGCGGTGCAACGCTGCATATTGGCGATGAGTCCCGGGATAGCGCCGGCCTCAAGAAACATCATCACCACGGTGGAGAGGATCAGATCATACTCGCCGTCAAAGGTCAGGCTGTTGAGGTCTTTCACCGCGGTCTGCAGATTATCCAGCCCTTCGGCGGCGCGAATAGTCTCCAGATTATTGATGCTCATCGCATTTTTATCCCACGCCGTCACCGTGAAGCCGTTCGCCGCCAGATAAAGGCTGTTACGTCCGTTGCCGCAGCCCAGATCCAGCGCCCGCCCCGGCGGCACCATCGTCGCGGCATGCAGCACCTCGGAGTGGGTGCGGGTCAGGCCATATTTTTCACTAAAATAGTCCGCGTCACGCGTTGTCATGATCCTTCCTTCTTATTCAGGAGTGTTTCCCGGTCGACCTGTAGCAACAGTTTCCCGCTAACCAACAGCAGCCCTGTGCGCAGCAGCAGCAGGCCGATGACCAGATTGCTAAAAATAAAGAGCGGCAGCGCCAGATGATGAAAAAAGCCGTCCGCCTTAGCCTGGCCCAGATGCAGGCCGGTAGTGGCCAGTGCGGAAATACCGAACGAGAAGCTCCAGAAAGAAGCATTGAACGGCTGGCGAAGATACCAGGGCATCAGACGCAGCATAAACAACAGCTGTAGCAGACCGTAGCCAAACAGCAGCTTAGCAAAGATATCAGCCTCCCCGCCGTTGACGCTGAGCCAGGCGCTGCAGGCCACCAGCGCAGGCGCCAGCTGGATCCCCAACGACGTGCGCAGCGCGGTCGGCAGTTCGCCTGCGCTGCGCAGCCTATGGAGGATAGCCGGCTCAAGGCTCAGCCAGGAGAAGACCCCGGCGCCAAGGAACACCAGTCCGGCGTCGGTAAACCCCAGCGCGCCGCAGGCCATCGCGCTGATAAAATTATTCGCCACCGTGGGCAGATACAGCCCCGGCGTGGTGGCCTCGCGAGGATGGTTTCCCCGCCACAGGCCGCCGCTTTGCCAGGCGGCATAGGCGAGCTGCAGCGCCACGCCCGGCACAAACAGCCCGATGGCCAGCGGCCGGCACCAGGGTACCAGACCAATCGATACCAGCAACGTGGTGGCGGGAAACAGGCTGACGAAGCTGCTGCTGACCGGATGTCGCATCTCCTGCAGCACACTCGCCGGAAAGCGGATCGCCCGGCTGATAAACGCCATGCTGAGCAGGACCCACATCGCCATCGCCAGCGTCACCAGCCCATCACCAATGCTGCGGCTGACCGGCCAGAGGATGCTGGCGTAACGCCAGGCAAAGCCCATCCCGATGGTGCCGAGCACCATGCCAAAGTAACCCGCCGGCAGGTTCAGCACCTGCCGCGACGTATGCGTTTTGTTCATTTTATTGATGATATCAATTTAATTTGAAGTTGCATTCTAAAGGAACCTTATCCCACGCGCTACGGCGATCTTTGCTATGTTTATGTTAACCATAAGTAATGAGGATCGGGAATGCGTAAATACCGTCTCAGCGAACAGACCCGGCAGTATTGTTACCAGGCAGAGGATGGCAAGCAGTGCGTCATCCTGCGCCAGATCGTGGCGCTTATCGATTTCGCTGACGTCAAAGCGGGCAGCGAAGGCGGCTGGGTGGAGGAGGAAAGCGCTCTCAGCCAGCAGGGAGAGTGCTGGATCTACGATGCCAACAGCGTGGTCTTCGCCGGGGCGCGCATCCTCGACGATGCCCGACTCCATGGCCCCTGCGAGGTCAGCCATGGGGCTATCATCAGCGGACGGGCATCCATTCACGCCTCGCAGATCAGCCATCACGCGCAGATTGGTGACAACGTCACGATTAGCCTGAGTACGGTGCGCGGTGACTGTCGCCTCGCCGACGAGGCGCGTCTTCTGCCCCACTGTCAGGTGATTGCCGCCCGCGGGCTGACCGCCGACCGCGACAAAGTGCTGCAGATTTATCAGCGAGCCACCGTCAGCGCGTCGCGCATTCTCCATCAGGCGCAGATCTATGGCGAGGCCTACGTTGAGCACGCTTTTGTCGAACATCGGGCGGAAGTCTTTGACCACGCCAGGCTTGAGGGAAACGAGGAGAATGACGTTTGGGTGTGCGATAACGCGCGGATTTACGGGCATGCCCGTCTGATCGCGGGTCGCGGCGAGGATGCCATTCCCACTGTGCGCTACAGTTCCCAGGTTGCGGAGAATGCGGTGATTGAAGGTAACTGTCTGCTAAAGCACCGGGCGATGGTGGGCGGCGAGGCGCAGCTGCGCGGTGGACCGATTCTGCTTGACGACGACGTGCTGATCCAGGGTCGGGCTGTCATCGTCGGCGATGTGATCGTTGAGCACCAGGTCACGCTTGGGGACGAGGTGCAGATCGCCGCGCGGGAAGGAGAAGCCATTCACCTGCGCGGCCCGAAGACCCTCGACGGCCAGCAGCAGATCACCCGAACGCCGCTGTTAGGCGCCCTGTAGCGCCTCGTCGCGGTCAATAATGCGGGCGTAGATATTCTGATCGTCATAGCTGCCGTTCAGATACTCGGCCTGCCGGAGACAGCCTTCCAGAACAAACCCGTTACGTAACGCCACCTGGTTGCTACGGGTATTCGCCACCCGACATTTGATTACAAACCGGCGCACCAGCCCGCTGCGTGCATAATAGTGGATAAAGGCCTGCAGGGAACGGGACAGATACCCCTGCCCCTGGCAATCTTCATCGATCCAATAGCCAATATAGGCCGTCTTATTCTGCGGCTCGATCTGGTTGAACGACAGAACGCCAATCGGCCGCTTATCGAGAAACAGCAAAAACATTTTGGCGTAATCCCGCTGGTGCAGCATCACGTTACCCTGCACATGGCGGCGGGTCTCCTCTTCGCTGCGCACCTCTCCGGCCCAGCTAAGCGACTGCTGTAGCCAGCGCTGGTTTTTCACCACCAGCTGGTGCAGGTCGCTGACGTAACGCTCATCAATGGCGGTAAGCGTCAGTCCCTCGGTCACCGGGATCGACTCAGGTACTGCTGGAATGTCTGTGGTCATGGGGCTCTCTACGGGCCCGCAGGGGGTGCCTGGGGGCCACGGCTGTCACGGGGTTATTTCATGATCCGGTCGTCGACGTAGTTACGTTTATCCGGCGCCGGCGGGAAGTACTGATAGAGCCAGGTTTCGCTGATGGCTTCTCCCTGACAGCGCAGGAACAGACGCATCTCCACCGGGTCGGTCGAGTCGGAGGTCGGATACCAGTCGAAGAGGATCCGGTAGCCATCGAACGGCTCGACGTAGAGGATCTCAATCTGCTTCGCTTCGCCGCTGGAGAGGGTGATCACCGGTTCAATACCGCGCGGCGCGGCCGCTTTCAGATCGCCGCCGACAAAGTCGATGGCAAAACGACGCGCCCACTTGTCCGGGTAGTGTTCCCCCGGCGCCCATCCCTCCGGAAAGCCCCCCATCCCGGTGCGGGTGGCGAGCACACGCGCCAGCGGGGTGCTCACCGGCGGCTGCGCGCTCCAGTAGAGACGGTAGCGGAAGTCCAGTTGGTCGCCCGCCTTCACCGCCTTTTCCGGCTGCCAGAAGCAGACGATGTTATCCAGCGTTTCACCGGTGGTCGGGATCTCCATCAGGCTGACCGCCCCTTTGCCCCACTGGTTACGCGGCTCCACCCACAGGCTGGGACGCTTGTTATACCAGCCCATCACGTCCTGGTAGTGGGAGAAATCGCGGTCCAGCTGCAGCAGACCAAAACCGCGCGGGTTCTTGTCCTGGAAGGCGTTGAACTGCAGCTTCTGCGGGTTGTTCAGCGGCCGGCAGACCCATTCGCCGTTGCCCAGCCACATCGACAGCCGATCGGAGTCGTGGATCTGCGGGTGGATGGTATCGCACATCCGACGCTCGTTGTTGCCGCAGCTGAACATGCTGGTCATCGGCGCGATACCCAGCTGTTTGATATCCTTGCGGGCGTAGAGATGGTTCTCCACGTCCATAATGACCTGGGTATCCTGGCAGTGGATGGTGAACTTGTAGGCGCCAGTGATGCTCGGGCTGTCCAGCAGAGCGTAAACGGTAAATACCGTGGCGTCTCCTTTGACCGTTTCGAACCAGAAAGAGGTGAAATCGGGGAACTCTTCCGGGGTATCGGTAAAGGTATCCACCGCCAGCCCACGGGCCGAGAGGCCATACTGGTAGGTGCTGTCTACCGCGCGGAAATAGCTGGCGCCGAGAAACGCCACGATATCCCGGCGCGCCAGCTCAGGCGCTTTAAATACCCGGAACCCGGCGAAGCCGAGGTCGGACTGCCCTTCCAGCTGGCGGGTATCCACCCCGGCGTCATTGTACTTGAACAGCTCCGGACGGAAGTGGATCTCGCGCGCCTGCTGGGTGGCGGCGTCTAAAGAGAACATGCGCACGCGGCGACGGAACCCCATCCCGACGTGGAAAAACTGGATATCCAGTTTGCGTTCTTCAATATTGTTCCACAGCGAGTGGTTGGCGTCATACTGGATGCTGTTATAAGCCTGCGGGGTGAGATTGGCCAGCGTCGGCGGCAGATCGCGCGGGGCGCCGCCCCACGGCTGGCGCGCCAGATCGTGAGCCATCGCCTGCAGCACGGCATAATCAAAACGGCGTGTCTGCCCGTCGGCAATGCCCGCGTCTTCAGCAAACGCGGCCTGACTGAATAAGGAAGCGACTCCTGACGTTCCGCATACGGCGGCAACAGCCATGGAAGATTTAAGAAAACGTCTGCGGTTCATGCCTGAGAAAGCGTCCTTCTGCACGGGTGAATTGATTCGCAACGCGTCATCACGCTGCGTGATAATTTCCGCCCACTCTAGACAAAAACGATTAATAATCCAATTGTTGCCAGCAGAAAAACGGTAAAAAAGCCCTGTCTACCAGAACAGGCTGTTTTTTCATCACCGGCGGAGGGAGAGCGCTATATCCAGCCCAGGGCCCGCCTGCAAACAAAGCGGACAGCACTCATCCTGTCTCATCGCCGGGGCGTTTCTTAGCCGCCCGCGGCCTGCAGCTGAGCCGCGACCCATCCCCTTTATTCGAGGGTCACGTGATGCTTCATCACCCGGCGAAACAGCGCCAGCCGGGCGCGCATAAAGCGATTCTCCACTTTAAAGCCGGCACGCTTATGCAGGCCAATGCGCAGCAGACGATCCCGTCCGCGCACGCACGCCGGCCAACGCACCGCGCCGGCAAGCACCTGCTCGCCGCTGGCGACGCGGGCAAACTGGGCCCAGTAGTCAGCGACCTGAGCGGCGAAGGCCAGATCCGCTTCACTGGCATATTGCCGCACCGGGTCGGTGAGCCGCAGGTTATCAAACACGTAGGGTACCTCGTTGCCGTGCCAGGCACCGTGCGGATAGACATCATGCTCCGCTTCCGCCACATAATCGAACCAGTACCGCCAGCATGGCTGGCCCACG
Organism: Klebsiella sp. 2019SCSN059; assembly: GCF_021739525.1. Classification (NCBI taxonomy): domain Bacteria; kingdom Pseudomonadati; phylum Pseudomonadota; class Gammaproteobacteria; order Enterobacterales; family Enterobacteriaceae; genus Klebsiella; species Klebsiella sp. 2019SCSN059. Next base: position 467,420 of record NZ_JAKKOM010000001.1, on the reverse strand, counting down.
CGCTGCTGGGCCTGCATCACCACATAGCCGAGGGTGGTAAACGCCATATCCCGACAGACTTCCCGCCCCAGCGCTTCATCCCCCTTCACGCCGGGATAGAGGAGTTTGATCAGTCCCAGTCCCAGACGGCGCTCGCGGCGCAGTTTCTGGATCTGCCCGGCGATATCGACCCCAAACACCGCCATCACGCTGGCTTCATCGCTGTTGGAGCCGATCATCACCGGCATCGGATGCTGGCGCCCGGCAAAAAAGGTCTCCAGCATCGGCTGCGGAAGCACCACATCGCCGGCGATGGGCGCTGGCCCGATATTCAGCGGGGCGGTTAGCGACCAGAAGGCCTCCGCCGGGATCGCCCGCAGTTGTTCGGCGCTGGCCTGCGGCAAGGCGAAGCGTTCCGCCAGCAGGCGGCCTTTCTCCAGCGCCTTTTCTCGCGGCAGATCGGGTAAGGTATACCCGCTCTGAATAATCGCTTTATGGAACAACCCTTTCGCTTTCGGCGAGGCCATCAGCGACAGCACGCTGCGCGCCCCGGCGGATTCGCCAAACAGCGTGACGTTGGCGGCGTCGCCGCCGAAGGCGTGAATATTCTCCTGGACCCACTGCAGGGCGGCGATCTGGTCGAGCAGCGCGAAGTTATACAGACGCTCGCCCGCCTCTTCCTCCAGTGCCGGATGGGCGAAAAAGCCAAGATGGCCCAGTCGGTAGTTGACCGTCACCACCACCACGTCGCGGCTGGCCAGCGCCAGGCCATCGTAAGGCGGCAGGCTGCCGGCGCCGATGGTAAACCCGCCGCCGTGCAGCCAGACCATCACCGGCAGCGGCTGCGCTGCGCTGGCGGGGGCCCAGACGTTGAGATAGAGACAGTCTTCGCTGAAGCGGCCGGGATCCCCGCCGCCAAGTTCGCGGCAGTAGTCAATGTCCTGCCAGCTGGCGGCGGAAAAGGCGTCGGCCTGACGCACGCCATGCCAGCGGGCGGGAGGCTGCGGCGCGCGCCAGCGCAGCGGCCCCACGGGCGGCGCGGCGTACGGAATGCCGCGCCAGATATGGATCCCCTGCTCTGCGCTCCCGGCCAGCGTGCCCTGCCGGGTTTTCGCCAACGGTTTCGACGGATGTTGCATAACCTGCTCCCTGTAAGGCTGATGCCAGCAGGGTACTGATTTTACAGCAGACCGCAACGTCGTTTGCTGCGCTCCTCCGCCTGCCGGTACAGTTCAAACTCATCCTGCACCGGGCAGCCCAGCGCCGCCTCAAAGGCTTCGCGGCTGGCATTCCCGTGGCTGCGCGCCTGGGTTTCGTTACCCAGATTGGACTGAAAAATGCCCGCCGCGCTGACCGGTAAAAAATCCTCATAGACGATGGGCTGGGCCACCACCCATCCGCGCTCGATCAGCGGCTGGGGATCGTCGCCCGGGCGAAACGCCTGGCGATGGGCCTCGCCAGCCGGCGTCAGGCGGTAGCGAAACCAGGCCAGCCCCTGCTGACGCAGCAGAAATTCGCTGTCGGGAAATTCGCGGAACACCTCCTGCAGATGCAGCTGGTGGCTGAGATTGTCTTTGCCGGTCCCTGCCGCCTGCAGCAGCCGGTCGTACAGCGCGCGCCCTTTCGGCGTCAGCGCCACGCCGCGCTGCTCAATTTCGCCAAAGCGGGCGCTGTGGGTGCCGCGGTGTTCGCCGGCGAACATCACCGGCTCCTCAAGCGCCTTGAAGCTGGTCTGCCGCAGGAGGATCGGTACCTCCCGGCGCGGCGGACCTTCGATCAGGGCCTTTGGCTCAATACCGCACTCCGGCATCAGGGCCTGCGCGCGGTCAATATCCAGCGTCCGCGGCGTGAGGTGGTTGATATGGCATCCCGGGAAGCAGACCACATCGGCAATCAGGCGATGTTCGCGATGCAGCGCGTGGTAGGTCTCCTCATCGACGGTGGCATGCCGGTGCCAGCGGAAGGTCTCCAGCGCCTCCTGCACAAACTCGCGGGCTTCCGCTGGGGTGAAAGCCCCTTCGGCCTCGTGCCGGGCGATCAGCGCCAGGCAGCGGGGAGTGAATATGTTGCGCCGGGCGAGGATCGCCTCGGCCCGCTCGCGCAGAGCGCGGTTTTCGATCAGCTCCAGACGCAGCAGCGAGGTAAAAACCCGAAACGGATTGCGCGCCAGCGCGGCATCGTCGACAGGACGAAACGCCGTTGAGTGAACCGGCACGCCGGCCTGCGAGAGATCGTAATAGCTGACGGGAAACATCCCCATAATGGCAAACATGCGACGCAGCGTCGCCAGTTCCTCCGCTGTGCCCACGCGGATCGCCCCGTGGCGCTCAACGTTCAGGCGCGCCAGCTCGTCGGCGTTGGCCAGTTGTTCATGCAGCTTCGGATTATTTTCCAGTACCGCCAGGTTGACGTCAGCCACCAGCTCCAGCAGCGTCCCGTACTGCGGAACTTCCTGCTGGTACATGGCCGACATGGCCTGCGAAAAGTGCTCCCGAATCTCATCAGCCGTGATGGTGTTCGCCATGATGTGTTACCTCCAGTGAATACTTCCTGGAGTGTAGGAAAGCTGCCTCCCGGCGGGGGGAAGAATTTACAAACTGTGATGGCGATAACCTGCTTCCGGTCACGGGCATAGCGCAGAACATAACCGATGGTTATGAAAAACACCCGGTAATTTCACTTTAAATTAACAATACATTTACACACACTGTTTCTGGCGACATTACAACAACATGCCCCTCTACCCTCTATACGGAGTACCCGATGAACGATAAATGGTCCCCGCGCGAGGTTATCCATCGCGATTACAGTAGTCACCCGCCCGCTTACGCCCCGGGCTATAAAACCAGCGTCCTGCGCTCCCCGAAAAACGCCCTGATCTCCCTGCAGAACTCGCTGTCGGAGATCACCGGCCCGGTGTTTAGCCGCGACGACCTGGGTCCGCTGGATAATGACCTTATCCTTAACTATGCCAAAGAAGGCCTGCCGATTGGCGAGCGGATCATTGTGCACGGCTATGTGCGGGATGGCTTCGGCCGACCGATGAAAAACACCCTGGTGGAAGTCTGGCAGGCCAATGCCGGCGGCCGCTATCGACATAAAAAAGATCAGTATCTGGCGCCGATTGACCCGAACTTCGGCGGCTGCGGCCGGGTGCTGACCGACGAGAACGGCTATTACTGTTTTCGCACCATCAAGCCCGGCCCCTACCCCTGGCGCAACCAGGCCAGCGACTGGCGTCCGGCGCATATTCATTTCTCGCTCTCAGGCGACGCCTGGGCCCAGCGCCTGATCACCCAGATGTATTTCGAAGGCGACCCGCTAATCAAGCAGTGCCCGATCGTCAGAACCATTAATAATGACGACGCCGTGCGCACCCTGATCGCCGAGCTGGACATGCACGCCGCCGTGCCGCTGGATTGTCTGGCCTACCGCTTCGACCTTGTTCTGCGCGGCCATCGCGCCACGCTGTTTGAAAATCGCACTCAGGGGGCCGCCCGATGAAAGAGTATCTGCCTGAAACCGCCTCGCAGACCGCGGGACCCTATGTTCATATTGGTCTGGCGCCGGACGCCGCGGGTTTCCATATTTTTGAGAAAAATTTTAGTCCGGTTCTCACCACCGCCGATACCGTCGGAGAACGGATCACCATTGAAGGCCGGGTTATCGACGGCTCCGGAACCCCGGTCCGCGATGTGCTGCTGGAGATCTGGCAGGCCAACGCCGCGGGACGCTATAACCATCCTGACGATCGTCAGCAGCAGAAAGCGGTCGACCCGGGCTTTCGCGGCTGGGGGCGCACCTGCTCTGACTTCACCTCCGGCGTCTGGCGCTTTGAAACCATCAAGCCCGGCGCGGTGGTTGGCCGCGATGGCCGTCTGATGGCGCCGCACGTCAATCTGTGGGTGGTGGCCCGGGGGATCAATATTGGCCTCAATACGCGGATGTATTTTGCCGATGAGCACGAGGCCAACGCCAGCGACCCGGTACTGAATCTCATCGAGTGGGAGGTGAGACGCAAAACCTTAATCGCTGAGCGCGAAGTTCGCGGTGCGGAAGTGGTCTATCGTTTCGACATTTATCTGCAGGGCGAGAACGAAACCGTCTTTTTCGATATCTAGCGGCCATGCTGACCACCGCCGTCGCCCCGCACAGCCGGGGCGGCGGCGTGTTAAACCATAGGGAAAGATCTTGTAATGTAATCAGCTCAAATGTTAAAAATATTTTGCTATCTGGTTATCAAATTTAAACAAGGCCGCTTGTCTCTTTCACCGCTGTGTTTTTAACATCATCTTACTATGGAAAAAAATGGTCTCTTCAGTCAGCGCATTCGCTTGCGCCATCTACACACCTTCGTGGCCGTCGCTCAACAGGGAACGCTGGGGCGCGCGGCTGAAACTTTAAATCTGAGCCAGCCAGCACTTTCAAAAACGCTTAACGAGCTTGAACAGCTGACCGGTACCCGTCTGTTTGAGCGGGGACGTCTGGGGGCGCAGCTGACCCTGGTCGGGGAACAGTTTCTGACTCATGCCGTGAAGGTGCTTGATGCCCTTAACTCGGCGGGCCAGGCGCTGAACCGTAAAGAGGGCCTGAATAACGATATTGTACGCATCGGCGCGCTGCCTACCGCCGCGCTGGGGATCCTGCCGACGGTGATCGGCCAGTTCCATAAGCAGCAAAAAGATATCACGCTGCAGGTCGCCACCATGAACAACACCATGCTGCTCGCCGGGTTAAAGTCCGGGGAGATCGACATCGGCATCGGACGGATGTCCGATCCGGAGCTGATGAGCGGCCTGCATTACGAACTGCTGTTCCTGGAATCCCTTAAGCTGGTGGTTCGTCCGGGACATCCCCTGCTGCAGGAGACGGTGACCCTCAGTCGGGTGATGGAGTGGCCGGTGGTGGTCTCGCCAAAGGGCACCGTGCCGCGGCAAAACGCCGAAGCGCTGCTCCAGAGCCAGGGGTGTAAAATGCCCGCCGGCTGCATCGAGACTCTGTCCGCTTCCCTGTCGCGCCAGCTAACAGTTGATTTTGACTATGTCTGGTTCGTCCCTTCCGGGGCGGTTAAAGACGATCTTCGCCGTGGCGTACTGACCGCCCTGCCGATTGCCACCCAGGGCGCCGGGGAGCCCATCGGCATTTTAACCCGCGTCGATGCGACGCTGACCCCCGGGACGCACACCCTGCTCAGCGCTATTCGTAAATCAATGCCTGCCTGATCCGCCGCTCCCCCGGCCCGTCGCGGCCGGGGAGCCGACGCCGACTGAGACACATTCAGCAAAATAATCATTTAGTGCGAAATTATTTATTAACATTTGCGCAAATTTCTTTAACAGATCTATCATATCGCGATTTCACCAAATGGTTCATATGAAATCAAAGTAGGCAATAAATTTGGCTTTATGAAGATAAAAACCACTTCATTCAAAAATAAAACAAAATAACTTTGTTTCATTTGGTTCGTAATGAGGTGGCTGGTGTGGTTAAGGAGATTTCATGACAACTGGCAACGCGCCGCGCGGATTCCCCCGGATCCTGCAGTGGCTTCTCGCCGGACTGATGCTGATCATCGGTCTGGCTATCGGTATTCTGGGGGCAAAACTGGCTCTCGTCGGCGGCACGCTGTACTTTGCGCTGATGGGCGTGGTGATGGTTATCGCGGCAGTGCTAATTTTCCGTCGCCGCCGCGGCGGGATTTTGCTGTACGCCGTGGCGTTTATCGCCTCAGTGATCTGGGCGATCGGCGACGCTGGCTGGAACTTCTGGCCGCTCTTCTCGCGCCTGTTCGCCCTTGCCGTGCTGGCCTTTCTCGCCGCCCTGGTCTGGCCTTTCCTCGCCAGCCCGCCGGCGAAAAAAGGCCCGGCTTTTGCCATCGCCGCCGTGCTCGCCGTGGCGCTGGCGGGAAGCTTTGGCTGGATGTTTAAATCCGAACCGCTGGTCAGCGCCACGGAAGCGGTACCGGTGAAACCCGTCGCACCGGGCGAAGAGCAGAAAAACTGGGCGCACTGGGGCAACACCACCCACGGCGACCGCTTCGCCGCTCTCGATCAAATCAACAAGCACAACGTCAACCAGCTGCAGGTAGCCTGGGTGGCGCATACTGGGGATATTCCGCAGAGCAATGGCTCCGGCGCGGAAGATCAGAATACCCCGCTGCAGATTGGCGATACCCTATACGTCTGTACCCCATACAGCAAAGTGCTGGCGCTGGATGTCGACAGCGGCAAAGAGAAATGGCGCTATGACTCCAAATCCTCTTCGCCTAACTGGCAGCGCTGCCGCGGCTTAGGCTATTACGAAGATAGCCAGGCGCAGACGACGCCAGCGTCAGGCGCCCAGCCTGCCGCCTGCTCCCGTCGTCTGTTCCTGCCGACGATCGATGCCCGCCTGATCGCCATTGATGCCGACACCGGCAAACTGTGCGAGAGCTTCGGCGATCGCGGTATTGTCGACCTCAGCGTCGGAATGGGCGAAGTCAAAGCGGGCTACTATCAACAGACCTCCACCCCGCTGGTCGCGGGCAATGTGGTGGTGGTGGGCGGCCGCGTCGCGGATAACTACTCTACCGGCGAACCGCCGGGGGTGGTCCGCGCGTTTGACGTCCATACCGGTAAACTGGCTTGGGCGTGGGATCCGGGTAATCCGGCGCTGACCGGCGTACCGCCGGAGGGCCAGACCTATACGCGCGGCACGCCGAACGTCTGGTCGGCGATGTCTTACGACGCGAAGCTGAACCTGATCTATCTGCCGACCGGCAACGCTACGCCAGACTTCTTCGGCGGCGAACGAACCGCGCTGGACGACAAATACAGCTCCTCTATCGTCGCTGTGGATGCCGCGACCGGCCAGGTACGCTGGCACTTCCAGACCACCCACCACGACCTGTGGGACTTTGACCTGCCGTCTCAGCCGCTGCTGTACGATCTGCCTGACGGCAAGGGCGGCACCACCCCGGTGCTGGTGCAGACCAGCAAGCAGGGTATGATCTTTATGCTCAATCGCGAAACCGGCGAGCCGGTGGCGAAAGTGGAAGAGCGACCGGTGCCGGTGGGCAACGTCAAAGGCGAGCGCTACTCGCCGACGCAGCCTTACTCGGTGGGAATGCCGATGATCGGCAACCAGACGCTGACCGAGTCCGATATGTGGGGCGCGACGCCGATCGACCTGCTGCTGTGCCGTATCCAGTTCAAAGAGATGCGCCACCAGGGGGTTTTTACCCCGCCGGGGGAAGACCGCTCCCTGCAGTTCCCGGGCTCGCTCGGCGGCATGAACTGGGGCAGCGTCTCGGTGGATCCCAACAACAGCCTGATGTTCGTTAACGATATGCGTCTCGGTCTCGCCAACTATATGGTGCCGCGCGAGAAGGTAGCGAAAGACGCCAGCGGCATTGAGATGGGCATCGTGCCGATGGAAGGCACGCCGTTTGGCGCCATGCGCGAACGTTTCCTGTCGCCGCTGGGCATTCCGTGCCAGAAACCGCCTTTCGGCACCATGTCCGCTGTGGATCTGAAAACCGGGAAACTGGTGTGGCAGGTGCCGGTAGGCACCGTAGAGGATACCGGGCCGCTGGGGATCCGCATGCATATGCCGATTCCGATCGGTATGCCGACCCTTGGCGCGTCGCTGGCGACGCAGTCCGGGCTGCTGTTCTTCGCCGGCACCCAGGATTTCTACCTGCGCGCCTTTGATACCGCTGACGGCAAGGAGATCTGGAAATCCCGTCTGCCGGTTGGCAGTCAGTCCGGCCCGATGACCTACGTGTCGCCGAAAACCGGTAAGCAGTACATCATTATCAATGCGGGCGGCGCCCGTCAGTCTCCGGATCGCGGGGATTACATTATCGCCTACGCGCTTCCTGACCATCACTGATTGACCTAAGCAAAAGGGCCCATTCGGGCCCTTTTTTGCTGCTGACGAAACGCCTTGCGCGTTAGCGATTACTGGTCGCCAAAGTGGATCACGGTGCGAATCGATTTGCCTTCATGCATCAGGTCAAAGGCCTCGTTAATTTGCGCCAGCGGCAGGCGATGAGTAATAAACGGGTCGAGGCGAATTTTACCCGCCATCGCGTCTTCCACCATTCCCGGCAGCTGGCTACGGCCTTTCACGCCGCCAAAGGCGGAGCCGCGCCACACCCGGCCAGTCACCAGCTGGAACGGACGGGTCTTGATCTCCTGCCCGGCGCCGGCCACGCCGATAATGACGCTCTCGCCCCAGCCTTTATGGCAGCATTCCAGCGCCGCGCGCATCACATTGACATTACCGATGCACTCGAAGCTGAAATCCACCCCGCCGTCGGTCAGCTCAACGATCACATCCTGAATGGGCTTATCGTAGTCGTTGGGGTTGATAAAGTCGGTAGCCCCCATCTCTTTCGCGAGAGTGAACTTATCCGGGTTAGTATCGACCGCCAGAATGCGCCCGGCTTGCGCCTGCACGGCGCCCTGGATCACCGCCAGGCCGATGCCGCCCAGACCAAAGACCGCGACGGTATCCCCGGGCTTAACCTTCGCCGTGTTGTGCACCGCGCCGATGCCGGTGGTCACGCCGCAGCCCAGCAGACACACTTTATCCAGCGGCGCCTGCGGATTGACTTTCGCCAGCGAGATCTCAGCGCAGACCGTGTATTCGCTGAAGGTGCTGGTGCCCATGTAGTGATAAATCGGTTCGCCGTTATACGAGAAACGGGTGGTGCCGTCCGGCATCAGCCCTTTGCCCTGGGTGGCGCGCACCGCCTGACAGAGATTGGTTTTACCCGACTTACAGAACTTGCACTCGCCGCATTCGGCGGTATACAGCGGGATGACATGATCGCCCGGCTTAAGACTGGTGACGCCCTCGCCCACTTCCACGACCACGCCGCCGCCTTCATGGCCCAGCACCGCCGGGAAGACGCCTTCCGGATCGTCGCCGGAAAGGGTGAAGGCATCGGTATGGCACACGCCGGTATGGGTGATTTTCACCAGAACTTCGCCTTTTTTCGGCGGCGCGACGTCAATCTCTACGATTTTTAACGGCTGACCGGGGCCAAAGGCCACTGCTGCGCGTGATTTCATAACTGTCTCTTCCTCGTCGTGATGTTATTTTAAATAAGATCGTAGCAGATGACCGACCTCTGCCATTCTCGCGGCCCGCTGGTCCGGGGTGGTGTCGCCGCTGACCAGCTCGTCCTGCAGGTGGATCTCCACCATTTCGCCCATCAGACCGTTTGCCGCCCCGCGAATCGAGGCGATCTGCTGCAGGATAGTCATACAGGGTTCGCCTGACTCCAGCGCGCGTTCAAGGGCTTCAACCTGGCCGCGGATGCGGCGTACGCGGCTGAGGGCCCGTTTTTTATCTTCAGGTGAATGTGGCACGATAACGCCTCCGTATCATATAGGGGGGTATACTATATTTTATTAGCCGCAAAGGCAAAAAAAACCCCGTCGCGGGACGGGGTCTGAATGTTGAAGCGAGTGATTCAGCGCTTACGGGGCATCATTCGCAGCAGGGTATTATCTTTCCACCAGTAATGATGAAGCAGCGCGGCAAAGGCATGCAGGCCAATCACGAAGTAACCGGCATTCGCTAACCATTCATGGATCGCTTTCAGGGTGTCCACCCGCTCAAAATCGCTCTGCGGGGCATACGGCATCGTCAGGCCAAAGGCGTACCAGGGATTCCCGCGCCAGTACATCATCACCATGCCGATCAGCGGCAGGGCAATAAACAGCAGATAAATAACCAGATGGCCGAGATGGGCGAAACCGGTCATCATTGGCGACGGCTTCGGCACGATCGGCGGCGTCGGCGTTTTCAGCCGCACCAGCAGACGCGCCGCCATCAGCACGCAAATGGCGATCCCGCAGGAAACATGAATCATATTAATCAGCGGCCGATCGCTGCGGGGGAAAAATCCGCGCAGCTCCATCGCCGCATAGGCCACCACCACCAGCAAGAAGACCAGCCAGTGGATGCCAATCTGCAGGCCGGAATATTTATCGCGCATGGAATATCCTTAATGGAAAGTGTGATGCTGCCAACATAGCGGCCTTCCCTTAAATTTTCATTAACCTTTACGTTGAATTAACAAATGATTACCGCATTGTGCCGAGCCGCTGCGCCCGGGCCACGCGAACGGGCACCGGATACCATGAGCTATTACAAAATTAAACAGTTTTGTTACCTGCCGCCGCGCTCTCCCCTCTATAGTTGAGAACATCTGTCGGCCACGCTGCGTATGGAGATAAAAATGAAGAAAATCAGCTTACCGCTATTGCTGCTGACCGCGTTGGCCAGCCCGACTTTCGCCGCGGACTGTCAGCCTAACGGCATCGGCGGCTCATTTTGCATTAACGATGACGGGACCACCACCGACACGGTGCCGAATGAAGTCAACGGTATGGATACGTATTCGAACAATGGCGGGTATAGCAGTTCTCTGCCCGACCAGTCGGGGGCAGAGGAAGCGCTTGAAGGGTCAACGCTGTCGACGCAGCAGGACAGCGTCGCCAGCAGCGGTCAGGGAGACAGCGCCCTGGCGGGCCGCGACTGGCATTCGCCGTCCAATCTGAATGATGGCGCCGCCACCTCCAGTATGAGCCTGCTGGATAAACCCTGAGGCCTGGCGTCAGGCAAAGCTCCAGCCTGCGGCGCCGATGGCGACGGCGAACAGCAGGCAGGCCAGCGCCGTTTTGCGTAACAGCATGGTATAGAAGGAGATGGCGACGCCAACGAATACCACCAACAGAATGGGCCACATGCTTAATAACAACAGCAGAAAACCCTCAATATTATTATGGATTACGCTTTCCACATCCGCATCCCTGCCTCATCGTCGATAAAGTAAGCAGAATTTAATATGTAACATGAATACATTCAAATAAAATATAAATGTAAATGATTATGCGCCGCATTCTGCTGCGCCGGCCGGGCCTGGTGCAGGCGTTTGTTTCTTTTGCCTTTTTTCAATCGTTTTAAAGCGTTAGGTATCTGTTGTATAATGACGTGCACTTTAACTAAAAAAAGAGTGCGACCATGATTGATTCCTCATTGCCATTAACCGACATTCACCGCCACCTTGACGGTAACATCCGGGCCCAAACCATCCTCGATCTTGGCCGCGAGTTTAACATCACCCTTCCCGCTACCACCCTTGACACGCTGCGTCCCCACGTCCAGGTCACCAGCCTGGAGCCCGATCTGGTCAGTTTTCTCGCCAAGCTCGACTGGGGGGTGAAAGTCCTGGCCTCGCTGGAAGCCTGCCGTCGCGTGGCGTATGAGAACGTCGAAGACGCGGCGCGCAATGGCCTGCACTACGTGGAGCTGCGCTTCTCCCCCCGCTATATGGCGATGACCCACCAGCTGCCGGTCGACGGCGTGGTAGAGGCAGTGATCGCCGGGGTACGTGAGGGGTGCCGCGATTTCCAGGTCGATGCCCGCCTGATCGGCATTTTGAGCCGCACCTTTGGCGAAGCGGCCTGTCAGGAAGAGCTGGCGGCCCTGCTCGCCCACCGCGATGGCATCACCGCCCTCGACCTCGCTGGCGATGAGCTGGGATTCCCGGGGGCGCTGTTCCTCAGTCATTTTAACCAGGCCCGCGATGCCGGGTGGCATATCACCGTCCACGCTGGCGAAGCGGCCGGCCCGGAAAGTATCTGGCAGGCCATCCGTGAACTGGGCGCCGAGCGCATCGGCCATGGGGTAAAAGCGGTACAGGATCCCGCCCTGATGGACTATCTGGCCGAGCACCGCATCGGGATTGAATCCTGCCTCACCTCGAACGTGCAAACCAGCACCGTGCCCTCTCTGGCCCAGCATCCGCTGAAGCAGTTCCTTGAGCACGGCGTGCTGGCGAGCCTCAACACTGACGATCCGGCGGTCCAGGGGGTCGACATTATCCACGAATACACCGTGGCGGCACCGGCGGCGGGCCTGAGCCGGGAGCAGATCCGCCAGGCACAGATCAACGGTTTGACTCAGGCGTTTCTCATCGAACAGGAAAAAGCCGCGCTCATTCAGCGGGTGGCCAAAGGCTGATTACCGGCCCGGCAGCCGCGCTGCCGGGCTTTTTTCACACCAGGCTGAGCGTGGCGCGGTGCCGGGCCGACTCGATACCGAGCTCAATCAGGGTCATGATCTGAATCGCCTCGCTGGCCGGGACCGGGTTTTCTCCCACCCCGTTGAGCGCATCGCGGATAGCGGCATAGTAAACGGGATAATTGCCCGGCAGCGTCAGCCACGTCTCCTCGCTGCGTTCGTCGCCTTCGGCGCGAGTGAGGGTACCGTCACGCATATCATACCCCCAGTCCTCCTGCGGCAAACGTTCGCCATTTTTCAACCGCTCCTCCTGCGGGTCGAGACCGTACTTGATATAGCTGGCCCGCGAGCCGTGGACGATAAAGCGCGCGCTCTCCGCGGCGGCGAGCAATGTGCCGTGCAGCACCACCCGCCGCTGGGGATAGGCCAGCACCGCGTGAAAATAGTCAGTGGATTGCGCGCCGGGCCGAAGCTGAGCGAGATCGACCGTGATGCTCACCGGCAGACCAAACAGCGCCACCGCCTGGTCGAGCAGATGCGGTCCAAGATCATACCAAATTCCGCTCCCGGGGCCCGCCTGCTCCCGCCAGCGCTGGCGCACCTGCGGCCGGAAACGGTCGAAATGTGATTCGAAGTAACCCACCTCTCCCAGCTGGCCTTCGTTGATCAACGTTCTGACCGTTAAAAAATCACTGTCCCAACGCCGGTTGTGAAATACCGACAGCACCCGACCACAGTGCTTCGCCAGGCTCTCCAGCTCGCGAGCCTGTGACAGTGTCACGGTAAAGGGTTTATCCACCACCACGTGCTTCCCGGCCTCCAGCGCCGCTTTCGCCAGTGGGAAGTGCGTGTCGTTCGGCGTGGCGATGACCACCAGATCGATCTCCGGGTCGTTCAGCAATTCACTCGCCGCACTGACCACCTTCACGCCAGGCCAGTCGGCATGAACTTTGGCCGCGTCGCTGCTGGAGACCATCGTCAGCGCCAGGCCCGACGTGCCGCTGATTAACGGCGCATGAAACGTTTTGCTGGCATAGCCATAGCCCACCAGCCCCACCCGGATCGCATCACTCATGTTACCGCCTCGCTTATTCAGCTGATGTCAATATCTGGTTAATGAGAATATTCTTACAAAACGCGACTCAAACTTATCATTTTTCCACTTACGGTTTTACCGCATGCGTGCAAAATCAGACAGATACCCCTTGTGATCTGCTGACCATGGAGTAACATTTCCCACTGTGTTCAAAGGATATTGAAGTGTTATGACGACTGTTTTTACCCGTATTGTAGAACTTATTGGCTGGATTGTTTTTGGGATTTCCGCACTGCTTTTGGTTATCGCGCACCATATTGATAATTACCAGTCGCCACCGCCAGCGGATGTGGTGCAGACAAAGTAGCGCCGCCGTAAAACAGTGACCTGCTTCGCAACTGTGCAACCGGTTTCAGAAACCGGTTGCACAGCTCTCCTTGCTTTGATTACACTCCCTCTATCATCAGACTGGGAGCTTTTTCATGGCCGCTTTTCCGCAACATTTTTTATGGGGTGCCGCTACCGCAGCGTATCAGGTCGAAGGTGGGCACGACGCTGACGGTAAAGGACCGTCAATCTGGGATATTTACTCTCACCTGCCGGGAACCACCTTTGAAGGGACCACCGGCGATATCGCCGTCGATCACTATCACCGTTTTCGCGAAGACGTGGCGTTGATGGCCGAGATGGGTCTGAAGAGCTATCGCTTTTCCATCTCCTGGCCCCGCCTGCTGCCCTCCGGGCGCGGCGAGGTTAATGAAGCAGGCGTGCAGTTTTATAGCGATCTGATCGATGAACTGCTGGCGCATAATATTGAGCCAATGATCACCCTCTATCACTGGGACCTGCCGCAGGCCCTGCAGGATGAGGGCGGCTGGGAAGCACGCAGCACCGCCGAGGCCTTCGCCGAGTACGCCCGCCTGTGCTACGCGCGCTTTGGTTCGCGGGTGAAGCTGTGGGCAACCTTTAACGAGACCATTGTCTTCATCGGCCACGGCTACATTAACGGCCTGCATCCCCCGGCCGTTCGCGATCCGGCGCGCGCCATCCAGGCCTGTCATCACGTGTTTATCGCCCATGCGCTGGCGGTGAAGGCTTTTCGCGAGATGGCCGTGGCGGGCGAGATTGGTTTCGTCAATGTGCTGCAGCCGCATACCCCACTCACCGACAGCGAGGCAGACCGGTAGGCTACCGACCTGGCTGACGCCATCCATACCCACTGGCTGTACGATCCGGTGCTAAAAGGCGCCTATCCTGCTGCCCTGCTGGCGCAGACTCAAGCGCTGTGGGGCGTACCGCGCTTTGCTCCAGGGGACGACGCGCTGCTGCGAGACAACCGCTGTGACTTTATCGGTCTGAATTACTATCGTCGGGAAACGGTATCCGCCCAGCCGCCCGAAATCCCCACCGGCGGCGAGCCTGGCGTGGAGGGGTTATTCTATTTCGTGCGTAATCCGCAAAGCACCTATACCGAATGGGGCTGGGAGATCTGGCCGCAGGGGCTGACCGACGGCATTATGATGATCAAGGCGCGCTATGGCGATATCCCGATCTATATCACCGAGAATGGCCTTGGGGCGAAAGACCCGATTATTGCCGGTGAGGTGGTCGACGATCCGCGAATCGACTATCTGAGCAGCCATATTGGCGCCCTGGAAAAGGCGCTGGCGCAGGGAGCGGACGTCCGCGGCTATTATCCCTGGTCGTTTATCGATTTGCTGAGCTGGCTCAACGGTTATCAAAAGCAATATGGCTTTGTCTATGTGGACCACCAGCAAAATCTGGCACGCAAACGAAAGAAGAGTTTTTATTGGTACAAATCTGTTATTGCCAGCCGCGGCGAACAGCGTTAATCTTCTCCTGCGGGCGCCATTCGGCGCCCGGTCTGATTTAGAATATTCTTAAACATCTCCCTGCTCTTCAAGGCTGGCTTTGCTCCTTGTCATGGGTTTATATAACCTGAATCATGCCACGCGGCCCCGGCAGAAGGCGCCGTTGGTTGAGAGTAGGTTTAGTGAATGCTGATAATATTCAACGTAATTATTCCGATTATAAAATGGATACGAAAATGACCGTTCTGGACTATTTATTAAAATTCCGCAAAATCAGTTCGCTGGAAAGTCTTGAAAAACTATTTGATCACCTTAACTACTCCCTGACTGACACCGAAGAGATCGTTAATATGTATCGCGCCGCCGACCATCGCCGGGCAGAGCTGGTTTCCGGTGGTAAATTGTTCGATGTGGGCCAGGTGCCTAAATCCGTTTGGCGATTCGTGCAGTAAGACTGTCATCCTTCACGCCAGTTGCTTATACTTCCCGGCCTGCTTTTATATACTGGCGTTGAATAGGGGAGAAACATGACGTCTCAATCTGCGGAGCGCATCGGCGGCTGGCTGTTGGCACCGCTGGCCTGGTTGCTGTTGGCGCTGTTGAGCGCCTCATTATCGCTGCTATTTTTTGCCAATGCCCTCATGTCGCCGCAGACCTGGGCCCTGCTGCGCGCCATGAGCACCGGACACATGGCGCTGTGGGTCGCCTCGCTGCTGTTTGCCATCGCCATGTGGTTTTATACGCTCTGGCTGACCATCGCCTTTTTCAAGCGGCGCTCGCTGGTGCCGAAACACTATATTATCTGGCTGCTCATTACGCTGTTGCTGGCGATAAAGGCGTTTGCCTTCTCCCCCGTTTCGGATGCCCTTGCTCTGCGTCAGCTACTGTTTCCGCTGCTGGCCGCCGCGCTGCTGGCGCCCTATTTTCGCCGTTCACAGCGGGTCAAACGGACCTTTGTTAATCCGTAAAAACCCCACACTTAACCTGTTGTCGCCGGTATCGTTTTATTCGATAATAAGCGGCTTTTTTTCGTTTCAGGTCGCATGATGGCTGATTATTTACTGCTCTTTATCGGTACTGTCCTTGTCAATAACTTCGTTTTAGTGAAGTTCCTTGGCCTGTGCCCGTTTATGGGTGTTTCCAAAAAGCTGGAAACCGCAATGGGAATGGGGCTCGCGACCACCTTCGTGATGACCCTGGCCTCTATTTGCGCCTGGCTGATTGATACCTGGATCCTTATCCCGCTAAATCTGGTTTATTTACGTACCCTGGCCTTTATTCTGGTTATCGCCGTGGTGGTTCAGTTCACTGAGATGGTGGTGCGTAAAACCAGCCCGGCGCTTTATCGCCTGCTGGGGATCTTTTTGCCACTGATCACCACCAACTGCGCGGTGCTTGGGGTGGCGCTGCTGAACATCAATCTGGGCCACAATTTCCTGCAGTCGGCGCTGTACGGTTTTGCCGCCGCCGTCGGCTTCTCGCTGGTGATGGTGCTGTTCGCGGCGATCCGCGAGCGTCTGGTGGTGGCCGATGTCCCCGCGCCGTTCCGCGGTAATGCCATCGCGCTGATTACCGCCGGTTTAATGTCTCTGGCCTTTATGGGCTTTAGTGGTTTGGTGAAGTTGTAATGAGCGCAGTCTGGATAGCCGTGATCGCCATCAGCCTGTTAGGGCTGATTTTCGGCTTAATACTGGGGTACGCGTCGCGCCGTTTCGCGGTGCAGGACGACCCGGTGGTGGAAAAAATTGATGAACTGTTGCCGCAGAGCCAGTGTGGGCAGTGCGGCTACCCTGGCTGCCGCCCCTATGCGGAAGCGGTGGGCGTGCAGGGTGAGAAAATTAACCGCTGCGCGCCGGGTGGCGAAGCGGTGATGTTAAAAATCGCCGCCCTGCTCAACGTCGACCCGCAGCCCGTCGACGGCGACGAGCAGGCAGCCGAGCCGGCCCGCATGCTCGCCGTGATTGACGAGCCGAACTGCATCGGCTGCACCAAATGTATTCAGGCGTGTCCGGTGGATGCCATTGTCGGGGCGACCCGCGCCATGCATACCGTGATGAGCGACCTGTGCACCGGCTGCAACCTGTGTGTTGCCCCCTGCCCGACCCAGTGCATTTCTCTCGTTCCGGTGGCGACGACCCCGGAGACCTGGAAATGGGATCTGCATACGATCCCGGTGCGAAATATTCCTGTGGAACAACATGTTTAAGCTATTTTCCGCTTTCCGAAAAGATAAAGTCTGGGATTTTAACGGCGGTATTCACCCGCCGGAGATGAAAACCCAGTCTAACGGCACCCCGCTGCGCCAGGTTTCCCTGCCGCAGCGCTTTGTGATCCCGCTGAAGCAGCACATCGGCGCCGAAGGCGAACTGTGCGTCAAGGTCGGCGACCGGGTGCTGCGCGGCCAGCCGCTGACCCGCGGTTGGGGAAGAATGCTGCCGGTTCACGCTCCCACCTCCGGCACCGTGGCCGCTATCGCCCCGCACACCACTGCCCATCCGTCCGCGCTGGCGGAGATGAGCGTGATCATTGACGCCGACGGCGAAGACCGCTGGATCGAACGCGACGGCTGGAGCGACTATCAGACCCGCACCCGTGAAGCGCTGATTGAGCGCATCCACCAGTTTGGCGTTGCCGGCCTCGGCGGCGCGGGCTTCCCCACCGGCAGTAAACTGCGCGGCGGCGGCGATAAAATTAAAACGCTGATCATTAACGCCGCCGAGTGCGAACCCTATATCACGGCGGACGACCGTCTGATGCAGGACTGCGCGGCGCAGATTGTCGAAGGGATCCGCATCCTTGCCCATATTCTGCAGCCTGACGAGGTGCTGATCGGCATTGAAGACAATAAGCCGCAGGCCATCTCGATGCTGCGGGCGGTGCTTTGCGACGCCCATGGCATTTCGCTGCGCGTGATCCCCACCAAATACCCCTCAGGCGGCGCCAAGCAGCTCACCCAAATTCTCACCGGCAAACAGGTACCCCACGGTGGTCGTTCTTCGGATATTGGCGTGCTAATGCAGAACGTCGGTACAGCCTATGCGGTGAAACGCGCAGTGATTGACGGCGAGCCGTTAACCGAGCGCGTGGTCACCCTCACCGGCGAGGCGGTAACCCGGCCGGGCAACGTCTGGGCGCGCCTTGGCACGCCGGTGCGCCATCTGCTGAACGACGCCGGCTTCTGCGCCAGCGCCGAGCCGATGGTGATCATGGGCGGGCCGCTGATGGGCTTTACCCTGCCGGGGCTCGACGTCCCGGTGGTGAAGATCACCAACTGTCTGTTGGCGCCCTCCGCCAGCGAGATGGGCGAGCCGCAGGAAGAGAAAGGCTGCATTCGCTGCAGCGCCTGCGCCGACGCCTGCCCGGCCGATCTGCTGCCGCAGCAGCTTTACTGGTTCAGCAAAGGCCAGCAGCACGATAAAGCCACCGCCCACAATCTGGCGGACTGCATCGAATGCGGCGCGTGCGCGTGGGTATGCCCAAGCAATATTCCGCTGGTGCAGTACTTCCGTCAGGAGAAAGCCGAGATCGCGGCGATTCGTCAGGAAGAGCAGCGCGCTGCGGAAGCCAAAGCGCGATTCGAGGCCCGACAGGCGCGCCTGGAGCGTGAGAAAGCGGCCCGCGCCGAGCGGCATAAAAAAGCCGCCGTCCAGCCTGCCGCCAAAGATCAGGATGCGATTAACGCCGCCCTGGCCCGGGTACGTGATAAACAGCGCGACGCCGCGCAGCCTATCGTGATTCAGGCCGGCGCCAGACCGGACAACAGCGAGGCGATCGCCGCCCGCGAAGCGCGGAAGGCCGAAGCCCGGGCGCGTAAAGCGCAGCAGCAGGCCGCGCCGGCGGAAACTCCGTCGACCGACGCTGCCGATCCACGCAAAGCGGCCGTGGAAGCTGCTATCGCCCGCGCCAAAGCGCGCAAAGCCGAACAGCAGGCCGCGCCGGCGGAAGCCCCGGCGGCCGACGCTGCCGATCCACGCAAAGCGGCCGTGGAAGCCGCTATCGCCCGCGCCAAAGCGCGCAAAGCCGAACAGCAGGCCGCGCCGGCGGAAGCCCCGGCGGCCGAGCCGGCCGACCCGCGTAAAGCCGCGGTGGAAGCCGCTATCGCCCGCGCCAAAGCGCGCAAAGCCGAACAGCAGGCCGCGCCGGCGGAAGCCCCGGCGGCCAAGCCGGCCGACCCGCGTAAAGCCGCGGTGGAAGCCGCTATCGCCCGCGCCAAAGCGCGCAAAGCTGAACAGCAGGCCGCGGCGGCGGAAGCCCCGGCGGCCGAGCCGGCCGACCCGCGTAAAGCCGCGGTGGAAGCCGCTATCGCCCGCGCCAAAGCGCGCAAAGCCGAACAGCAGGCCGCGCCGGCGGAAGCCCCGGCGGCCGAGCCGGCCGACCCGCGTAAAGCCGCGGTGGAAGCCGCCATCGCCCGCGCCAAAGCGCGCAAAGCCGAACAGCAGGCCGCCCAGGCGGAAATCGCGTCAACCGCAGCCAATGACGACCCACGCAAAGCGGCCGTCGCCGCGGCGATCGCCCGCGTTCAGGCGCGTAAAGCAACACAGCAGGCAGTTAACGAGGAATAAATGGTTTTCAGAATCGCAAGCTCCCCCTATACCCATAACCAGCGGCAGACTTCGCGCATTATGCTGCTGGTGCTGCTCGCCGCCGTGCCTGGCATTGTGGTCCAGACATGGTTTTTCGGCTGGGGCACCGTCCTGCAGATTGTCCTCGCCGCTCTGACGGCCTGGGCAATGGAAGCCGCTATTCTCAAACTGCGCAAACAGCCTGTTGCGTCCACCCTGAGGGATAACTCCGCCCTGCTCACTGGCCTGCTGCTGGCGGTGAGTATTCCGCCGCTGGCCCCTTGGTGGATGGTGGTGCTCGGCACCGCCTTTGCCATAGTGATCGCCAAGCAGTTGTACGGTGGACTCGGCCATAACCCCTTCAACCCGGCGATGATCGGCTACGTCGTGCTGCTGATTTCGTTCCCGGTACAGATGACCTCCTGGCTGCCTTCATACGAGATTGCCGCCCATATCCCGGCGTTCAGCGATACGCTGCAGATGATCTTTACCGGTCATACCGCCGCCGGAGGCGACATGGCCAGCCTGCGGCTGGGTATCGACGGCATCAGCCAGGCAACCCCGCTGGATACCTTCAAAACCTCCCTGCATGCCGGACATAGCGTCCAGCAGGTACTGCAGTTGCCGGTTTACGGCGGCGTTCTGGCGGGCCTGGGCTGGCAGTGGGTGAATATCGCCTGGCTGGCGGGCGGACTGTTTCTGCTGTGGCAGAGAGCGATCCGCTGGCATATCCCGGTCAGCTTCCTCGTCAGCCTTGGCCTGTGCGCGACCCTTGGCTGGATCTTCTCGCCGCAGAGTCTGGCCTCGCCGCAGATGCATTTGCTCTCCGGAGCCACCATGCTTGGCACCTTCTTTATTCTGACCGACCCGGTGACGGCTTCGACAACCAACCGCGGCCGTCTGATCTTTGGCGCCCTCGCCGGCCTGTTGGTGTGGCTTATTCGTAGCTTCGGCGGTTACCCGGACGGCGTGGCGTTTGCCGTTCTGCTGGCGAATATTACCGTGCCGCTGATCGATTACTACACCCGTCCGCGCGCGTATGGCCACCGTTGAGAGAGCGAAGATGTTAAAAACCATGCGAAAACACGGCGTCACGCTGGCGCTGTTTGCCGCCGGCTCCACCGGGCTAACGGCGGCGATCAATGAGTTGACCAAAAGCACCATCGACCAGCAGGCGGCCCAGCAGCAGAAAGCGTTATTCGACCAGGTTTTACCTGCCGACCGCTATAATAACGATCTGCTCAAGAGCTGCTATCTGGTCAGCGCCCCGGCGCTGGGCAAAGGCCAGCATAAAGTGTGGATAGCCAAAAATAACGACCAGCCGATCGGCGCGGTCATGGAAGCCACCGCGCCGGATGGCTATTCCGGAGCGATCCAGCTGCTGGTGGCCGCCGATTTTAGCGGCACGGTCCTCGGCACCCGCGTGACCGAGCATCATGAAACCCCGGGTCTGGGGGATAAAATCGAGCTGCGCCTGTCGGACTGGATCACCCATTTTACCGGGAAAGTCATCCACGGCCAGGGCGACAGCCACTGGGCGGTCAAAAAAGACGGCGGCGATTTTGACCAGTTCACCGGCGCCACCATCACCCCCCGGGCGGTGGTCAATGCCGTTAAGCGCGCAGGCCTGTATGCACAAACGCTGCCTGCGCAACTTCCTGAATTCAGCGCCTGTGGAGAGTAACCATGAGCGAAGTTAAAGACGTCATCGTCCAGGGTCTGTGGAAAAACAACTCCGCTCTGGTTCAGCTGTTAGGGATGTGTCCCCTGCTGGCGGTAACCTCGACCGCCACCAACGCCCTTGGGCTGGGTCTGGCGACGACCCTGGTGTTGACCCTGACCAACCTGACCATCTCCAGCCTGCGCCGCTGGACCCCGGCGGAGATCCGGATCCCGATCTACGTGATGATTATCGCCTCGGTGGTGAGCGTGGTGCAGATGCTGATCAACGCCTATGCGTTCGGTCTGTATCAGTCGCTGGGGATTTTCATCCCGCTTATCGTCACCAACTGCATCGTGGTGGGCCGCGCCGAAGCCTTTGCCGCCAAAAAAGGACCGGCGCTGTCGGCGCTGGACGGCTTCTCTATCGGTATGGGGGCCACCTGCGCGATGTTCGTGCTGGGCTCCCTGCGCGAAATCCTCGGCAATGGCACGCTGTTTGACGGCGCCGACAGCCTGCTTGGCAGTTGGGCAAAGGTCCTGCGCATCGAGGTTTTCCATACAGACACTCCTTTCCTGCTGGCTATGCTGCCGCCAGGCGCCTTTATTGGCCTCGGCATGATGCTGGCGGTAAAATACCTTATCGATGAACGTAGCAAGCAGCGGAAGGCGCAGGCGGCCCAGGCCGACGCTGTCGCACCGTCTGACGCGACAGGGAAAGCGTAATATGAACAAAGCCAAACGCCTGGCGATCCTTACCAGGCTGCGGGACAACGATCCCCACCCCACCACCGAGCTGCACTTCAGCTCGCCGTTTGAGCTGCTGATTGCCGTCCTGCTCTCGGCGCAGGCGACCGACGTGAGCGTCAATAAAGCGACAGCCAAACTCTACCCGGTGGCCAATACGCCTGCGGCGATGCTGGCGCTGGGGGTGGAGGGCGTGAAATCCTATATCAAAACCATCGGCCTGTTTAACAGCAAAGCGGAAAACGTCATCAAAACCTGCCGGATCCTGCTGGAGCAGCACAACGGCGAGGTACCGGAGGACAGAGCGGCCCTGGAGGCGTTGCCCGGCGTGGGCCGCAAAACCGCCAACGTGGTGCTAAATACCGCCTTTGGCTGGCCGACGATCGCCGTAGACACCCATATCTTCCGCGTTTGCAACCGGACGCAATTCGCCCCAGGGAAAAACGTCGAACAGGTGGAAGAGAAGCTGCTGAAGGTGGTTCCCGCCGAGTTTAAGGTCGACTGCCATCACTGGCTTATTCTGCACGGCCGTTACACCTGTATCGCTCGCAAGCCGCGCTGTGGCTCCTGCCTGA
This sequence comes from Klebsiella sp. 2019SCSN059, assembly GCF_021739525.1. Lineage (NCBI taxonomy): Bacteria > Pseudomonadati > Pseudomonadota > Gammaproteobacteria > Enterobacterales > Enterobacteriaceae > Klebsiella > Klebsiella sp. 2019SCSN059. Next base: position 445,009 of record NZ_JAKKOM010000001.1, on the reverse strand, counting down.
TTGAAGACCTTTGCGAATTCAAAGACAAAGTTTACGCCTGATCGTCTTACTCACGACCATAGCCTAACTTTAGGTTATGGTCCGCATTTAGCTATTTAACCCGCCGTTAACACCACATAAACCGCATTTTCATGGGCTAATATCCGGTTATAGAACAAACAACCAGCTCATTCATTTTTTAGCGGCGCAAAATTTCTATGTATTTGTGATCCAGATCATGCTCGCAACTCGATGTTGAAAGAATGTTATTAAAATGGAAATAAAAGTCAGGCAATACAACGGCTGATCAACGATCACCAGGATAATAAGCCATGAATTTTTAGGATAATGGACCATATCACTGCTTTATTGCGCAATCAGTAGAATATATCGCCTTTACGGGAAAAATGGGCGAATCAAAAAGATAAAAATAGCAGCGATAACGTAACGGTGAAATTTAACTCTGTATAACATTCATAAGTCCGGAGCATTATACCACTCTGATTATGTGTAACAGATTATTACAAAGGCCTTGCCTGATGCGCCAGGATAGTGAACATTACCTGCCGTTTTCCCTCCAAGAATAACTATAAAGGCGGCGGTCCAACGAGATTGCGCCCCGAACACCCCCCAGTAAATATGGGATGTAAAAAAAGAGGTATATGTGTCTACTGCAAACAATAAACCAGCAGAAAGCGTGAGTCTGAACGCTTTCAAACAACCACGCGCGTTCTATCTCATTTTCTCGATCGAGTTGTGGGAGCGTTTTGGTTACTACGGCCTGCAAGGGATCATGGCCGTTTACCTGGTAAAACAGCTGGGTATGTCGGAAGCGGATTCCATTACTCTGTTCTCCTCCTTTAGCGCGCTGGTTTATGGCCTGGTCGCCATTGGTGGCTGGCTGGGCGATAAAGTGCTGGGTACCAAACGCGTCATTATGCTGGGCGCTATCGTGCTGGCCATCGGCTATGCGCTGGTCGCCTGGTCCGGTCATGACGCCGCTATCGTCTATATGGGTATGGCGACTATCGCCGTCGGTAACGGCCTGTTTAAAGCCAACCCGTCTTCCCTGCTTTCTACCTGCTATGACAAAAACGATCCGCGTCTGGACGGTGCATTTACCATGTACTACATGTCCATCAACATCGGTTCGTTCTTCTCGATGCTGGCAACTCCGTGGCTGGCCGCGCGTTTCGGCTGGAGCGTCGCCTTCGCCCTGAGCGTGGTGGGGATGGTGATCACCATCATTAACTTCGCCTTCTGCCAGAAATGGGTGAAACAGTACGGTTCGAAACCGGACTTTGCCCCGGTGCATATGGGTAAACTGCTGGCGACCATCGCTGGCGTGGTGGTGCTGGTCGCTATCGCTACCTGGCTGCTGCACAACCAGGGTATCGCACGCATGGCGCTGGGCGTCATCGCGCTGGGTATCGTGGTGATTTTCGCCAAAGAGGCGATGGGCCTGAAAGGCGCCGCGCGTCGCAAAATGATCGTCGCCTTCCTGCTGATGGTAGAAGCGATCGTCTTCTTCGTACTGTACAGCCAGATGCCGACCTCTCTGAACTTCTTTGCTATCCGCAACGTGGAGCACTCGATCCTCGGCCTCGCCTTCGAGCCGGAACAGTATCAGGCGCTGAATCCGTTCTGGATCATGATTGGTAGCCCTATTCTGGCCGCCATCTATAACAAGATGGGCGACCGCCTGCCGATGCCGCACAAGTTCGCTATCGGTATGGTGCTGTGCTCCGGCGCATTCCTCGTCCTGCCTTTAGGGGCGAAGTTCGCCAGCGACGCCGGTATCGTCTCGGTTAACTGGCTGATTCTGAGCTACGCGCTGCAGTCTATCGGTGAGCTGATGATTTCCGGCCTCGGCCTGGCGATGGTCGCTCAGCTGGTTCCCCAGCGTCTGATGGGCTTCATTATGGGCAGCTGGTTCCTCACCACCGCCGGTGCGGCAATCATCGCCGGGAAAATCGCCAACCTGATGGCGGTACCGGAAAACGTCACCGATCCGCTGGTGTCGCTGGAAGTGTATGGCCACGTGTTCCTGCAGATCGGTATCGTCACCGCGGTCATCGCCGCCCTGATGCTGCTGACCGCGCCGAAGCTGAACCGAATGACTCAGGACGACAGCGCGGACGTAAAAGCACGCGAAACCGCGGCAGCCTGACGCCGCAGGGAAAACCAATTATTTTTAAGCCGCTAACGTTAGGTTAGCGGCTTTTTTTTTACCCCTGGCGGGACTAACATACAGAAAACTGCAGCCACGAGGAGTAACGCATGAAACTGTTCTACAAACCCGGCGCCTGTTCCCTCGCCTCACACATCGCCCTGCGCGAAAGCGGCCTGGATTTCACTTTGCAGAGCGTGGATCTGGCAAGGAAACAGCTGGAAAACGGGGAAGATTATCTGCTGATCAACCCGAAAGGTCAGGTGCCGGCGCTGCTGCTGGATGATGACATCCTGCTTACTGAGGGCGTGGCTATTATGCAGTACATCGCCGATCAGGTGCCGGACCGCCATCTTCTGGCACCCGTGGGCTCCGTTGCCCGTTACCAGACCCTGGAATGGCTGAACTACGTCGCTACCGAACTGCATAAAGGCTTTACGCCACTGTTCCGCCCGGACACCCCGGAGGACTATAAGCCCGTTGCACGCGCGTTGCTCGAGAAGAAACTGCAGTACGTGGATGCCTCGCTGGCGGATAAACAGTGGCTCACCGGCCATCGCTTCACTATCGCCGATGGTTATCTGTTCACGGTGCTGCGCTGGGGCTATGCGATTAAACTGGATATGGCCGCCTGTGGTCATATCGGCAGCTGGATGGCGCAGGTGGCGGCGCGTCCGGCAGTGGCTGACGCACTGGCAGCGGAAGGCTTAAAGTAAGACCAGAGACTGCCCGGCGCTCTGCCGGGCAGAGTCGGAAAGTTACAGTCGGGTGGCGCTGAAGCAGTGCTCCGGCACAGCAATACGATCCTGCGCCGCCACCACCTGCAGTTCATACTCCTGCATGTTTTTGGTGGTCAACATGATCTCGTACACTGCGGCGGTGACGTGCTCTAGCGCGTCGCGCAGGCTGGCGCCCTGCAGCAGTTTCACCAGCAGCAGACCGCTGGTCACATCGCCAACGCCCACCGGCTGACGCAGGCCAAAATCCACCAGCGGCCGGCTGATATGCCAGGCTTCATCTGCGGTCACCAGCAGCTTCTCAAAACGGTCCATGCTCATGCCGGCGCGGGAAAGATGCTTAACCAGCACCACCTCCGGCCCCTGGGCAATCAGCTCCCGCGCGGCGGCCACCGCCTCGCTCACGCTGGCGACCGGATGACCGCAGAGGATCTCCAGCTCCACCAGATTAGGCGCAATGATATCGCTGGCCGGCAGCGCATAGCGCACGTGGAACTCCGCCACGCCCGGGGCGACGATGCAGCCCTTCTCCGGATGGCCCATCACCGGGTCACAAAAATACTTCGCCGCCGGATTGGCCGCTTTTACCTGACGCACGATGCCCAGGATATGCTCGCCCTGTTCAGCAGAGCCGAGATAGCCGCTCAGTACCGCATCACAGGTCTGCAGCTTATCGATAGCGGCGATGCCCTGGACGATCTCCGTCAGGTGCGAAGGCGGCATCACACAGCCGGTCCATTTGCCGTACTGCGTGTGGTTAGAGAACTGTACGGTATTGAGGGGCCAGACATTGGCGCCCAGGCGGCGCATCGGGAACTCGGCGGCACTGTTGCCGGCGTGGCCAAACACAACGTGAGACTGAATGGCGAGGATGTTCTTCATTTTCTTACCACAACCCTAAAAAGAAAAAGGGCGTGGTTTCCCACGCCCTGGTAGTATTTTTTTATTTCCAGCAGACCAGGCAGTAATTCTTCTTACCGCGGCGCAGCAAGGTGTAGCGGCCGAACAGGCGATCGCTGTCGGCAAAAACATATTCCGGATCGGCCTGTTTTTCACCGTTGATGGTCACTGCGTTAGAGGCGACGGTTTTACGCGCCTGGCCGCGGGACGGCTGCAGCTCGGAATCCACCAGCGCCTGCAGCAGATCGGCGCCCTTTTCCATCTCAATCATCGGCACGCCGTCCTGAGCCAGCTGTTCGAAGTCAGCTTCGCTCAGGTCGCTCAGGTTGCCATTGAACAGGCTCTCGGTAATGCGTTTCGCCGCTTCCAGGCCCTCTTCGCCGTGCACCAGACGCGTCACCTGCTCTGCCAGCACGTACTGGGCGCGCGGCGCTTTACCGCTGTTTTTATCTTCTTCTTCCAGGGCATTGATCTCTGCGATGTCCATAAAGGTGAAGAACTTGAGGAAGCGATAGACGTCAGCATCCGCAGTGTTGATCCAGAACTGGTAGAATTTATACGGACTGGTCTTTTTCGGATCCAGCCACACGGCGCCGCCCTCGGTTTTGCCGAACTTGGTGCCGTCCGCTTTGGTAATCAGCGGCACGGTGAGGCCAAACACCTGGTTCTGGTGCAAACGACGCGTCAGATCGATACCGGAGGTAATGTTGCCCCACTGGTCGGAGCCGCCAATCTGCAGCGCCACGCCGTGCAGCTTGTTCAGGCAGGCGAAGTCGTAACCCTGCAGCAGATTGTAAGAAAACTCAGTAAAGGAGATGCCCTGATCGTCACGATTCAGGCGCTGCTTCACCGCTTCTTTGTTGATCATCTGGTTAACAGAGAAGTGTTTACCAATATCGCGCAGGAAGGTCAGCACGTTCATGCTGCCAAACCAGTCATAGTTGTTCGCCGCGATCGCCGAGTTGTCGCCGCAGTCAAAATCAAGGAACGGGGCTACCTGTTTGCGGATTTTATCCACCCACTCCTGCACGGTATCCTCGGTATTAAGCTTACGCTCAGCGGCTTTAAAGCTTGGGTCGCCAATCAGACCGGTAGCGCCGCCCACCAGCGCCACAGGTTTATGACCTGCCTGCTGGAAGCGTTTCAGGCATAACAATGGAACAAGATGCCCCAAATGCAAGCTGTCAGCGGTAGGATCGAAGCCGCAATAGAGCGCGATCGGGCCTTGCGCCAGTCGCTCTGCTAACGCTTCCTCGTCCGTCACCTGGGCTACCAGCCCCCGCTCTTGCAATTGTTTAATCAAGTTACTGCTTGCCATCAAATTCTCCATGTATAAACGACTGCACCTCTGCCGGTACACGACTTTTCGCCAGATGCGAAAAGTACATAGAATAAAGCGCCGGCCCTTTCAGCGCCAGCGCTTCGATAACTAATTTCGGCAATTACGGTGCCAGGCGGTCGATTTTCCAGGCGCCGTTATCGCGCTGGTATAAAAAGCGATCGTGCAGGCGATGTTCACCCCCCTGCCAGAACTCCATCTGCTCGATGCTGACGCGGAATCCGCCCCAGAAACTCGGCAGCGGCACTTCACCCTGCTGGAATTTCTGCTTCAGCTCGAGGAATTTGCTCTCCAGGATACCGCGGGCAGAGATCCGGCTCGACTGTTGCGAGACCCAGGCGCCGATCTGGCTGTCACGCGGGCGGCTGTGGAAATATTTGACCACCTCCAGCGTCGACAGGCGTTCCGCTTTGCCGATCACCATCACCTGGCGCTCCAGCATATGCCACGGAAACAGCAGGCTGACCTGCGGGTTATTTTCAATCTGATGGGCTTTGCGGCTGCCGAGGTTGGTATAAAACACCAGCCCTTTTTCGTCGTAATGCTTAAGCAGCACAATGCGCTGATAGGGTTGGCCGCGCTCATCGACGGTGGCAACCACCATGGCCGTTGGGTCGGCGAGTTTCGCGTCGCAGGCCTGACGCAGCCAGCGCTCAAACAGCGGCAGAGGTTCAGCAGGAAGATCGTGGCGACGCAAACCGCCACGGGTGTATTCACGGCGCAAGTGCGCGATTTGCTGGAGTTCGTCGTTATCAGACATGGCCATTGAGGATATAGTCAAAAGGTGGCGTTATTGTGCGCCCCCCGGACAGAAATCTCAACGTTTGGCGGTCTGCAGCTGGCAGTTATCGAGGACAATGCGGTCGCGCTTATAGACGGTGGCGGTATCGCCTTTCGACCAGAAGACATAGACGCCGTCGGTGTAGCGCGCGCCGGAAGCCGACAGCCCCTCTGACAGATTCAGCTGCTGATTGTCATAGATAAAACTAACCTGCTGGCGTTGGTTATTGCGATGGACCGTCAACGGTTTCTGGTCGCATTGATACTCCAGCGTGTCCGTCTGCATCCGCTCGACAAACTGGTTGTAGTAGCTACAGCCCGCCAGCATAAAAGGTACAACTGCGATAAGAATTTTTTTCATTCGTTTGCCTTCGACTTTCCCGGTCACGGAGGGCACTCCGCCCTCCGCTTAACTTGTCCAGTTTACCGGTCGCGTCGTCTTTAAGATTTCAGTTAACTCCGATTCTGCGGCGGGTTAGCAGGGAAAATGGCGCCCAGCACCGTGGCTTCGCTGGCGCCGGTCACGGAGGGCAGATTACCCGGCAGGCCGGCGATCGTGCGCCAGGCCAGCCAGGCAAAGGCCAGCGCTTCCATATCATCGCCGCTGATCCCCGCCTCATCGGTGGTGGAGACTTCGGTTCCTGGCAGCAGGGCCGCCAGGCGCGCCATTAACAATGGGTTACGCGCGCCGCCGCCGCACACTAACAAACGCTCGCAGCCGCCGCTTAACAATACCTGCTCGCTGATGGTCACGGCGGTTAATTCCGCGAGCGTTGCCTGCACATCCTGCCCGCGCAGCCCCGGATAACGAGCCAGATGCTGCTCCAGCCAGCCGTAATTGAAATATTCCCGACCGGTGCTTTTCGGCGCCGGCAGGGCAAACCATGGATCGCTCAGCATATCCTGCAGCAGCGGCAGGAGCACTTTGCCTTCGCTGGCCCATTGGGCGTCCTTATCGTACGGTTTGCCCTGCTGGCGCCAGATCCAGGCGTCCAGCAACATATTTCCCGGTCCGGTATCATAGCCCCGCACCGGCTGGCCCGGCACCAGCAGCGATACATTAGCGATCCCGCCGATATTGAGCACCATCCGCCGCTCAACGGGGTGCGCCAGCAGCGCATGATGGAATGCCGGCACCAGCGGCGCCCCTTGCCCGCCAAGCGCCATATCCCGGCGACGAAAATCCCCCACCACGGTGACGCCGGTGTGGGCGGCGATCTGGTTGTTATCGCCAATTTGCATCGTATGCGGCGCGTCGCCCTGGGGTTCATGCCATACGGTCTGTCCATGGCAGCCGATGGCAATAACGTCGGTGGGTTTGAGCTTTTCCTGACGCATCAGCGCCAGCACGGCATCGGCAAACAGCCGCCCCAGTCGGGTGTCCAGACGACCTAGCTGTGAAAGGGTCAATGACTGGCCCTGGCAAATCGCCAGAATCTCTTCTTTTATCGCGTGTGGGATGGGCCAGGTGAGACTGGCCTGCTGCGCCACCATGTTTTCATTGATGGCAGCCAAAACGACATCGATACCATCAAGGCTGGTACCAGACATAACGCCAATAAAGCGACCCGATCTCATACGTTGTTCCTTCATTCCATGACCCTTGTATATCCTTCACTCCACCATAAAGTGTCCGCTAATGCTATGTTGTAATAATACTTTTTAACAATAGAGCGACAATTCAGAGAACATCGTAAAGAACCGGCGTTTAGTTATGGTTGAAGCACCATTAATTATTATTTTTTGTATAGTCCGGAGAGAAGCTATGCCCGCCGACGACTAAATGCCATATAATTAACCGCATGGACGTTCAATTGAACACCTTCGGTGAACAGGAGATTCATAAATGATTTTACGTGTTTTGGCTGTATCGATGATTGGTTTCACGCTCGCAGGCTGCGTGAGCAGCAGCGGCCTGTCCGGCGATGTGTATTCCGCATCTGAAGCCAAACAGGTGCAGAGCGTGACATACGGTACCATCGTGCATACCCGCGCCGTACAGATCCAGAGCGGCGACGACAGCAATGCCATCGGGGCGATTGGCGGTGCGGTGCTGGGTGGGTTCCTCGGGAACACCATTGGCGGCGGTACCGGACGCTCTCTGGCCACAGCGGCAGGTGCGGTCGCGGGCGGCGTAGCCGGTCAGGGCGTGCAGGGTGCGATGAATAAAACCCAGGGCGTAGAACTGGAAATCCGTAAGGATGACGGCAATACCATTATGGTGGTGCAGAAACAGGGCAGCACCCCGTTCTCCGTGGGTCAGCGCGTGGCGATTGCCGGCAGCGGCAGCCAGGTCACCGTCTCTCCTCGATAATCCCTCTGACGATGCGGCCAGTTATGCCGCATCGTATTTTTCCTCTGCATTTATTACACCCTAATAGCTTCGCATTAGCATTCAGACATCTTAATTTTTGAATTGCATTAATCATTGCGCCTGCGCAATATTTTATCAGTCATCCCCGACTACTCTTCTGCACATTACTCTTTTTATGTCGACGCAATATCGTTGCCCTTGCTTTTCCCTGTGGAATATTGTCTATGCCCAAACACATGAATCATATCGTTAAACGTCTTATCGTTTATATTTGTATTTGTTTACTGGCCGGGGTCGGCATGACCGGGTTGACGGACTTTTTTCACACCAGATTCAACAGCACTTCATCTACACTATTTCCTATGCTGACCAGTTTTCTGATGGTGTTTCATATCACTATTGCCTGTTTTATGGGCATGAAATACTGGAGCAGCAAGCGTCGCCTGTATCTGACCCCTGTCGCTTTCGGCTTTGCCTGTTCGGCGTTGCTGATGCTGGGCACGCTCAGCAGCTATCCGGACTGGCTCAGCTGCAATCCCTCGCCGGTGGTGAAACAAAATGACGCCGTCATATATTATTTCTTTCGCAATATAATGATGGCTATCTTATTCATGTCATCAATTATTTTGTATTACTTCCGCCGGCGCATCATGCATTCCTGGAAAGCCCATGTAATGACTTTCGCGGCATGTATTGTTCTTGTATTAACCATTATTTATTTATCATGGCTGTACTCCAGCCACTCGCCGAAGCTGAGCATCAATTTTATCGACGACCTGAATCATACTTTCACCCCGCTGTGGCAAAGTATTATCAGCTGGCTGCTGATGGCAGTCTGGTTTATCACGCTAATATTAATAATTTGCTTGAGCAAACTGCGCAATATTTTCTGGTATAGCGGCGCTTTTTTTTGTAGCGCATATTTGTTCACCCTCTTCCGGCTGCTCTCTACCGTTGGGGAACTCGATCAGGCCTGGTATCAGGCGCGTTTTTTTGAAACGCTGTGCACCCTGTTCCTGATCCTGGTGCTGCTGGTCGACGTCTTTATCCTCTATCGGGAGTCTAACCACAAGTATGTCAACTCCTACCAGAATTCGATCCGCGACCCGCTGACCCGCCTCTATAACCGCAGCTTCTTCTATGACACCCTAAACCAGCAACTGGCGAAGGTGAAGGCCCAGCATCCGCTGTCGGTGATTATCAGCGACCTCGACCATTTCAAACGCATCAACGATAACTACGGCCACATCGCCGGCGACAAGGTGATCCAATTTGCCGCCTCGGTGCTGGACAGCCATTCGCGCAAGGATGATGTCGCCGCCCGCATCGGCGGTGAGGAGTTTGCCCTGCTGCTGGTCAACACCTCAGAGAACGAGGCGCAGGCGATCGCCGAGCGCATCCGTCTGGCGGTCAGCGCCGAGCAGACCGCTCTGCCAGAGCGGATGACCATCAGCATGGGGGTGTATACCACCCATGACAGAAGTGTGACGGCGGAGGAGTGCGTCCAGCGTGCGGACGAAGCCATGTATGAAGCAAAAAACAGCGGACGTAATCGGGTGGTGATCTGGCGACGCCAGGGTGGGTAAAAAAAGGCCCGGGATAACCCGGGCCGCAAAAGGATTAATCTTTTGCCTGGAGATCGAGGATATTTTGTTCAAGTTTACGAATTAAGTGGAGCAACGTCTCCACTTCCTGCTTCGAGACCCCCGAGAGGATTTCATCGCGGGTCTTGCCTATCACCTCTTCCATCTCATTGATCAGCGGTTCGGCTTTTTCAGTCAACTTGATGCGTTTGGCCCGCCGATCGCTTGCGCAGGTCTGGCGAGAAATAAGCCCTTTCTCCTCCAGCTGATCGAGCGTACGCACCAGCGACGGTTGTTCAATACCGATGGCTTTCGCCAGCTGGATCTGCGACTGCTCAGGCGGCAGCTGGTGGATGTTATGCAGCGTGACCCAGTGGGTCTGCGTTAACTCCAGAGGTTTCAGGCGATGGTCGATTAGCGCGCGCCAGACGCGAACTAAACGTGCCAGATCAGAACCAAGTGGCGATTCCAATTTCATCTCCTTATAATTAGCTTGCTAAGTTATTATACTGATTTTAGAATAGTGTGCAGCATTTGAATAATCAAAACAAATGAATTACTTGATTCAACAAAAACCAAAACAATGATTTACACTGTTAAAGAGTAGCACGTCCTGAGGTTATCCCTGTTATGGCAAAGGATTTTTGCTTGTGAAACTAAGTCTTAATTCATCCGGATTGCCGCTGCAGGACCTGATGTTCGGCGCATCCGTCTATTTCCCTCCGTTGTTCAAAGCCGTCTTGCTGGGCTTCTTTATCTGGCTGTTTTTACATCGCCAGCTGCGTGACTGGATGTATGCGGGCGACATCTGGCATCCCCTGCTGATGGATCTCTCCCTGTTCGCGCTCGCGGTCTGTCTGGCCCTGCTGTTATTGATTGCCTGGTGATCTACCTGCTATGAAAAAATTAAAATATTTGTCAACGCTGTTGGTGGCGGCCATCGCACTGGTTGCCGCGTGGTTGTTATGGAATTTCTACACTCAGTCCCCCTGGACCCGCGACGGGAAAGTGCGCGCCGAGCAGGTCGGGATCACCCCTCAGGTCTCCGGCAGTATTCTGCAGCTTAACGTGGCCGATAACCAGCGAGTCAAGGCCGGTGAAGTCTTGTTTACCATCGACGACACCCCCTACCGCATTGCGGTGCTGAACGCCCAGGCTCAGCTGGCGAAAGCGCAAGCTGAAGTGGCGAAAGCGCAGGCGGAGCAAAGCAAAGCCGCCAGCGAGGCCCGCCGTCGCAGAAACCTGTCGCAGAATGCCATCTCGGCTGAAGACCTTGAAAACGCCAATACCGCCCTGAATACCGCCACCACCACCCTGGCGGCCGCCAGAGCGGGAGTCGGTGTCACCGAGGCGGCGCTAAAGCATGCGCAGTGGCAGCTCAGCCAGACGGTAGTCAAAGCGCCGGTGGACGGCTGGGTGACTAACCTCTCCACCCGGGTCGGCGATTACGCCACCACCGGCCATCCGGTTTTTGCCCTGGTGGACAGCCATTCGTTCTATGTGCTGGGCTACTTTGAAGAGACCAAACTGCGCCATATTCGCATCGGCGATCCGGCGCAAATCATTCTCTACAGCAATCAGCAGACGCTGCAGGGGCATGTCGCCAGCATCGGTCGCGCGATTGTCGACCAGAGCGTGGAACAGGGAACCGGGCTGGTGGCCAATATCAAACCGAATATCCCCTGGGTCCGCCTCGCCCAGCGCGTCCCGGTGCGGATTGCCTTTGATAGCTTGCCGGCCGATGTCACTCTGGTCTCCGGCACCACCTGCACCGTCTCGATCGGCGGACAGTGATGAATCTGCAGACCCTGTCATGGCGCACGCTGCCCTGGGTTAAAGCCACCCGACCGCAGTGGCGATACGCGCTGCGTAACGGCATCGCCATGTGTCTTGCGCTGAGCATCGCCTATGCGCTGGATCTGGATGAGCCCTACTGGGCGATGACCTCCGCGGCGGTGGTCAGCTTTCCCACCGTCGGCGGGGTGATCAGTAAAAGTTTCGGCCGCATTGCCGGCAGCCTGCTCGGCGCCTGCGCCGCCCTGCTGCTGGCGGGCCATACGCTCAACGATCCCTGGCTGTTCCTGTTCAGTATCTCCGGCTGGCTGGCGCTCTGCACCTGGGCCTGCGCCCTGTTCACCAACAACGTGGCCTACGCCTTTCAGCTGGCGGGCTATACCTGCGCCATCATCGCCTTTCCGGTGATTAATATCAGCGACAGCTACGAGCTATGGGTGATTGCCCAGTCGCGCGTCTGCGAAGTCATCGTCGGGATCCTGTGCGGCGGGTTGATGATGATGATCCTGCCCAGCACCTCCGATGGCAGCAACCTGCTGACGGCTCTGAAAACCATGCACGCCCGCCTGCTGGAGCACGCCAGTCTGCTGTGGGTACCGGAAACGACGGATGCTATCCGCACCGCCCATGAAAGCGTAATTGGCCAGATCCTGACCATGAACCTGCTGCGCATCCAGGCCTTCTGGAGCCACTACCGCTTCCGTCGGCAGAATCCCCTGCTGAACTACCTGCTGCACCAACAGCTCCGAATGACCAGCGTCATTTCCAGCCTGCGGCGTATGCTGCTGAACTGGCCTGACGCCCCGGCCAATACCCGCCAGGTGCTGGAGTCGTTGCTTGCGGAGCTCGCCACCGCCAATGCTGACAGCTATCACGTCGCCCGCATTCTGGCGCCGCTGGCGCCGCCGCCGGGCGCGGATTACCGCCACCTCGCCTTCTGGGCGCGGTTACGCTATTTCTGTCGCATTTATCTGGAAAGCAGCCGCTGGATCCGCCGGGTTGAAAATGCCTCAGCGATCGCCGAGTTCAATGTTCCTTCCGCACCCGCGCTGACCCGCCACACGGACCAGGCGGAAGCCCTGCTCAATGGCATTCGTACCTTTTGCGCCCTGGTGGCGATAGGCGCGTGGGGGATCAGTACCCAGTGGACCAGCTGCGCGGCGGCCCTGACCCTGGCCTCCATCTGCTGCGTACTCTACTCGGTGTCGGCCTCGCCGTTTCGCTCGCTGACCCTGCTGATGCAGACCCTGGTCCTGCTGTCGCTGTTCAGTTTTGTGGTGAAATTTGGCCTGATGGTGCAGATCACCGACCTGTGGCAGTTCCTGCTGTTTCTGTTCCCGTTGCTGACCACCATGCAGTTACTCAAGCTGCAGTGGCCAAAATTTGCCGGCCTGTGGGGGCAGCTTATCGTCTTTATGGGCTCGTTTATCTCCGTCACCAACCCACCGGTGTACGACTATGCGGCCTTTTTCAATGACAATTTAAGCAAGATTGTCGGCGTGGGCTTTGCGTGGCTGGCTTTTGCGGTGCTCAGTCCCGGCTCGGACGCCCGCAAAGGGCGACGGCACATCAGAGCGTTACGGCGTCACTTTGTCGATCAGCTCAGCCGCCGCCCCCAGCACAGCGAGCACGAATTTGAATCGCTGGTATATCACCACGTCAGCCAGCTCAGTCAGAGCCAGGATGCGCTGGCCCGCCGCTGGCTACTGCGCTGGGGGGTGGTCTTGCTGAACTGCTCCCACGTGGTCTGGCAGCTTCGTGAGTGGGAAACCCGCTCCGATCCGCTCGCCCAGGTGCGCGATCTGTGTATCAACCTGCTGCGCGATGTCATGAGCGAGCGCGGCGTGCAGCAGCGGCCGCTGGCCACCACGCTGCAGGAGCTGCTGCGGATCTGCGAGGTTCTGAACCACCATCATCAGCCGGCGGCCCGGGAGCTGGCCGCCGCGATCTGGCGACTGTATTGCGCGCTATCGCAGCTGGAACAGGCTCCGGTCGCCGGAACGATTGGCGAAAAGATTACTTAATCACCCCGCAGGCAAACCGTTCGCCGCCGCCGCCCAGCGGCTGCGGACTGTCGGCCATATTATCGCCGCCGACATGAACCATCAGCGCTTTGCCTTTCACTTCCGCCAGCGTTTTCAGACGCGGAGCGATAATCGGCTGGTCAGCCACGCCCGCGTCGTTGACCACCAGCAGGGGCAAATCGCCAAGATGTCCGGTGCCCAGCGGCCCTTCATGTTTACCGGTATGTTGCGGATCGTAATGTCCGCCCGCCGCTCCGGCGGCCACGGCTTTGCCCTCTTTCATCGCCGGCTGGCAGCTGCCTTCAGCATGGATATGAAAGCCGTGCTTGCCCGGCGGTAACGCTCGCAGATCGGGAGCAAATTCGAGTCCGCGGTCGGTTTCGGTGATTTTTACACTGCCGATGGATTGACCAACGCCCTGGCTGGTCACGAGATTAAGTTGCACATCTTCACTGACGGCCTGCGCGCCAGCGCAAAATGCGAGGGAAAGGATAGCGAGAATACATCGTTGCATAACACCTCCGGATGGCTGTCTCCCTGTTAAGTGTAAACCAGGAACAGGTTTCCGGAGGCGAAATGCCGGTTATGGCACGTCGTAACCAAGCGCGGCTTTGCGGATACGGAACCACTGCTGGCGGGTCATACTCAGCTTTTCAGCCACAATCGCCGAGCGCACGCGCTCAATTTTGCCCGAGCCGATAATCGGCAGCGGTTGCGATGGCAGGCGCAGCACCCAGGCATAAACCACCTGCTCGATGCTGTCGGCGTTAAGCTCGTGGGCCACCTGGGCCAGCTCGTCGCGCAGCGGCTGAAAGCCCTCTTCATTAAACAGGCGGCCGCCGCCGAGGCAGGACCAGGCCATCGGGCGAATACGCAGCTGCTGCAGCTGATCGAGGGTGCCGTCGAGCAGCAACGGCTGATGCACCGGCGAGATCTCCACCTGGTTGGTAGCAAGCGTAAACGGCAGGCGCGACTGCAGAAGGGTGAACTGGGCAGGGGTAAAGTTCGAGACGCCGAAATGACGTACTTTGCCGCTGTGATGCAGCGCGAGGAAGGCTTCAGCCACCTCGTCGGCGTCCATCAGCGGATCCGGCCGGTGGATCAGCAGCAGATCGAGATGGTCCGTCGCCAGATTACGCAGCGATTGCTCAGCGCTGAGCACGATGTGGTCCCGGTCGGTAATGTAGTGACCGATGGTGTTTTCAGCGCGCGCCCGGGTGGCAATGCCGCATTTGCTGACAATTTCCATTCGGCTACGCAGATGCGGCGCCAGCTTCAGGGCTTCACCAAAGGCGGATTCGCACTGGTAATCGCCATAGATATCGGCGTGATCGACGGTGGTAATACCTAAATCGAGATGCTGTTCGATAAAGCCGACCAGCTCGCCTGGCGACATTTTCCAGTCCATCAGACGCCAGTAGCCCATCACAAAACGCGAAAATTCCGGCCCCTGGGGAGCCATAGCAATACGCTGAACCATAACCGCTTCCTCAATAAAAAAGTGCTCTGAGTATACGTAATTTTTGGCTTAAAACAGTGAGGGTTGCTGCGGTTCTTCCGCCGCCTCTGGCCTGTTTGCGCGGATTTTGCGCAGCAGGCGTTGACGGCACAGACGCAATACCTCCTGTTTCTGCGCATCGCTCATCGTTTGCCAGTTAAAGCGTTCCTCACGGCTACGGAAACAGCCGCGACAGTAGCCGCGCTCATCGGTCTGACAAATTCCCCGGCACGGGCTCTGCACCGGGAAAAATTCTAACTGCTCTGCCACCACACGCCTCCTGTCCCCTCATCTCCTTTCATTGAAGACGTTTCCCCGCGCTGACGCAAATTTTGTTCACTACGTGCTGCGCCAGCTAACATTTTTGCGCCGGGTCTTGCATTAGACCAATCGGTCTACTACAGTGTGCCCCATGAACAGACACAGCGATTGCGATACCCGAGAACATATTCTGGCCACCGGCGAGCGGCTTTGCATGCATCGCGGCTTTACCGGCATGGGCTTGAGCGAACTCCTGAAGACGGCGGAAGTGCCCAAGGGCTCTTTCTATCATTACTTTCGCTCTAAAGAAGCCTTCGGCGTCGCCTTGCTGGAAAACCATTTCGCCGGATATCTGCAGCGCCTGGTCGAGCATTTCGCCCATGGCGACGGCAACTATCGCGATCGGCTGCTGGCCTACTATCAGCACACGCTGAATCAGTTTTACCAGCAGGGAATTATTAGCGGGTGTCTTACCGTCAAGCTGTCGGCAGAGGTCTGCGATCTGTCGGAAGACATGCGCACCGCCATGAACCACGGCGCCAGCCAGATCATCGCCCTGCTGGGCGACGCGCTGGAGAAAGGACGTCAGGAAGGCAGTCTGACATTTGACGGCGAGGCCATGACCCTGTCGCAGGTGCTCTATTCCCTGTGGCTCGGCGCCAACCTGCAGGCCAAAATAACGCGTAGCGCAACGCCGCTGGAGAGCGCCCTTGCCCACGCGAAACAGATTATTGCGGCGCCTGCTGTTTAACAGGCGTTTTTATTTCATCAGTTCCTAGACGACCGGTCTACTCAGGAGTCATTATGTCGGAATCAAAATTATTCACCCCGTTGAAAGTCGGTGCCGTCACCGTCCCTAATCGCGTATTTATGGCTCCACTGACGCGTCTGCGCAGCATCGAGCCGGGCGATATCCCTACCCCGCTGATGGGCGAATATTACCGTCAGCGCGCCAGCTCCGGGCTGATCATCAGCGAAGCGACGCAGATTTCCGCCCAGGCCAAAGGCTATGCCGGCGCGCCAGGGCTGCACAGCCCGGAGCAGATTGCCGCCTGGCAGAAAATCACCGCCGGCGTTCACGCGGAAAACGGCCATATCGCCGTGCAGCTGTGGCATACCGGGCGAATTTCCCATAGCAGCCTGCAGCCCGGCGGCGCCGCCCCGGTAGCGCCATCTGCGCTGAGCGCCGGCACCCGCACCTCGCTGCGCGACGAAAACGGCCACGCCATCCGCGCCGATACCTCGATGCCTCGCGCTCTGGAAACCGAAGAGATCCCGGGGATCGTCGATGATTTCCGTCAGGCGGTGGGCAATGCCCGTGACGCCGGTTTCGATCTGGTTGAACTGCACTCGGCTCACGGCTATCTGCTGCACCAGTTCCTCTCGCCGTCGGCAAACCAGCGTACCGACCAGTATGGCGGCAGCGTGGAAAACCGCGCCCGTCTGGTGCTGGAGGTGGTTGACGCCGTGAGCAAAGAGTGGAGCGCCGACCGGATTGGCATCCGCGTGTCGCCGATTGGCAGCTTCCAGAATGTGGATAATGGCCCGAACGAAGAAGAAGACGCGCTGTATCTGATTAGCGAGCTGGCGAAACGCGGTATCGCCTATCTGCACATGTCCGAGCCGGACTGGGCGGGCGGCAAGCCGTACAGCGAAGCCTTCCGTCAGAAAGTTCGCGACCGCTTCCCGGGCGTGATCATTGGCGCTGGCGCCTACACCGTTGAAAAAGCCAACGACCTGATCAGCAAAGGGCTGATTGATGCCGTGGCCTTTGGCCGCGATTACATCGCCAACCCGGATCTGGTTGCCCGCCTGCAGAAAAAAGCGGCGCTCAACCCGCAGCGCCCGGAGTCCTTCTACGGCGGCGGCGCGGAAGGCTACACCGATTATCCTACGCTGTAATCCCTCCATTGATAGCGGCGACGTATCGCCGCTATACTCAAGGCTCTGATCTATCAAATAAACTGCATAGGGGACATTATGCGCTTACTCCACACCATGCTGCGCGTTGGCGACCTGCAACGTTCTATCGACTTCTATACCAATGTGTTGGGCATGAAGCTGCTGCGCACCAGCGAAAACCCGGAGTACAAATACTCCCTCGCCTTCGTCGGCTACGGCGAAGAGAGCGATACCGCGGTGATCGAACTGACCTACAACTGGGGCGTGGACAGCTATGAGCTGGGCACCGCCTACGGTCACATCGCGCTGAGCGTCGACAACGCCGCCGAAGCCTGCGAGCGGATCCGCCAGAACGGGGGCAACGTTACCCGCGAAGCCGGGCCGGTAAAAGGCGGCAGCACCGTTATCGCCTTCGTGGAAGATCCTGACGGTTACAAAATCGAGCTGATTGAAGAGAAAGACGCCGGCAAAGGGCTGGGCAACTAACCCCCCCGACCATAGCGACTTCATTATCCTCGTTCGCCCGGGCGCTGCGGCGCCCGTTGTTTTCACCCCTGCCTGCTGCAAGCCGTGGCAAAATTTGCCATAATGCGCGCTACTTTTTTCCAGCTAAGAGAATCTGATGTCCGAGAACGCTCAACTGAATGGTCTGTGCGACCGTTTCCGCGGTTTTTATCCAGTGGTGATTGATGTTGAAACCGCAGGATTTAATGCCAAAACCGACGCCCTGCTGGAGATCGCCGCCATTACGTTGAAGATGGATGAGCAAGGCTGGCTGATGCCCGATGAAACGCTGCATTTCCATGTTGAACCTTTCGAGGGCGCCAATCTTCAGCCCGAAGCGCTGGCCTTTAACGGGATTAACCCGCACGATCCAGAGCGCGGCGCCGTTAGCGAATACGACGCTCTGCATGCCATCTTCAAAATGGTACGCAAAGGGATGAAAGAGAGCGACTGCAGTCGGGCTATCATGGTGGCGCACAACGCCACATTTGACCACAGCTTCACCATGACCGCCGCCGAACGGGCGGGGCTAAAACGCAACCCGTTCCATCCGTTTGTCACCTTCGACACCGCCGCGCTGAGCGGGCTGGCTTTGGGCCAGACGGTGTTGTCGAAAGCCTGTATTGCCGCGGGTATGCCGTTCGACGGCGCGCAGGCCCACTCCGCCCTCTACGATACCGAGCAGACGGCACAGCTGTTTTGCGAGATAGTGAACCGCTGGAAGCGTCTGGGCGGTTGGCCGCTGCCGGTGGCGACGCCGGAGTGATAAAAAAAGCGACTTCCAGGAAGTCGCTTTTTTACTGACCGCGGGAATTATTCCGCTTTCGGCTCGTCAGTGTGGTATTTCGCCGCTGTCTCTTTGATCAGCTGCTGCAGTTCACCGCGCTGGTACATCTCGATGACGATATCGCAGCCGCCCACCAGTTCACCGTCCACCCACAGCTGCGGGAAGGTCGGCCAGTTGGCATATTTTGGCAGCTCGGCGCGGATATCCGGGTTCTGCAGGATATCAACGTAAGCAAAACGTTCGCCACAGGCGGACAGCGCCTGAACGGCCTGAGCGGAGAAACCGCAGCTTGGCAGCTTCGGCGAACCTTTCATGTACAGCAGGATCGGGTTTTCAGCGATTTGGCGTTGGATCTTTTCTAAAGTCGAGCTCATTGTCGTGCTTCCTTAAACTTCTTTCTACGGCAGTAACTTGTCATTGTAGCGTCCCGAGGGCAGGACCGATAATAACATTTTTTTCACTATTCATATTTTATCTTCTGTTGCGCGAAGTTGCCTTAAAAATATCATTTTGCCGTCGCGGGCAGGCGCGCGTTGCGCATTTTCTGTGCGAGGCGGTCAATGTCTGACGCGTTTTCTTGCAATCGTTAACCAATCGACATTTTTGATACAAAAGAATATTAACTTTCCGGGTTTTTATGCTTTAGAATCGTTCCGGTTTGTCATTCATCGTCAGGCATTTGTACATGTCTGTAATTAATCAGGGGATTGCTCAGTGGCGCGGCTAAACAAAATCGCGATATCGCTCTGTGCATTACTGTTCACATCTATCTCATTCACGCCACTGGCTCAGGCTTCAGGGCATACGCACGCCTCCGCCTCGCCAAAGGCGTTGCCCGCGAAAAGCGGCTCAGAGCGCAAGAAAAAAGCAACCAGTCAAAAAAGTAAAACCACCGCTAAAACCACCAGTAAAAAATCCTCGAGCACCCGGCTCCCTACCCGCTCTACCGCAGCAAGCCAAACCGCGCTTCATCGTCAGGCCGCCGGCGCCACGAAAAAATGCGTGCTGCGTAAAGGGTATAAAAAGCAGTGCGCAAAAACGGTGACCGCAAGCGCCGAGCCGGCCCTGGCGCTGAACAGCGTCAAAAGCAAATGCGTGGTGCGTAAGGGCTATAAAAAACGCTGTAAACCCGAGGCCAGCGAAGCGAATCTGACGATCGCCGACGCGCATAAAGTCCGGGTGCAAAAAGCGCAGAGTACCGCCATGAACAAACTGATGGGCCAGCTGGGTAAACCGTATCGCTGGGGCGGCACCTCGCCGCGCACCGGGTTCGACTGCAGCGGGCTGGTCTATTACGCCTACAAAGACCTGGTCAAGATTCATATCCCGCGTACCGCCAATGAAATGTACCACCTGCGCGATGCGCGTCCGGTCGATCGTGACGAACTGCAGAGCGGCGACCTGGTCTTCTTCCGCACCCGCGGACGCGGCACTGCCGACCACGTTGGCGTTTACGTCGGCAACGGGAAATTCATTCAGTCCCCGCGCACGGGGCGCGATATTCAAATCACCTCCCTGAGCGAAGATTACTGGGTACGTCATTACGTCGGCGCCCGTCGCGTCATGACCCCGAAGACCATTCGTTGATCCCGGTCTGCCGCTACGGCGGCAGCCCTCTTCACCTGCGCGTTCTCCGCCCCCACCGTCAGGGGAAACTGCATATTCGCCTCTGTGACCGGCGCTTCCCGACGATAGCGGGTGGGCGACATGCCAAAGTGACGGTGAAAGGTGCGGCAGAACGCCGCCTGCCCGTCGTACCCCAGACGTTGGGAAATACTCTGCATGGAGGCCTCGGTCTGCGTTAAGTAGATTGTCGCGATGGTCATCTTCCGGCGGCTGACGTAGCTCGCCAGCGTGCAGCCGGTCACCATGGCGAATTGCCGCTGGAAATACCAGTGCGAGTAGCCGGACTTTTTCGCTATCGCGCTTACCGGCAGGGTGTCAAAAATATGTGCTTCGATCCAGTCAACGATCCCCTGCACGACCGGGATCATTTTCGGGCTTACCACTTCATCTGTTTTTGCCATCGTAGCCATCCTGTGGAAATTACTGCCGGCGGCTATATTTGTCATACAAATATCAAAATAGACAATGAATTATTGGCATAGCGGCGATTGCCTGAAAGCATAGCGTCATTAATCATTTGATTTAAAATGCTTATTTTCACTCAGTCGTTTGTGCTGCGGGGCCTTAAGATGGCCTGCTGAGAAATTAACCATCGCGGTGAGAGGCTGGAGACCCAGCCTCCTTTTACTTATACATTTTTGCAACATCTGCGGGCATATTAACGCGCCGCTCCGCAGAAAACGGTTAAGCCTTCGGCAGTTGCGCCGGCGATAATAGCCTTTATCGTTGTAAGGCTTTTCACTGCCTGCGGCAAATGTTAACATTCTCAATACAATAACAGGCCCGGGACGCGACAGCGTCGGGCGGTCAGAACGCGATTCAGGTGAAAACCTCATCTTGTCAATGTGAGATAAAACAAAAAAGTTATAAGGAGAGTAGCAATGTCGTTTGAATTACCTGCATTACCATATGCAAAAGACGCCCTGGCGCCGCACATTTCCGCAGAAACCCTGGAATACCACTACGGTAAACACCACCAGGCGTATGTCACTAACCTCAACAACCTGATCAAAGGCACCGCGTTCGAAGGTCAATCGCTCGAAGAGATCGTGCGCACCTCTGAAGGCGGCGTTTTCAACAACGCGGCGCAGGTCTGGAACCACACCTTCTACTGGAACTGCCTGGCGCCGAACGCCGGCGGCGAACCGGAAGGCGAGCTGGCGGCCGCGATTGCCAAATCCTTCGGTAGCTTCGCAGAGTTTAAGGCCAAATTTACCGACGCCGCGGCGAAAAACTTTGGCGCTGGCTGGACCTGGCTGGTTAAAAATGCCGACGGCAGCCTGGCTATCGTCTCCACCAGCAACGCGGGTACTCCGCTGACCACCGACGCGAAGCCGCTGCTGACCGTTGACGTCTGGGAACATGCTTACTACATCGACTACCGCAACGCCCGTCCAAGCTATCTGGACCACTTCTGGGCGCTGGTTAACTGGAAGTTTGTTGCCGCTAACCTGGCCGCATAAACGACAAACCGCAGCAGAGTGACCCCTGCTGCGGTTTTTTTTTACACCCTTCCCCACCGTTTATGACTGGCTGGCAAAGGCCTCCTCCGGCTGCGCTCGTCCGCTAAACCAGACCAGCAGCAGCGCCAGACCGGCAATAATCGCGCCCATCACCGGCACAAACGCATATCCCAGTCCGCCGGAGATCACCGCCCCGCCGGCGGCGGCGCCCAGCGCGTTGCCCAGGTTGAACGCCCCGATATTCACCGAAGAAGAGAGACCCGGCGCCTCATGCGCCACGCGCATCACTCGCATCTGCAGCGGCGGCACTACCGCAAAGGTGGCTGCGCCCCAGACGATCATACTGATGGCCGCACCCGCCGGGGATTGCGCCAGCAGCGGTATCGCCAGCATGATCGCCATCAGCAGCAGCAGAAAGCCTTTCAGCGTGCGGGAGACCGACCGGTCGGCGAATTTGCCGCCCAGATAGTTGCCCAGCGAAAAACCAACACCAATCAGCACCAGCATCGCGGTGATAAACAGCGATGAAGCATGGGTCAGCGTATTCAGTACCGGCGAAATGTAGGTATACAGCGTAAACATCGCCCCGGCGCCCAGCACGGTGGTCAGTAAGGCAGAAAGCACCTGCGGCCGTAACAGGACCGAAAGCTCTTGTTTGACATCCGGCCGTTCGCCCGCGCTGCCCTTCGGCAGGGAGAACCACAGGCTCACCATCGCCAGCAGGCCTAACCCCGCGGTGGCGAGGAAGGACATCCGCCAGCCGATGGTTTCTCCAAGCCAGGTCGCGGCAGGCACGCCGCCGATATTAGCGATGGTGAGGCCCATAAACATGGTGGCCACCGCGCTGGCCTGCTTGTGCTTGGGCACCACGCTGGCCGCCACCACCGACCCCAGGCCAAAAAAGGCGCCGTGGTTGAGGCTGGTTATAATGCGCGACAGCAGCAGCGTGGTGTAATCCGGCGCAATGGATGACAGCAGGTTGCCGACGGTGAAGATCCCCATCAGAAAAATCAGCGCATTGCGTCGGGCGCGATGGGACAGCAGCAGGGTCATCAGCGGCGCGCCGACCATGACGCCGATGGCATACGCACTGATCAGCATTCCCGCTACCGGTATCGAGACGTCCACGCCCTTGGCAATCACCGGCAGCAATCCCATCGGGGAGAACTCGGTGGTCCCGATGCCAAAGGCGCCGATCGCCAGCGCGAGTAAAGGAAAGTTGATTTTCATTCAATGACTCCATCAGACCGTCAGGGAGGACGGCGTAACATCAGAAGCCAAAAGCATGACATCAATCACAAAAAAACAAAAGTGAACGAAATGACAAAAGATTTTTGCAGAATTGATAATAATGGCGGGATACGGGGAGGAAGCCGCGCTCCTCCCTCATCGGAACATTAGTGCAGTATGGCGGTCAGGCTGAATGCGACGATCACGCCGAGGGCAATAATCGTGGTGATCAGCGAAAACTTTAAATTGGTATCCATCATTTTTCCCTCTTGTTATCCCCACACCAAAAGTGAGCTTGCTCATTTTTGCACAAAAAATCGCAAAAATCTTCCGGGATTTAGGGCGATGCACATTTTTGCTCTTCCACTTTGCCCCAAGATCGGACAAAATCCCACGCTAATTTAAAAGCGTATCGGCCATTGACCCCTTCCTGTCGTTCTGTGTCGTTTTCCCGACGTGATGCAATGTTGAAAATTGTATTCAGGGTGTGTGTAGGCAAACGTTTACGTATCGATGATCAGGCGATCAGGTCAAGGCATGGAGTGAGATGTAATGGCAACTATTAAAGATGTAGCGAAGCGCGCAAACGTTTCCACTACAACTGTATCACATGTAATTAACAAAACCCGTTTCGTTGCCGAAGAGACGCGCAATGCGGTATGGGCGGCGATTAAAGAGCTGCACTACTCGCCGAGCGCCGTGGCCCGCAGCCTGAAAGTCAATCATACAAAATCGATTGGCCTGCTGGCGACCAGTAGCGAAGCCGCCTATTTCGCTGAAATCATTGAGTCCGTTGAAAAGAGCTGCTTCCAGAAGGGCTATACCCTGATTCTCGGCAACGCCTGGAACGACCCGGAAAAACAGCGGGCCTATCTGTCGATGATGGCGCAAAAACGCGTCGACGGTCTGCTGGTGATGTGTTCCGAATACCCGGATTCCGTCCTGAGCATGCTGGAAGAGTATCGCCATATTCCGATGGTGGTGATGGACTGGGGCGAAGCAAAAGCCGACTTTACCGATGCGGTAATCGATAACGCCTTCCAGGGCGGGTATATCGCCGGACGTTACCTGATTGAACGCGGTCACCGCGAAATCGGCGTGATCCCGGGCCCGCTGGAGCGCAACACCGGCGCGGGGCGACTGGCCGGCTTCATGCAGGCGATGAAAGAGGCGCATATCAGCGTGCCGGAAAACTGGATTGTACAGGGCGACTTCGAGCCGGAGTCCGGCTACCGCGCCATGCAGCAGATCCTGAGCCAACAACACCGTCCAACGGCGGTCTTCTGCGGCGGCGACATTATGGCGATGGGCGCTATCTGCGCCGCGGATGAAATGGGGCTGCGCGTGCCGCAGGACATTTCGCTGATCGGTTATGATAATGTGCGCAACGCCCGCTATTTCAGCCCGGCGTTAACCACCATTCATCAGCCGAAAGATTCGCTGGGCGAAGCCGCGTTCAATATGCTGTTGGATCGTATCGTCAACAAGCGCGAAGAGTCGCAGTCTATTGAAGTGCACCCTCGGCTGGTCGAACGCCGCTCGGTGGCGGATGGCCCGTTTGTCGACTATCGTCGCTAAAGCACTGGCGGGCGCGGATCACTCCGGCGCCCGCAGCCACTCCCGATTCAGCGTGTCGCTGTCCCCCAGGTAGTCCAGCATCCAGTTTAACGCCGGCGAAGCATCATTCTGCTGCCAGGTCAGACAGCAGGCCGCATCCGGAAACGGATTTTCCAGCGCCAGCGCGGTCCACTCGCCGCGATCCACCCATGGCCGGGCGAAATGGCTTGGCACCATGCCGACGCAGAGCCCTGCCGACAGACAGGTTGCCGACGATTCCCAGTCGGGGACCACCACCCTCTTCTGGTTATCCAGCAGCCACGTTGTCCGTTTGGGCAACGAACGCGAGGTATCTTCCCGCACCAGCGACGGCCAGTTGCGCAGGACATCGTCGCTCAGCGGCCCCGCCATCTTCGCCAGCGGGTGAGCGCTCGCCACCACGCAGTCCCAGCTCAGCATCCCCATATCGCGGAACGCATAGCGGCCCCCAACCGGAATAGAGCGCGTTGCGCCAATCGCCAGCTCCACGCGGCCGTCGGCCAGCGCATCCCATACCCCATTGAACACTTCCTGAAAAACGATCAGCTCGACGTCGGGAAAATGGCGATAGAAATCCACGATCATCTGGCGCATCCGCGCGGGTTTCACGATATCGTCCACCGCGATCGACAACTGCCCGCGCCAGCCGTTGGCAATTTGCTGGCACTGCTGGCGGGTGATCTGCATTTTTTTGATAACAGAGCGCCCTTCCTGTAAAAACCAGACCCCGGCGGGGGTCAGCTCCACATCACGATGACGGCGCTCAAACAACGGGACGGCCAGCCACTCTTCGAGCTGACGCACGGTATAGCTGACGGCGGAAGGCACCCGATGGAGCTCCTGCGCCGCCGCGCTAAAGCTGCCGTTACGGGCGACGGCATCAACCACTTCCAGAGAGTATTCAGACCACATTTTCTGCCTGCAAAATTTTTGAATACATGTGACAAATATTAGCGTTTCACAAGCCACAATGCACTCCCTACACTCTGCGGCATCGTACCTGTACTCCAAAAATGAGAACGTTATGTCACAACCTGGAAAAGGATTTTTAGTCTGGCTGGCCGGCCTGAGCGTGCTGGGCTTTCTGGCCACCGATATGTACCTGCCGGCATTTGCCGCCATGCAGCAGGATCTCGACACCTCCGCCGCATCCATTAGCGCCAGCCTGAGCCTGTTCCTCGCCGGCTTCGCGCTGGGCCAGCTCTTCTGGGGGCCGCTGTCAGACCGCTACGGGCGCAAACCGGTGCTGCTGAGCGGCCTGGCGATTTTCGCGGTCGGCTGCCTGGGGATGCTGTGGGTGCAGAACGCCACGCTGATGCTGGCGCTGCGTTTTCTGCAGGCGATTGGCGTCTGCGCCGCGGCGGTTACCTGGCAGGCGATGGTGACCGATTACTATCCCGCCCAGCGCACCAACCGCATCTTCGCCACTATTATGCCGCTGGTAGGACTGTCCCCTGCGCTGGCCCCGCTGCTGGGCAGCTGGCTGCTGGTGCACTTCGAGTGGCAAGCCATCTTCGCCACCTTGTTTGCCATCACTCTGCTGCTGATGCTGCCTGCCCTGCGCCTGAAGGCCGCCGCTAAGTCGGCCACTGTGGCTGAAAAGAAAATCACTTTTCTGGCGCTGCTGCGCTCCCGGGAATACAGCGGCAACGTCCTGATCTACGCCGCCTGCTCCGCCAGCTTCTTCGCCTGGCTTACCGGTTCGCCGTTTATCCTACATGAGATGGGCTACGGCCCGACCGCCATCGGCCTGAGCTATATCCCGCAGACCATCGCTTTTCTGGTGGGCGGCTATGGCTGTCGCGCGCTGCTGCAAAAATGGTCCGGGCAACAGATGCTCCCGTGGCTGCTGGTGGTCTTCGCCGTCAGCGTCGCCGCCACCTGGCTGGTGGGTCTGCAAACGCATGCCTCGCTGGTAGCGTTAATGATCCCGTTCTGCCTGATGGCGGTGGTCAACGGCGGGATCTACCCCATCGTGGTCGCTCAGGCGCTGAAGCCTTTCCCGCAGGCAACCGGCCGCGCGGCGGCGCTGCAGAACACCCTCCAGCTTGGCCTGTGCTTCCTGACCAGCCTGCTAGTCTCCGCGCTGATCGCCACGCCGCTGCTGACCACCACCAGCGTGATGCTGGTCTCTATTTTGTTAGCCGGAGTGGGTTATCGCCTGCAGCAGACGCCAGCGCTGGCGGCCCACTCTTCCCACGCCTGACGCCCGTCGCCAGAGCCCGGACCAGTGGTTAGCACGCTAAGATATTTTTATTGAAAGCCAGTACTTAGCGTCCTATACTGGATCCGGGTTCACATAAATAAAAAATTTTTAACAGATTAACGGATGCAGGATGCCTCCGTTTCACCATGGAAGGCCTTTCGGCAAGGGTTATCTCCCTTCCTCTGTTCTACGTCGGATAGCGACTTCACGGATTATCCGTGAGATTTCTCACAAAGCCAAAAAAGCGTCTACGCTGTTTTAAGGTTCTGATCACTTGGGCGTGATGGAGAAGCTATGAGTTCATCGTGTATAGAAGAAGTAAGTGTACCAAATGATGACTGGTACCGGATTGCAGCTGAATTGTTGGGCCGTGCGGGAATTGAAATCAATGGCTCCGCGCCGTCAGACCTGCGGATTAAAAACCCTCTTTTTTTTAAACGCGTATTGCAGGAGGGGTCGCTGGGTTTAGGCGAAAGCTATATGGACGGCTGGTGGGACTGCGAGCGTCTGGATATATTCTTCCATAAAGTGCTCCGCGCCGGGCTGGAAAAACAACTCCCTCACCATTTCAAAGACACACTCCGCATCGCAGGCGCTCGCCTGTTTAACCTGCAAAGTAAAAAACGCGCCTGGATCGTCGGCAAAGAGCACTATGACCTCGGCAACGATCTTTTCAGCCGGATGCTGGATCCCTACATGCAATATTCCTGCGGGTACTGGAAAGAGGCGCAGACCCTCGAAGCCGCGCAGCAGGATAAGCTGGATCTCATCTGCCGTAAGCTGGAGCTCGAGCCAGGCATGCGAGTGCTGGATATCGGCTGCGGCTGGGGCGGTCTTGCCGAATATATGGCGCGGAATTACCAGGTGAGCGTTGTCGGCGTGACCATCTCCGCCGAACAGCAAAAGATGGCCCAGGCGCGCTGCGATGGCCTTGACGTGGATATTCGTCTTCAGGATTATCGCGATCTGCACGACAGCTTCGACCGCATCGTCTCCGTCGGCATGTTTGAACACGTGGGTCCCAAAAATTACGCCACCTACTTTGAGGTCGCCGATCGAAATTTGAAACCCAACGGCCGCTTCTTACTGCACACCATCGGTTCCAAAGTCACCGACCATAACGTTGACCCGTGGATCAATAAATATATCTTCCCCAACGGCTGCCTGCCGTCGGTACGGCAGATCGCCGATGCCAGCGAGAAGCACTTTGTGATGGAAGACTGGCACAACTTCGGCGCCGATTATGACACCACACTGATGGCCTGGTATGAGCGTTTCCTCGCCAGCTGGCCGGAAATTGCCGATAACTATTCTGAGCGTTTCAAACGCATGTTCAGTTATTACCTGAACGCCTGCGCCGGCGCCTTCCGCGCCCGCGACATTCAGCTCTGGCAGGTGGTGTTCTCGCGCGGGATTGAACACGGACTGCGCGTCGCCCGTTAAAAAACACGCCCCCGCTCACCGGCGGGGGATTTTTTGTCAGGCTTCACTGACCTTAGCCGCGACCTCTTTCGCCGCCAGCACGCGTTCAACCGTATCGACAACCGCCTGGGTTTGCGGGTCGATCTCGATATTGACGCGGTCACCCAGCTTCTTCGCCCCTAGCGTGGTCCGCTGCAGCGTCTCCGGAATAAGATGCACGCAGAATCGGGTTGCCGTCACCTCGCCTACCGTCAGGCTGATGCCATCGATACCGATGAATCCTTTATAAAGGATATATTTCATCAGCGTCGGATCCTGTACCTTAAACCAGATCTGACGGTTATTTTCGGAAGTGAGGATCTTCACAATTTCCGCCGTGGTCATAATATGGCCGGACATCAAATGCCCGCCGATTTCATCACTGAATTTCGCCGCCCGCTCGACATTGACTTCATCCCCGACCTGAATATCGCCGAGGTTGGTAATCCGCAGCGTCTCTTTCATCAGATCGAAGCTGATGCGCGCGCCGTTGATGTCGGTCACCGTCAGGCAGCAGCCGTTGTTGGCTACCGATGCCCCGGTTTCGAGCCCCTCCAGCATATGCGCCGGCAGCTCCACCACGTGGGTGCGAAAATTGGGTTTATCATCAATGGAGACCACTTTCGCGGTTCCCTGAACAATACCAGTAAACATGTTTGGCTCCTGTTGAAAATCATGACGGTATCATTACCGTTTTCGCTATCGGGAACAATAACAGGAGGGCTGAGCGGTTGCCAGCGCGCTTCGTGCCTCGACTCTTTTTTCACTGGCTTAATGGCTAATCCTCGCTACAATAGACTGGAATTTCCTCATTTTTATCCCCTTGCTGCCAGTTACGGCGGCTTTTTTAGTCTCAAAAAAACAACAATACAAAGGTGTTCACGTGCAGAAGTATTTCATTGAAGCGCGTCAGTTATTAGCTCTGGCTATACCCGTCATTCTTGCGCAAGTGGCGCAGACGGCGATGGGTTTTGTCGATACCGTGATGGCGGGCGGCTACAGCGCCACCGATATGGCCGCGGTGGCCATCGGGACCTCCATCTGGCTACCGGCCATTCTCTTCGGCCACGGCCTGCTGCTGGCGCTGACCCCGGTGGTGGCGCAGCTCAATGGCTCCGGGCGGCGGGAGCGTATCGCGCCTCAGGTGCGTCAGGGCTTCTGGCTGGCGGGGCTGGTCTCGGTGCTGATCATGATCGTGCTGTGGAATGCCGGGTATATCATCAGCTCCATGCACAACATCGATCCGCTGCTGGCGGAGAAAGCGGTTGGCTATCTGCGCGCGCTGCTGTGGGGAGCGCCGGGCTACCTGTTCTTCCAGGTCGCCCGTAACCAGTGTGAAGGGCTGGCGAAAACCAAGCCCGGGATGGTCATGGGCTTTATCGGTTTACTGGTCAACATTCCGGTGAACTACATCTTTATCTATGGCCATTTTGGCATGCCGGAGCTGGGCGGCGTCGGCTGCGGCGTGGCGACGGCCTCCGTTTACTGGGTGATGTTCGCCAGCATGCTGTGGTGGGTGCGCCGGGCGCGTTCGATGCGCGATATCCGCTGCGCCGAGGGCTTCAGCGGCCCCGATTTCGCCGTTCTGCTGCGGTTGGTGCAGCTGGGGCTGCCCATCGCCCTGGCGCTGTTCTTCGAAGTGACCCTGTTTGCCGTCGTCGCGCTGCTGGTCTCTCCGCTCGGGATCATTGACGTCGCCGGCCACCAGATTGCGCTGAACTTCAGTTCGCTGATGTTCGTTCTGCCGCTGTCGCTGGCGGCCGCGGTCACCATTCGCGTCGGCTTCCGCCTCGGCCAGGGCTCAACGATCGATGCCCAGGTTTCCGCCCGCACGGGCGTGGGCGTGGGCGTCTGCCTGGCGGTGTTTACCGCTATCTTTACCGTGCTGATGCGTAAGCAGATTGCCCTGCTGTATAACGATAACCCTGAGGTGGTGATGCTGGCCTCGCATCTGATGCTGCTGGCGGCGGTCTACCAGATCTCCGACTCCATTCAGGTGATCGGCAGCGGTATCCTGCGTGGCTATAAAGATACGCGGTCTATCTTTTTTATCACCTTTACCGCGTACTGGGTGCTGGGTTTGCCCAGCGGCTACCTGCTGGCGCTGACCGACGTGATTGTCCCCCGCATGGGGCCCGCCGGCTTCTGGTGCGGATTTATCATCGGCCTGACCTCCGCCGCCATTATGATGATGCTGCGGATGCGTTTTCTGCAGCGCCAGCCCTCCAGCACTATCTTACAGCGCGCCGCGCGCTAATCCTGCCAAAGCCCGCCACCCCGGCGGGCTTTTTCTTTCTTCAGTTTTGTTCCGGCGTTGTACATTCCGTTACTCCCCGACACCAAAGACTCACTGATGAGCGCCCCGGAGATGCATATAGTGTGGCCAACAGCCCCGCAGTGGGGTTACTCAGGAAACCAATTCGAGGATTTCAGCATGAAAAAAGTATTAGCTCTGGTTGTTGCCGCTGCTATGGGTCTGTCATCTGTTGCTTTCGCCGCCGATGCCGCGACCACCACCCCGGCTGCCGCAGCCAGCCACACCACCGTTCATCACAAGAAACATCATAAAGCGGCGGCGAAACCGGCAGTAGCGCAGAAAGCCCAGGCGGCGAAGAAGCACCACAAAGCCGCAGCGAAACCGGCAGTAGCGCAGAAAGCCCAGGCGGCGAAGAAGCACCACAAAGCGGCGCACCACGCAGCCAAACCGGCGGTACAACCGGCGGCATAACGGTCAGAGCGTTAAGGTGATAAACCGGCGCTGAATAGCGCCGGTTTTTTTTCAGGAGGACATCATGCTGCAACGCTATCGCTTCGAATTGCTGTTGGTTCTGCTCATCGTCTGCGCGCTGTTTACCCTTCGCTTGATGTTTAAATAGCGGGCTGCTGAACCCATTTACGCGCCGGCGGCGTATAGTCGCGAAAACCGGCGATAATCTCCTCTGCCGAGGCAGCAAACGGCAGCATCTCCGCGTAGCGCGGGTGCATAAACCCTTCCCGCACCATGTTATTGACCATCGCCTGCAGCGGATCGTAATACCCTTTAATATTCAGAAATGCGCACGGCTTTTCATGGATGCCCAGCTGCGCCCAGGTCCACTGTTCGAAAATCTCTTCCAGCGTCCCCGCTCCGCCCGGCAGAGCAATAAAGCCGTCGGCCAGCGCCGCCATTTTGGTTTTCCGTTCGTGCATATCCTCAACCACATGCAGCTCCGTCAACCCGCGGTGGGCAATTTCCCGTTCCACCAGGCCGCGCGGCATCACGCCAATCACCACGCCCCCGGCCTCAAGCGCCGCATCGGCAACCGCCCCCATCAAGCCAACTTTGCCGCCGCCATAGACAACAGCCAGTCCCTGCTGCGCCAGCGTGTGGCCAACCCGTCGGGCAGTGTCGAGATACAGCGGATGTTCGCCAGCTGAAGAACCGCAGAAAATACCTATCGATTTCATCTTCGTTATTACTCCTCTCTTCTGGTGGGCGATAATTTAACACAACGGCAACCTTTGTGCGCAGGTTGAGACCCGCGGAGAAAAGAGAGGCGAGGCGCCTGCTGGCGAAGAAATATCCTTGTGGTTCAGTAAAATATCGCCGGAATGGGTAAAAGATCCGCAATCGCAAGCAATGTACAAGAAAAGTGACGTTTACCTCTTGCCACATCCCCTGCCTGCCGCTAATATGCGTCCCCGTTGTCACCACAACATTGCGTTCGTAGCTCAGTTGGTTAGAGCACCACCTTGACATGGTGGGGGTCGTTGGTTCGAGTCCAATCGAACGCACCATTATGCGTTTATAGCTCAGTTGGTTAGAGCACCACCTTGACATGGTGGGGGTCGTTGGTTCGAGTCCAATTAAACGCACCATAATGCGTCTGTAGCTCAGTTGGTTAGAGCACCACCTTGACATGGTGGGGGTCGATGGTTCGAGTCCATTCAGACGCACCAATCTTGTTTCTTATCATTCCCTCTCAACATTACCCTGCAGCATCTTGACCGGAAAACGCACGCCTTCTGCGCTTCCCGCCTGAACGTTATTGAACCCTGCCAACGACAAAGCTAAAGCCGATTATTCGCGACTCCGACTGGCCTGCGCCATCGCCAGGGCATCTTCCCCTGCCGGCAGCCGCGAAGGGGCATCAGGATCGTTCACCATTCGCCAGACGGCCTGAGCCACATCGACAGCCCGCGTTACGCTGGCGTTTTCCTGGATGCTGTCGAGGATCTGCTGGCCGAGCGCCGCATAGCTCTCCGGGAGCTGGCCCATCGTTCGACGCGCGTTTTCCCCGAAGCGGGTTTGGGGATCGCGTCCCGGCAGGATCACCCCGACGCGAATATTGAAGGGCCGCAGCTCCAGCGCCAGGGACGCCGTGAAGGCGTTCACCGCCGCCTTACTCGCGGTATAGACCGCCAGCAGGGGCATCGGCTGTAGGGTGACCGCCGAGGTGATATTCACGATCGTCCCGCTACGGCGCGCTCTGAACCGGGGAAGTACCGCCTGGGTCATGGCGATAGTCCCAAGAGTATTGGTGGCAAACAGGTTCGCTATCGCCTCGTGCGACGCCCCCTCCAGGGCGTTGAGCATCCCCACTCCGGCGTTATTGACCAGAACGTCAATCTCTCCGGCCTCGGCAATCGCCTCGGCGATACTCTGCGCTGAGGTGACGTCAAGGCGCACCAGCCGCAGACGGTCGCTGGCTGGCAACAGATCCTCTCGCAGAACCCGCATCGTGGCGATAACCTTCCAGCCCTGTTCAAGAAAATAACGCGCCGTCTCCAGGCCAAAACCCGATGAACAGCCGGTGATCATAATCGTTTGCATCTCTCTGTCTCCGATTGGCTTCTTCCTTTTCATCATAGACAGCCCGCTCCGGACGATATAGGGTCAATAATCCATCATTCTTTAGCAGGAGTCCGGAAATGAGCGACCCGCTGGCGGAAATCATTGCGATGCTAAATCTCAGAGCGGTGCTGACCAAAACCATTGAGGGGGCGGGAGAATGGCGCGTCATTCGCTCGGACCAGGGCATGTCGTTCTATGGCGTGGTGCTGGAAGGAGGCTGTCGGCTGGAAACAGACCAGCATCCGCCGCAGACCCTGCGCGCCGGGGATTTTATGCTGATCCCGGCGGCGTACCGCTTCGCGCTTACCAGCCTGACCCCGCCGCCTTCACCGGCGCTGGAGACCACCCCGGTGAAACTGGCGGAGGAACACTTTCGCCTGGGAGCCCTCGACCAGCCGGCGGAGATGCTGGCGCTGATTGGCCACTGCGCTGCCGATTCGGATAACGCCAGCCTGCTGACCTCGCTGCTGCCCGCCCTGGTGGTGGTTCGCGACCAGCCGCGGCTGGCCACCTTTGTCGGACTGCTGAAAGAGGAAGCCCAGGCGGATCGCGCAGGTAAATCTTTCGTTCTGGCGCGGATGGTTGAGCTGCTGTTTATCGAGGCCATCCGCTCCTGCGAAACACTCGCCACCCCAGGCCTGGTGCGCGGCCTGAGCGACCCGCGGATCGCCCAGGCAATCCGTCTGCTGCATGAGGCCCCCGCCAGACGCTGGACCGTCAACGCCCTGGCCGCCGACTGCGCGCTGTCTCGCTCGACGTTATTTGAACGCTTTACCGGCCTGACCGGAATGACCCCGATGGGCTATCTGTTGAGCTGGCGCATGACCCTGGCGATGCGGTGGCTGGGAGAGCCGGGCATCAGCATGGCGGATATCGCCGAGCGCCTCGGCTATGGCTCGGCCAGCGCGTTCAGCGTGGCTTTTACCCGCTATGCCGGGACATCGCCGGGCAAATATGCCCGCCAGCGGGCGGCGCAGCGTACGCCCGGGCCCGCCTTAAGCTAACCTGCCGCAATCGTCGTCTGCAGCCAGCGCTCAAACGCCTGCAGCGCAGGCTCCCCCTCGCCGCCGCCGGGTTTGATCAGGCAGAAGCGCTTGGCCAGCGTCGGGGAGCCCGGCCACGGGGCGACCAGCGTCCCGTTACGCAGCTCGCTCTCCACATACATCTTCGGCACCAGGGCCACGCCCTGCTGGCTGAGTACCGCAGCGATCGCCATCTCATGCAGATCATAGCGCGGCCCCTGCGCCGGGTTATCCAGCGACAGACCACACTCCCGGGCATAGTGCAGCCAGGCATCCGGATTTTGCCGCCGATGAATGCGCGGCAGCCGATTCAGCAGCCCCGGGAGATCGTTATCCGTCAGCAGCGCAGCATGACAGACCGGCAGCAGATACTCCGCAAACAAAAACGTCACATCCATTCCGGTCCACGCCGGGTGATCAAAATGGATAGCCGCATCAAATCCGCTGCCCGGCAGAATGAAGGGGTCGCTGCGAGCGGCGATATTGACCACGATATGCGGATGCTGCGCTGTAAACTGCCCGAGGCGGGGGATGAGCCAACGGCTGGCGAAGGTGGGGAGCACGGCGATCTCCAGACTGCGGCCATCGGCCGGCATCCCGCTGACGTCGAGGGTTTCCCGCTCCAGCCTGCTGAGGATCTCGCGGACCTGTCTGGCATAGCGGGCGCCGGCCGGATTGAGCCGTACCCGGCTCCCGATTCTGTCGAATAGTTTGCTGTCGAGGAGCGCTTCCAGACGGGCGATCTGCCGGCTGATGGCCCCTTCCGTTAACGCGAGCTCCGCCGCCGCGCGGGCAAAGTTGCCGTGGCGGGCGGCGGCCTCAAAGGCCAGTAGCGCAGCGCTGCTGGGAATTTTACGACGCATAGCCAATGCTCCTTGTGCGGGCTGACTGAAAGTCAGTGACAGAATATCACTGAGGCTTGAATAAACATCGTTTTTCAGCGCCATTTTCGCCAGATAGGATGAAGTAAATTCACTGAAGCGCCTTATGCGCTCAATCATCTGTCTCTCGAGGTCACTATGCTCTATGTCGTCGAATGCGCCTACACCGACCCGCAAAGCGAAGCGGCGTGGAATACCTTTTACAATCTGGAAAAATTACCGGCGCTGGTCTCAGTGCCCGGTTTTCATGCCTCGCAGCGCTTCTGCGTGCTCAGCGAGGGCTGCCCTCGCTACCTGGCGCTACACGATATCCGCGATGCCGCCGTCATCGACAGCGACGCCTATCGCCGCAACGGCGGCGGTCATTTTGCCCGCTGGCAATCGGCGATCGCCGACTGGCATCGCCACCTCTATCTCACAACTAACGCGCTGCGGGAGGTTGCTCCGGACGAGGTGCTGCTGCTGAGCGATACCGCGGAAGCCCTGCCCGTCGCTGCGCCGGTCGTCCTGCAGCCCGGCGGTCTGGCCACCCGGCATGCCCGCTATGCCGCCATCGTCCCGCGTGACGACCTGCATCACCACGCCGCCACGGCCGCCGTCTTTGTCTATCAGCCCATTACCGCCCGATTGCGTCACCCGGCGGAGCAAGCGTGAGGTCAACATGACACCAGCTCCCTTTTATTCCCTGACAGCAGGCGACCTGACGATAAGCGCCATCAGTGATGGCCAGATGACGGCGCCGCTGACGTTACTGGCGGGGATTGCCCCTGAAGAGGCGGCGCGTCTGCAGCGCCAGGCCGGGGTAATCTCGCCGGAAACCATCGAGATCGGCGCTTACCTGATCCGCGGACGCGGGCATACGGTGCTGGTGGATACCGGCACCGGCGGGGCCAACGGCGTCGGCGGCGCGCTTATCGCCAATCTGGCGCTGCTCGGCGTCCGCCCTGAGGACATTGACACCATCCTCCTCACCCACGCGCACCCGGACCATATCGGCGGCCTGCTGACCTCCGCCGGTACACCGGCTTATCCCAACGCCACGGTGTTCCTGCCCTCGAGGGAAAGCGCTTACTGGCTGGCGCCGTCGACACTGGACAACGCCAGCGAGCGTGGACAACGCAACGTGCTGCTCGTCCGGCGCGTAATAGCGATCTGCGCGACGCAAATTCGTGCTATCGATGAAAATGAGCGGATCGCCGGGATCCGACCATGTCCCCTGCCCGGCCATACGCCGGGGCATACCGGATATCGCCTCGAGGCGGGCGGAACGTCGCTACTGATCTGGGGGGATATCGTCCACTTTCCCTCGATCCAGAGCGCCCGGCCAGAGGCATCGGTGGCCTTTGACGTCGATCCTGACCAGGCGCGGCGTACACGGGAAAGTCTCCTGCGCCAGGCCGCCAGCGAGCGGTGGCTCGTCGGCGGTATGCATCTTGGCCTGCCGGGCTTCGCCAGCGTGGAGAAGACCGCCTCAGGCTTCTGCCTGCGCCCGGTGTGACCTTCACGCAGAACACCGATCACAGCAAAACCCCGGTCGTGGCATTAACGCGACCGGGGCGTGGTGTCTGGGGAAGTGGATTAGCCGTTAACCGCGGCGCTTCCAGCCTTTTTTACTTTTGCAGCTGGCTGTGGTGGCGACCCAGGGGTGACGCAGCTGGGTCAACTGAAGATCCTGAGAGGCCGGGCTGGCGGCCCAGCGTTTGTTGCACAGAGGCTTACGAGTTGCAATGACCATAAAAACGCTCCTGAAAAGTAATGAACAGTTCCCTGGGTAATTCCATAAGTTCAGAATCAGCTTATCATCACTTAAACGTTGTTATTTCAATCTTTGTTTTGCTATGTAAATGGTGATTGCCACCTGAAAGGCATAAAATTGATCTAGATCAAGGTAAATGCAATTTTTTGTTTCCACCACCTATATTTTCAACCATTTAACTTCGCACACCTCTTGATTAAGACTTTTCCTATACCACATAATCCAACAGAAGTGAGCGATTTTATCAGATTTTTATTCTAGTTATGTATGCTAATGTGGTTAATTGTTTTGATTATTCTAGCTCATAAAATTCACTTGGTCAGACCGCCGCAGGCGGGTACTCTGCACCGGCAATACGGGGATTTGTCAGGGAGTGGTGGATGACTACAGGCTATAAACTACTTGGCTATAAGTTAGCGGATAATATTTTCTACTGCCTGCATCATCGGGAAATTATCGCGTTACGTGGGACGCGAACGCAAGTTCAGCTGCGCAGCACCATGGCGTGTTTACTGGAATATTTGCTGGCGCATGGCAGAGAACGTCTGGTCAGTGATGAAGAGTTAATGATTAACGTCTGGGAGAAAAATAATCTCCGTCCGTCCGCGCAGCGATTATGGCAGGTCATTCAGACCTTAAAATCTCGCTTAAACCAGGCGGGGGTCGAAAGCGTGTTAATTATCCGCGTTAAGTGCGCAGGGTATTATATTAATCCTGCTTGTGTAGCCGAAATTTATTCCTTCAAACCGCCGGGCATGATGAATTATATAAACACCTCGCCTGCTGATATGAATAAACTTCTGGTTCGCAGCTAATCTCCTTCCCGCGCCGTTTAGATCGCTTGTAACAGGGTTTATTCTTTGAATATTTTAATTCACAGCAATAATATTTATTTTAATATCGGCCTCGCCCAGTGTTTCAGAGATATTCAGGAAACCTTGCCCGGTCTGAACATTATTCATTCACTGCCGCTCAGCCATCTGCCCGATCCGGCCGGGCTGGATGTGATTATTTTAGCGCTGGAAAACTATCACGATTATCAGGCCGCTGCTGAATTAGCCCAGCGCTATCCCGGCCTGGTGGTCGGATTTACCTCCGCCAACAACGTTAAACGCGGACGTGCCTTTTACGCGGATACCCTCCTGTGGGTCAGCCAGCGGGAAGGCGTTCAGGAGATCCGCCGCCTTCTGCTCCGTCTGGCAGATCGCAGCCGCCCTTTCGCGCCGCGCCATCAGCGTCAGAGTCGCTCCTCCCGGCTGCGAGCCCCACTCAATGACCTGGAGATGCAGATGATCCGTGGCGTGGTCAGCGGACAGTCGATTAATCAAATGGCAGACACGCTGGGCGTCAATCGCAAGCGGGTTTACAACGGACTGGAGCGGATCAAAAGTAATTTTCGCCTCGTCAGCCATACCCATTTTCATCATTTTATGACCGCGGAGGCCACGTTTAGCCGCCTCTGCGCCGATCTGAGTTGCTATAGACCAGGGCTACGGCCAGCCCGGCAACGACGTGCTGCATCGCGACCGGCCGAAAATCATTCATATTATTTGAATGAGTTTCGCAAATTGTTTTGATTTTAACCGCCAGGCTTTGCGCGTATTCTTTATCACATCAGGGCGACAAGCCCTATATCAGACACCAGATTAAGGAATATGACCATGAAATCCATCAAAACTTTCGTTGCTGTTGCTGCACTGTCGCTGTTCTCTTCCGTCAGCTTCGCCCAGAGCGTCAGCGCCACCGCTTCCACCCTGGACCGTGCAGAAGCCAAAATCGCCGCCCAGGCCGCTGAGCAGGGTGCGTCCTATAAAATCACCAGCGCCCAGTTTAATAATCGCGTTCATATGACGGCTGAGCTGAGCAAATAATCTCTTCCCTCTTTCGCGATTAAAAAAAAAGCGCCGTCAAAAACGGCGCTTTTTTTTCGCCTCTTTCTCCGGGCAGTGATTTCCTGACCGGCGCACTGTGGCGTTCAGCCGATGACGGGCCAATACTTAGCGCATCCCCTGGAAAAGAGAGCCCCATGATGAAAGCCTGGATCGTCAACAAACCCGGTTCGCTGGATAATCTGCAGCTTGTCGATCTTGCCGACCCCGGCGCGCCGGCGGCAGGCGAGATCCGCGTAGCGCTACACGCCACCTCCCTGAACTATCACGATTTGCTGGTAGCGACGGGGGTGATTCCCACTGCCGATCGGCGGATCCTGATGGCGGACGGCGCGGGGGTGGTCGAAGCGGTTGGCGCCGGGGTCAGCGAGTTTCAACCAGGCGACCGGGTGGTCGCTGGCTTTTTCCCGCAGTGGCTGGATGGCCGTCCGGGCCCGCAGGTGAAGGACTTCAGCCAGACGCCGGGCGACGGCGCCGAGGGGTTCGCCTGCCAGTATGTGGTCAGACCGGCCAGTCATTTTACCCATGCGCCTGACGGATGGAGCTTCAGGGAGGCGGCGACGATCACCACCTCCGGCCTCACCGCCTGGCGCGCGCTGGTGGTGGAGGGGCGGCTAAAAGCGGGCGATACGGTGCTGATGCTCGGCACCGGCGGCGTGTCGATAACCGCCCTGCAGCTGGCGAAAAGCATGGGCGCGCAGGTCATCGTCACCTCCTCATCCGATGAAAAGCTCGCCCGCGCGCGCGCCCTGGGGGCTGACCATCTCATCAATTACCGCACCACCCCTGCCTGGGGCGCGACGGTGCTGGACATCACCGGTCATCGCGGGGCCGATATTATCCTGGAGCTCGGCGGACCGGGCACCCTGGGCCAGTCGTTCGAGGCCGTCAGTGTTGGCGGACACATCGCGCTGATCGGCGTCCTGACTGGCTTCGAAGGTCATGTGCCCACCCATTTGCTGATGAGTAAACAGGCCCGACTGCAGGGGCTGGTGGTGGGTCATCGCCGGCAACAACAGGACTACGTCAACGCGCTGAACCTGCAGGCGTCGCGGCCAGTCATCGATAAAGTGTTTGATTTTGCTGCCTTACCAGACGCCTTCCGCTATCTGCAAAGCGGCGCCCATTTCGGCAAAATTTGCGTGGAGTGGTAGTGGTGAGGAGATGAGATGAACAGGGCCTCCATGCCCTGGGAACAGCTTTATTCGAAAAAGACGTCCGGATTTTCCGACAGCGAAACAAAGGATTTGGTGTTTTTATCCAGCGCCTGAATCTCGCCGCTTTCAATGTCATAGAACCAGCCGTGCAGGCGCAGGGTCTGGTCGCGCAGACCGACCGCCACCGACGGATGGGTTTTGATGTTGTTCAGCTGAGCGATCACGTTTTCCTGCACCATGCCGTTGACCTTATCGGTTTCGCTGGCCCAGGTTTTCTTTTCCACCACCGCTTTCGCAGCATCAGCGTAGCGCAGCCAGTGAGACACCGCCGGCATCGGCTCCAGGCACTGGCAGGTGGCGATCGCTTTCATCGCCCCGCAGTTAGAGTGGCCGCAGATTACGATATCCGTCACGCCCAGCGCAACCACGGCATACTCAATGGTCGCGGATACACCGCCCGGCTCCGGCCCGAAAGACGGCACGATATTCCCGGCATTACGAATAACAAAGAGCTGTCCCGGCTCCTGCTGGGTAACCAGTTCCGGCACCAGACGGCTGTCAGAGCAGGAGATGAAAAGCGCTTTGGGATTCTGGCTGGAGGCCAGGCTGCGGAAGAGCTCTTTACGCTGGGGGAAGATCTCTTTCTGGAAGTTGAGGAAGCCCTCAATGATATGTTGCATAGCAGTGTCTCTTCTCTGTAGTTATTACGGTATGACAAAGATCACAGTTATTCAGTTTACCATCGCTGACAGGAATGGGAATCGTTATTCAAACAGTTGCGCAGAAAACGCGCGCCGCGGATGCCCGTTCAGCCTCGCCTTTTCCACAGGGTTTTCACGTGCTTTCCTGAGCCAGTTTGTTACTCTGTTTGCTCGTACCGTCCCCACGTTGCCGACCGCCTGCCGGCGGCGGACATACCAGGAGTTGCTATGTTCTTATCCAGCCTGATGGCCCTTGCCGCGGTGCTGATCATGGGGGTGATCAGTCCCGGCCCGAGCTTTATTTTTGTCGCGCGCAATGCGGTCGCCCGCTCGCGTCTGCACGGTCTGGTGACCGCCCTGGGCACCGGCGCCGGCGCCGCCATTTTTTCTATTATGGCGATGCTGGGCCTGCAGAAGGTACTCACCGCGGTGCCGGAGCTGTTTATTGGCTTGAAAGTAGCGGGCGGGCTCTACCTGTTATGGTTGGGCTATAAGATTTTCCGCGGTTCGGCGCAGCCGATGGATTTTTCCGCCAGCGGCATGGACGGCAACCGTTCGTTGTTGAAGACTTTCCGCGACGGGCTGTATACTCAGTTGAGCAATCCCAAAACCGCGCTGGTGTTTGCCTCGATTTTTACCGCCGTGCTGCCGGCGCAGATCCCCACCGCCTTCTATTACATCGTGCCGCTGATGAGTTTCCTGATTGACGTCAGCTGGTATTCGCTGGTGGCGCTGGTGCTCTCCGCTGATCGTCCGCGTCGGGTCTACCTGCGGCTGAAGCGGCGAATCGATATCGCCACCGCGACGGTGCTGGGGGCGCTGGGACTGCGGCTTATCGCCACCTCCCTCACCCGCTAGCGGCTACACGGTATGGATGCGAATATCGTGTTGCTGAAAGGCAACGCGATATTCGCGACTGATGTTCTCCTCCACCACCAGCACATCGATATCGCTGCTCGCGGCCACCACGAATCGCGCCACCGCCGGAATTTTATCCGAGGTCAGGCCGATGATAATTTCGCTGCACTGCTTAATCACCGCTTTCTTAAACTCGCAGTCGGCATAGTCAAAGCCGGTCAGGCCCGACTCTGGCGCCATGGCGCAGCCGCCGATAAACCCCTGGTCGAATAACATTCCCTGCACCTGAGCCACCGCCGCGGCCCCAACGCAGCCCCCGCTCGCCCGCTGCACCTGGCCGCCGAGCATCACCACCTCGTAGAGCGGCTTTTTCACCAGCACCGCGGCGATCTCCGGAGAGTTCGTTACCACCGTCAGCGCCAGCTCGGCGGGCAGCGCCTCGGCCATCGCCAGATTGGTGGTGCCGGTATCAATGAAAAGGATGCCGCCGGGTTTCACCAGCCGGGCGCACTGCTGCGCGATCCTGAGTTTTGTTGCTCGGTTTTTATCTTTCCGTTCACTGTAATCTCCCGCTTCCGGCAGGCTCAACACCGCCCCGCCGTAGACTTTTTTACAGACGCCTTCGCGGCTAAGCTCATGCAGATCGCGGCGGATGGTATGCTCAGACACCTGAAGACGCGCCGCCAGCTCCGCACACACCACCCTGCCGTTTTCCTGCAGGATCTGGCAAATCAGCGCTTGTCGCTGTTGAGGAAAAGCAGCATAATCGAGCAAAGAAACTCCTTAAATCATCATAAACGAGCAACAGCAAGCATGATCGTCTGCCCTGCCGTGATTGTCAATGTTCCTGCCCGGAGGTTTACCATGAAAATTGCCCATTTCGCCCTGTGGACCCAACGGCTTGAGGCTCAGGCCCGCTTCTGGGTCGAGTTCTTTGCCGCCAGCATCAATGAAAAATACCTCAGCCAGACCAATCCCGGCTTTGCCTCCTATTTTGTCACCATCGACGACGAGGTGGTGATCGAGCTGATGACCAAGCCTGGCCTGCAGCAGGCCAGCGCCGATAATAACCATACCGGCTGGGCGCACCTGGCCCTCTCGGTGGGCGGCGCAGAACAGGTCGATGCCCTTGCCCAGCGCGCCGGCGCGGCGGGAATACTGGTTTCACCGCCGCGCACCACCGGCGACGGCTATTATGAGGCGGTGATCGCCGATCCCGATGGCAACCTGATTGAAATCGTCGCATAGTCAGCAGACCGCCAGCCATAAGGAGGCATCCATGGCACATTACCGGATCATCGACACCGCGGCCTGGCCCCGCCGGGACCATTTCACCTTTTACCGACAATTTGCCAACCCCAGCTTTA
Organism: Klebsiella sp. 2019SCSN059; assembly: GCF_021739525.1. Lineage (NCBI taxonomy): Bacteria > Pseudomonadati > Pseudomonadota > Gammaproteobacteria > Enterobacterales > Enterobacteriaceae > Klebsiella > Klebsiella sp. 2019SCSN059. Next base: position 402,390 of record NZ_JAKKOM010000001.1, on the reverse strand, counting down.
ATCTCTGCGTTCCGATAGAGGCGCAGCGCCTGTACGAATGTGCGAAGGACCGTCGGGTCTCGTTTTTTCAGCTCGCGCTCTATGCCCTGCTGCGCGCGGCCAACGGGGTACCGCAGCTCCGACAGCGCATGCGCAATGGCGAAGTGATTGAATATGACAGTCTGGCGGTCATGACGCCGGTGATGACCGTCGAGGAGGGCTTCCGCCAGGTATGGTGCGACAACGCTCCCGAGTTCACCACCTTCAGCGCCGCGGCAACGCCAAAGATCGTCGCGGCAAGAGAGACATCGCCTGCGCCGCTCATCGTCGATGGCGAACATTTTATCTGCGCCAGCTGTCTGCCGTGGCTCCACTTCACCTCGATGACCCATGCGGAATACGCGGTGGGCGCCGCGGTTCCGGCGCTCACCTGGGGGAAACTGCAGAACGGCGTGATCCCGGTGGCCGGGCGATTTAACCATGCCTTCGTCGACGGTCTCCACGCCAGCCGCTTTTATGCCCTCATCGAAGAGGGGTTTTGCGACCCCGAGCGGCTCTGGCAGCCGCTAGCCGCAACCGCCCCCTCACTGCTTCCCCCTGCGGCGAAGGAGCGTTAACGTCTGCCCGGAACCGACCGTCACGGTGCCTTACGCCGTACACGGCGGTCGGTACGGGTTCACTTTCATCGTTCTCGCCCAGCCGGCGAATACCGCGCAGGTGTGACGCCTGTTCAGAACCTCGCGATGGAAAGGCTGGGTCGCGGACAGCATGTTGCCTCCCTCATCGCACAGCGGAAACCACTGTTTTATAGCCATAGAATGGGATTATATTTCCGATCCTTTGCTAAGGATAATTGGTTATAAATCATAGCGTTTCAGTGTTAGACAGGGCGAAGTGCGCCTCTTATCTTTCGTCATGAATTGTAAATCACCACGCAATCACTTGATGAGGTAGCACTTTTGTCCAGATTACAACAAGGATTAAAAACCAGAAAAACCCGCTTTGCCCTGGCGCTAAAAGTGGCCCTGCTCGGCGGCGTGGTAGCATTTTCTTCTGCCGTCTTTGCTGAGGGTCTCCTGAAAGAAGGCATCACCCCGGCCGCCGACGCCAGTCAGATCCCGGCCAGCGCTAAGCTGCGCAAAGACACGGTAGTGGCCGGGATCTCCGAGCCGCAGGGGATCTTCAACCCCTACTTTTTCGTCAACGGCTGGGATGAAAACGTCACTAACGTCATTTTTTCACGCCTGATCGACTGGGACAGCCAGGGCAAGCTGGTCTCGGGGCTGGCGGAGAGCTGGACGGTCAGCCCGGACAATAAAGTCTATACCATCAAATTGCGCCCTGGCCTGACCTTCAGCGACGGTTCACCGCTGACGGCGGAAGATGTCGCCTTTACCCTGACGGTCCTGCTCGACCCCAAATATGATGGCGATACCGACATCACTCTGGCCAATATCGCCGGCGGCGCAGAATACAAAGCCGGCAAGGCTGACCGCGTCAGCGGTCTGAAGGTCATCGACCCGCTCACCCTGCAGGTGACCACCACCCAGCCAGGCGCCACCACGCTGGCCAAAATTGGCGGGCCGGTGTTGTCGAAAACCTGGTACGGCAAAGGATATCAGCGGGGAAATCTCGACTATCTGCGCTCACTGCACGGCAAGCCACTGGGCAACGGCCCTTACGTGTACGATACCTATATTCCCGGTCAGGAAATTCGTTTCCATGCCAATAGCCACTTTTACCGTGGGACGCCGCCAACGCCGCGTTTTATCTATCGCGTAACCAATCCGTCGACCAACTTCCAGCTGTTCCAGACCGGGGAGACCGACTACGACGCCTTTACCTCACGTCCTGACGATATCGAACAGCTGAAGATGCTCGGCTTCGCCAACATTAACCTTTACGGCTCCAGCGACTACAGCCAGGTGGAATTCAACGTTCATCGCCCGGCGCTGCAGGATAAGCGGGTGCGCCAGGCGCTGATTTACGGCCTGGACCGGCAAAAGCTGATCGACGTGGTCTATCAGGGGTACGGCAAAGTCGCCATCGAGCCGATCGCCCCTATCTCCTGGGCCTTTAACGCAGAAGGCGTCAATCCTTACCCTTACGATCCGGCGCAGGCGAAAAAGCTGCTGGATGAGGCCGGCTGGAAAGCTGGCGCCGACGGTATCCGCGTCAAAGAGGGCCAGCGTCTGGAGCTGACCCTGCTGGTGAGCAAGAAGGTGCTCAACGATGCGTTGATCCCCATCGCCAAAGAGAACTGGCGGCAGATCGGCGTGCAGCTTAAGCCGCAGGTGGTGGATTTCAACGCCCTGATGGCGCAGCGCAAAGCCGGAAATTACGATCTGGCCTCGTTCAGCACCAGCACCCTCAACGACCCGCACGATGGGGTATGGGATTTCTACAGCAGCGAAGCGAAAGCGTCCGGCTACCACAACGCGGAGGTCGATAAGCTGATTAACGCCGGCAACGCGGTGCTCGACATCGAACAGCGCAAGCCGATCTATCACCAGCTGTACAAAGTGCTGGCCGACGATCCGCCGGTGATCCTGCTCGGCTATCGCAACATTCTTTCCGCCAGCAGCGCCCGCGTCACCGGCTTTAAACCGGATATCTACAACGGCCTGACCGGCAGCCTGCCGGATGTAAAAATCGTCAAGTAAATCCCCTGGCCGCCGGGTTAACCGGCGGCTGATGCGAGATCGTCATGAAAAATTTCATCCTGAGGCGCCTGCTGCAAACGCTGCCGATGCTGCTGCTGGCCTCGTTCATTATTTTTATGCTGTTTGCCAAAACCCCCGGCGACTTTATCGATGGCAATATCAGCCTGACCGCCGCCCGCGCCGCTGAGCTGAAGGCGATCTATGGCCTCGACCAGCCGCTGTTCACCCGCTATCTCCACTGGCTGGGACAGCTGCTGCGCGGCGATTTAGGCTTTTCGCTGCAGTATCAGATCCCGGTCAGCCAGCTGCTCAACCAGTACATCTGGAACTCTTTTCTGCTGGCCAGCGTCGCGCTGGTCTTTTACTGGGGCATTGGCCTGGCGGTCGGCGTGGTGTCAGCCCTGCGACCCGGCTCCTGGTTTGATCATCTTGTGAGCGTCGCGGTGTTTGCCGCCATGTCGTTCCCCACCTTTTTCCTCTGCCTGCTGCTGATTAAATGGTTTGCCGTCGATCTCCACTGGCTGCCGGTAGGCGGGATGACCAATACCGGCAGCGACGAGAGCGGCTGGCAGTATGTGCTGCAGGTGGCGGCCCACCTGGCGCTGCCGGTGCTGGCGCTGGTGATGCTGCAGGCGGGCAGCCTGACGCGCTATGTGCGCGCCAGTATGCTCGACGTGGTGAAAATGGATTTTATCCGTACCGCCCGCGCCAAGGGGTTGCAGGAGCGCACGGTGATCCTCAAACATGCGCTACGCAACGCCCTGCTGCCGATCATCACCCTGCTGGGCTTCGAGCTGCCGGGGCTGTTCTCCGGGGCGATCATTACCGAAAAGGTATTCAACTGGCCGGGGGCGGGCCACATCCATATCGACTCGCTGGCCGCCCGCGACTATCCGGTGCTGATGGGGTTCACCCTGTTTCTGGCGGTGCTGACGATCGTCGGTAATTTGCTCGCCGACGTGCTGTACGCCTGGGCCGATCCGCGTATTCGGGTGAGGTCATGATGATCCTGTCTTACTTTGCTTCCCGTCGTCGCCAGCGGCAGGCGGCTATCCCGGCGCTGGCGCACATTACCCCCTCTCCCTGGCGCCAGGGGTGGCGACAGCTGCGCCGTAACCGGCTGGCCATGTTCTGCCTGATCCTGCTGGCGGTCATGGCGGTGTGGTGCGCGCTGGGGCCCGTCTGGTCGCCGTGGAAAGAGGATGCCACCGACGCCCTGAGCATCAACCAACCGCCCGGTGCCGAACACTGGCTGGGGACCGATTTCCTCGGCCGCGATGTTTACACCCGCCTGCTGCTGGCCGGGCGCATCTCGCTGATTATCGGTCTGCTGACCATGGTGATGTCGGTGTTCCTGGGCTATCTGCTCGGCGCTCTCTCGGGGTATGTCGGCGGGTTAACCGACAGCGTGATCATGCGCGTGGCCGACCTGGTGATGACCATCCCCGGATTGCCGCTGTTGATTGTCGCCGGGGCGATGCTTTCCGAGCTCGATTTTTCTCCGGACTCGCGCATCTATATGGTGGTGGTGATGCTCAGCCTGCTGGAGTGGCCCCGACTGGCGCGGCTGGTGCGCGGACAATGTCTCTCCCTGCGCGAACGCGATTTTATGCTGGCCACCCAGGTGCTGGGCCTGTCGGCGCGTCGCCGGCTGTTTGGCCACCTGCTGCCGAATACCATTCCGATTCTGGTGGTGATGGCGACCATGGCTGTCGCCAACGCCATCCTCAGCGAATCCGCGCTGAGCTATCTCGGCCTCGGCGTGGTGCCGCCGACGCCGTCGTGGGGCAATATGATGGACGCCGCCAATAGTCTGATCGATTTCCAGCGCCGTCCCTGGCTGTGGATGCCGCCAGGGATCGCCATCTTTATCACCGTGATCGCCATTAACGTGCTGGGCGATGGCCTGCGCGACGCCATGGATCCCAATATGAAACCGAGGCTGAAATGAGCATACCGTTAGTCTCCTTTAATCATCTCTCCGTCTCTTTCGCTGGCGAACGCCATCGCGTGCGCGCGGTGCAGGACGTCTCTTTCACGATTCAGGCCGGGCAAACCGTTGGCGTGGTGGGCGAGTCCGGCTGCGGCAAAAGCGTCACCGCGATGGCGCTGATGGGCCTCCTGCCGCCGCAGGCCGCGCGCATCGACGGCGGCGAGATCCGTTTCGCGGACCGCGATCTGCTGCGGGTAAAAGCCAGACAGATGGCCGACCTGCGCGGCCACCAGCTGGCAATGATCTTTCAGGAACCGATGTCGGCCCTGAACCCGGTGTTGACCATCGGAGAGCAGCTGTGCGAACCACCGATCCGCCACCTCGGCGCCTCGCCGAAAGCCGCCTGGCAGCAGGCTACCCGGCTGCTCAACGAGGTCGGCCTGGCGCGCGGCGACAGCCTGATGGTCAGCTATCCCCACCAGCTTTCCGGCGGCATGCTGCAGCGGGTGATGATCGCCATGGCGCTGAGCTGTCAGCCCAAACTGCTGATCGCCGACGAACCCACCACCGCGCTTGACGTCACCGTGCAGGCGCAGATCCTGCGCCTGCTGCGGGACCGGGCGCGGGCCAGCCAGATGGCGATGATGCTGATTACCCACGACCTGGGGGTGATCGCGCAGATGGCCGAGCAGGTAGTGGTGATGTATGCCGGACGGATTGTGGAACAGGGCGCCACCGCGGAGGTGTTACGCCATCCGCAGCACCCTTACACGCGTGGGCTCATCGCCTCCCGCCCGGTGCCGGGCGAGCGGCGTCGGCGGCTGTACTCGATTCCCGGGCAGGTGCCGGATCTGGCCGCCCTGCCGACGGGCTGCGCCTTTGCCGGGCGCTGCGAGCGGGCGACGGCGCGCTGCCGGGAGGCGATTCCGCCGCTGCTCGGCGAGCGCCAGCGGGCCGCCTGCTTTTACAGCGAATTTGCGGAGGCGACAGCATGAGCGGACGCTATGTTATTGAAGTGGATGGATTGAAAAAATATTTTCCGCTGCGCGACGGCCTGTTTGGCCAACAGACCGGCGAGCTTCGCGCGGTGGACGGCGTCAGCTTTAACATCCGTCCGGGCACCATTTTTGGCCTGGTGGGCGAGTCCGGCAGCGGGAAAACCACCGTCGGCCGAACCCTGCTTGGCCTGTACGAGAAGAGCGCCGGCAGCGTGAAATTTCACGGTCAGGAGCTGGCCGACCTGACCGCGCCTGCCCTGCGCGCCATTCGGCCGAAGATGCAGCTGGTCTTTCAGGATCCCTACAGCTCGCTGAACCCGCGGCTGCGTATTGGCGAGGCGATAGGCGAAGCTATGCTGCAGCACAAGCTCTGCGCCCGCGATGAGCTGTATGACCGGGTGATCGACGTGATGAAGATCTGCGGCCTGGCGCCGGAACACTACGCCCGCTTCCCGCATCAGTTTTCCGGCGGCCAGCGCCAGCGGATCGGTATTGCCCGGGCGCTGATCCTCAACCCGGATTTTATCGTCGCCGATGAGCCCATCTCGGCCCTCGATGTGTCCATTCAGGCGCAGATCATCAATTTGTTTTCCGACCTGCGCGACGACCGCGGCGTCACGTTTCTGTTTATCTCCCACGACCTCGGGGTGGTGGAGCATCTATGTGACGATGTGGCGGTGATGTATCTCGGGCAACTGGTGGAAAGCGCCAGCCGCGATGCGCTGTTCAGCCGCCCCCTCCACCCCTACACCCGCGCGCTTCTGGCCGCGGTGCCGACCCTCGACCCGCACAGCGAACCGCAAGCGCTGGTGCAAGGCGAGATCCCGGATCCGGTCAATCCTCCCGCCGGCTGCCGTTTTTCATCCCGTTGCCCGCAGGTCGGCGAGCGGTGCCGCAGAGAAGCGCCGGCGCTGCGCGAGGTGGCCCCTGGCCATCGGGTCGCCTGCCATTGGATCGCGTCCTGAGCGCGGTCGGCGTGGTTATTTATTTCTAAACAAGCGGCCGATTGTGCGCAGCGGCGCCAGGATTTACTATCCGCTCCGTCTTGTGAGACGCGTTATGAATGAAGCGTAATATTTTTATTCATTTTTGCCCGATGGCTTCGGGCATTTTTTTGCGACACGCCCGGGAGCGATCCTGCCGGCGACACATTTAGCGGGGCGCGGTCGCCCGTCTGTCAAAACGCAGCAATGGAACTGCTCGTCCGCGCCCCGCTATCCCTTTGTGACCTTCCCGCGAAAGCCCGGCAAAAATAAGACTATATGAGATTGCCTGGGGCATAGCTTTATCTTATTTTTTATGCGTGTACTCCACATTAAGGAATCAAGATCATGCTTAAGCGTCGCACTATTAAAACAGCACTGGCGGCGGTTATTTCTCTCGCCGTCATGGCGGCTCCGGCCTATGCCAACCCGGGTAACGGCAATGGCAATGGCGGCGGCGGTGGTAATCACGGGAACAGTGGTAACCATGGCAATAGCGGCAATCATGGTAACAGCGGTAACAGCGGCGACCATGGCAATAAAGGACAAAATAAAGGTCAGTCCAATGACGATCATGGCAACCGCAAAAACTACGGCAAGCCCGACCACGTCGACAGCGATATTAGCTTCTCACGGGCGCGCTCCCTTGCCGTGAACTACGGTCTGGTCGGCTATCAGGCCCTACCTCCGGGTATCGCCAAAAATGTCGCCCGCGGCAAACCGTTACCTCCGGGTATCGCGAAAAAGACCCTGCCCGCTTCTATGATTAACGACCTGCCCTATTATCCGGGCTATGAATGGCGCGCGGTCGGCGATGACCTGGTGCTGGTCGCCCTGAGCACCGCCATCGTTACCGCCGTGATTAACGGTGTGTTTGACTAAATCACCTGCTGATTAAAAAGCCTCGCCCCGGCGAGGCTTTTTTGTGCCTGGCGCGGGAGAGTGACAACTCGCTGGCATCATCGCTAAGATAATGGCTCACAACCAACCCGGGACCGACAATGGACAAAGACACCGTAGTGACGCTGTTGAAATACAAGCGCTGGATTGACCTTGCCACCTTGCAGGCGATCCGCGCGATAGACGGTACAGTACATGGCGAAAAGCGTCACCTGACCCTCAGGCTGATGAACCATATCCATGTCGTTGACATGATTTTCCGGGCGAATCTGCGCGGCAAGACGCATGGTTACACCGCGCTGAATACCCCCGGGACGCCAACCGTTGATGAGCTGGAAACGGCCATGACCGCCTGTACGGACGAATACATTCAGTACGTCAGCGCCATGACGCCCGCCGATTTCCACGAACGTATCGCCTTCAAATTTGTCGACGGCGGCGACGGCAATATGACCGCGATGGAGATGCTCAACCACATGCTCTTTCACGGCGCCTATCACCGCGGCGCGGTAGGCTGGATGATTGGCGAATGCGGCGGCGTGCCGCCGAAAGAGGTGCTGACCGTTTTCCTGCGCGACCATCATTCCTGAGCAAGCTGTCAGCCGTGGATCGCGCGGATGATCAGCAACAGTTCTGCCTGATTACGGGTGTGGGTTTTCCGGTACAGGGCGCTGAGGTGGGTTCTGATGGTGGCGATAGATACGCCCAGATGTAAGGCGCACTCATCCGGCGTCATGCCCCGCACCAGCAGCTCCGCCACTGCGTTCTCGGCAGGCTTGACGTTAAACAGCTCCATCACGGCGCTGCCGGTGAGAAACGGCTCGGGAATAATCACGCAGGCCACCCCGGCAAGGCGGGCCGCCGGGATCACCAGGATCGGTTTCGGCTGGCGGCCGGCGGTATAGCACAGCCCTGCCCTTGGCGGCTCTGCCGTTCGGGTGGCCTGCTCGATAGCCCGTTTCAGTTTTTTGCTGTCGGTATCAAGGCACAGCGTATCGCCCCCGCTGTACCAGGAGAGGCGGGCGTTGGCGCGCAGGTAGCGTTCGGCATGCGCGCTGGCGTAGAGAATGTTACCGCCATGATCCACCAGCCATACCGGGTAGATCCCATTGTCCATCACCGCGCTCTGGTATTTTATGGTGTCCCGCAGCTGTTCAAACCGGGCGTGTAGCTGGCAGGCGGTTTTCAGCGCCGGGATCACGCGCCTGAACAGCTCAAACTGCGCCGGCTGCGGATAAGCTGCCGTATTGGCCGTCATCAGTGACAGATAGGTGGCATAGCCATTGAGGGTGCACAGCTTGACGCTGGTAAGATTATTCAGATCGTTGGGGTGATGAAACTCATTGTAATAGACGCTGCCGGCAATAAACTTATCGCCTAAATACTCGCGGTCCCGGTACATCTGCCCGACCGGTAACGCGGTCAGTATTTTTTCGGCGGGATCGATGGCCAGAAACACGTCGCGATAGGCGGTGAAAACCTTCTCCTCCAGCAGGAGTGAATCGGTCAGCAGGTGCGCGTTGCCTTTATCGTAGAACAGAAATGCCGCGTACTGATGGCCGGTGAGGAACGCCAGTTTCTGCAGCGCCGATTTCCACAAATCAGGATCCAGGGTGGCCATCAGCACCGTTTCAAGGATCTCGATGTAAATCAGTTCCGGATCGCTCGCCATACCGCCACCTGTGAGTCACTGTTTCCGCTGCCGGAGCGGCGCATGTGGCCGCCCTAATCAGCATAGTTCCGCCAGCGAAACAATGACAGTCCCGGTGCGCTGAGCAGACCTGAAAAGGCGATTGCCGGGAGCGTGACGCCAATGCACCGTCATGGGGGTTCAGGATCCGCTGTTGCGGGTCTGGATAGCGCCCCCCTTGCGGCATAGCGTTCGCCAGACCATCAGGGCGCACAGCAGGGTGACGACCGCCAGCCCGCTAAACAGTACCGTATAAGCAGTGTCATAGCTCTCGCGCAGCGCCCGAAGGGAAAAGTCAGGCAAAAGCGCAGCCGCCTGCGGCATATTACCAGCCCCCAGCCAGCCTGCGGCGCGGTGAATCACCTCGGGCGCATACCCGTGAACGCGACTCTGCAGAGTCAGGTTATTGCTTGCCGTTAATACCGCGGTGACGACCGCCAGGGCGATCCCCTCGCCGGCAACGCGAACGGTGTTGAACAGGCCTGCCGCCATACCGGCTTTGGCGACCGGCACTGCGGATATCGCCAGGCCATCCATCAATCCCCAGGGAAGCGCCGCCCCCGCCCCGCACAGGATCAGCGCCAGCACCAGCTGCGGGAGGCGGTGGCTGTGAAAAGCATCACCCAGCAACAGCAACCCGACGGAGGCAATCATCAGCCCCCCCGTGGCCACCTGCCCCGGTGAAAACCAGCGGGTGAGCAGGGCCGCAACGGATGGGAAAATCAGCATCGGCGCGGTCAGCGCCATCAGATACAGCGCGCTCTGCGACTCACTCATCCCCTCTCCGCCCATAAAATGCAGTGGAACGATAATCAGCAGGACAACGTAGCAACAGCAGGTGGCGACAGGCAGCAACAGTACGCCGACAAAACGCGGATGGCGCAGCAGGGAGAGTTCCAGCACCGGGTTGTTCACTCTTCGGCAGCGCACGGCAAACGCAACGAACAGCCCCCCCGATACGATGAACAAGGCCAGCGTGGTCAGCGATAAAAAACCGCGGGCCGGAATGACCATCAGCGAGGCAGTGAACAGCATCAGGGCCAGTGTAAACAGGGTTAAGCCGAGATTGTCGGGTGTCCGCGGCTCGCTTTTTTCTGCCGCGGGCAGATACGCCAGACCGATAAGCAGAACCATCGCCGAGAGCAGCGCAAACAGGGCGTATACGCCGCGCCAGCCCACCGCGTCGGTCATGAAGCCGATCAGCAGCGGACCGAACGCCAGGCCGGCGCCGAACACCGTGCCCAGGATGCTGAATGCCCGCGTCCGCTGAGCGCCGTCATACAACTGGGCCAGCGCCGCACTGCCGCTGGCTAAAATCATCGCCGCGGCCAGACCTTGCAGAGCCCTCAGCGCGCCTGACAGGAAGAGATCGTCCGTCAGGCAAAACAGCAGACTGCTCAGGCAAAACAGCGCGGCGCCGGCGAGAAAGATGCGTTTTCTGTCAATGGCATCCGCCGTCACGCCTGCGGCCAGCAAAAAGCTGCCGAAGGTCAGCATAAAGCCATTGGTCAGCCACGACAGCGCAGCGGGAGAGCCGCCCAGCGACTGCTGTATCGCCGGGGTGGTCATGACGCCGCCGGTAAAACTTAACGGCAGCAGCATGGCCGCCATAAAGACAGAAAGCGCGGCCAGGGCGCTGGCGGATCGGGAATGTGTTCTGGCGGTGAGTAACATCAGGCGGCCCTCATCAGTCGGCAAGGAAGGAATGAATAAACTGCCGCCATCCTATTGCGGATGTTAATGCCGATAAATAGACTGAAAATATCTTCTTAAGAGACATAAGGTTTATAATCGATGGACAGCCTCACCTCGCTAACGTCCTTTGTCCGCACCGCCGAAACGCTAAGCTTTGTTCAGGCCGCCAGGCTGCTGGGCATTTCAGCCTCGGCGGTGGGTAAGAATGTCGCCAGGCTTGAGCATAAACTGGGGGTCCGGCTGTTTAACCGCAGCACCAGAAACGTCAGCCTGACGGCGGAGGGGGCCGCGTTTCTGACCCGCTGCCAGAGTATCCTGGAGCAGATCCAGGAGGCCGAGTCTGAGCTGACGAGCAGTCTCTCACAGCCCTCCGGCAAATTGAGAATTTCACTGCCTGTCATCGGCTACCGCCTGCTGCTCCCTGCCCTCACCGCCTTTAGCCGTCTTTATCCGCAGGTTGAACTGGATCTCGATTTTAGTGACCGGCTGGTCAATCTGATCGATGAAGGATTTGATATCGCTATCCGCAGCGGTGAACTAGCGGACTCCCGCTTGATCGCCAGAAAGCTGGGGGGTTTTCGTTTTGTGCTCTGCGCCAGCCCGGCATATCTGGCGGAATACGGCGTTCCCGGCTCGCCAGCGGAATTGGCGGCGCACAAGTGCATTTTGTTTCGCTTCCCTTCGACGGGGCTGATCCAGCCCTGGGAACTGCGCGATATGCGGCTGACGGGGGATTTCAGGGCCGCTTCCGTGATGAGGGTCAATAACATTGAGGCTGCCATTCGCTTAAGCGCGGCGGGGATGGGTATCGCCTATATCCCTGATTTTGTTGTGCGTGAGGCCATCAATGAGGGACACCTGCAGGAGGTGTTGCCCGGCTGTTGCGTCAAGGATGGGCATTTCTCCGTCCTGTGGCCTGCCAGCCGCTACCTGTCGCCGCGAATACGCTGTTTTATCGATTTTATGGCTGCGGCAGAGATACCCTTGTCGCCCGCATCGACAACTCCCGTCCCTTATGTCTAACAATTTGTGGTGATTAGCTACCCCCACTGAAGCAGAGTGAGCCGCCCCCTTCCCTTAAGGTCAGTAAAGTCAGCACCGCTGAACCTTGATTCGCAGCACATGGCCCTCTGCTTCACCTTTCACGCCAGCACATCCGGTTGAACGGTTACCGGGAGCTCGACTCCGTATATCCAAGGCGAACAGGTGTGGAGTAAATCCGAGTTCTTCGTTTCATGACAACGTCCCCCCTTGATTAAGGAAAGCGCTGCATCGACCGATTGAACTCACAGAACGAAGCGGACGTACTGGGTAAGTTTAAAGTCTGCTGCGAGCGAAAAGCGGAAGTTCGCAGTTGATCTCGTTGCCAAACAGTCACATTACTAGCATTGCGGCGTGTTAATCAACGGGTAGCAAATCAACCATCTCAGGTCTCTCGCAGCGCCAACAGCAATATCCCCTTAAGAAATATTGATTCAGATGCTTAAGAATGCTGAGACGGCTGTTTTATTTGAAAGTAGTCCTTTTGCAGACATGGCATCGAAGTAACTTTTTAATGCCTCACGCTTAAGAGCATCATTAGTGTTCCACACAGGTCCCAAGTACTTCACCCAGAGTTCAACCTCCTCGACTGTGTGTAATTTTGACGACACTAAGGGTTTAACGGCTTCTATGATGCTTATAGCTGTATCTCTATTGATTACATTGTCTGGTATCGACCAATGTGCCTTACCAAGACAATCCGTATAAAATGATATTTGCTTCAATTGATCCAATATAAAGGGATGTTCTGATTCATCGCTGAAAATTGGTGCAAAATCGTTAAGATTCCTAGCGCCTTTTTTAACTGCATCAAGAAACACCCACATCATATTTTTTTCAGTATGTGAGCGATACCTGTGCCAAATCTGTTTGATATCTTTACCATCTTTCAACAGCGACATCTCTCGAAGTATTGACACCTTTCCTGCTTCTTCTATAGCTAAGATTGCCAGAGAGGTAGCAGAGGGATAGCGTTCTAAATCAAACAAAGCAGAGGCATCGTTCAGAAGCCTTCGTGCGTTAGATGATGCAGCATTCATGCCTTCTACAATTTTCTCTACGGCAAGTGTATTTTTCCATTGCTCTAGTTTTTTTGCCATAACGTTTGCTCGAGTTAAAAATTTCATCAATCTTAGGACACATCATTCCTGTTGAAAAGCTAGATGCCCTACTGTAAGTGTAAGTATCCCTGCAAAACGAACTATCAATTTTTAGAGGACCTCTGGCGCTCCAGATTCCGCTCTTGGTACACAGCAGACCGTTTGCTTTGCATCGAAGTCTTAATCTTTTTTTCAGCAAATGGCCCTTCACTTCACCTTTAACGCCAGCACATCAGTTTGAACGGTTCCCGTGATCACGGCTCCGCTATTACGTTTTTTTATTTTTTAAAATTTTTTCAGCCAATTCTGCACCAATTTTACCTTTCATTTCTTTTAATATTTTAAAAAGAGTAAGCTCATTCTTGTAACGCGACTTCCTTTTAACGTAAAACTCTTGATATTCTTCAGGTGATATTTCTGATAGTAGATATCTTTTCATTAATTCAGTTGGTTCAATTAATAAACCTTTGGCTTGTTCTTCATTCAAAGCAGGAAGCATTAAGAAGAATAAAGGTTTTAACCGCTCTGTTATTGCTATCAACCGTTTCAAATAATGTTGTGGAACACCTCTTATTGCAAAATGCAGTGACTGCTCAGATTCATTTAGAAAGTCAATTGCTTCACGCTTTGAAAAGAATAAGGGTATTACATCTCTTCCGTTATGTTTTTGTGCAAACTTGTAGTATGAACCTGAAACATTATCTTCCTCTCTTTCCATCAAAATCCAAAAAGGCTCGCCGATCCAGTCTTTTGTAGGTAAGGTTGAATTTATCAAGTAATCGGCAATCAATATGTTAAATTTTGGTAAATCATCAGTTGTCAGTAAAGTAATGCCATGTTTTTCTGCGTATTCTTGTGCGCCACTTTGGTAACCAGACTTACTGACTATTACCCCGATAATATTACCAATATCTGTGATTTTGTTGCAAAATGGCATAATAGTATCGCGATCAAGCGGGCGATTGTGATATTTACACTCTATCGCTACACGATGTATAAAGCCTGCATTTTCAAATTGGTAATATACATCAATTTGATATTCACCTTTTAATCCCTTAAGGATAACGTTACGGCTAACTTCCACTCCATTATCTCGTGGGTTAAGCAAGGTCGAGTAGACATATTGGGTATAACTTTCTAAATCATTCCAGGTTTTAAGCATTGTCATTTTTCCCTTATAAATCATTTGAATAGAGTGCCTGATGTACTCGCTGTTCTAATTATCAAAACCATACTACCATTCTTCCATCTGGGGATTTTAAGCTATTTGGAGATATATCCTACATAGACGAAAATAGCTTTTGCTTCCCATTGGTTCAACCCTCATTTACCACATTTGTTGCACCTATACTGACTTCAGCCACCTCAAGCTCTTTTCTTTAACATAGTCCGCTTCTGGCACAGAGCGGACGATATAACTGAGCTGAAGGTCCGCTGAGAGCGAGGAGCAGAAGTTATATTAAAAATTAATTAGCACGTTGATTTAATCACCATGAAGGATAATTAGGTTTCTTTCCTCTTAAAAGAGATACTTTGTCAATTATCTCAACAGAAGCAGTTCTATAACCCTCCTGCTGAAGTAGGTGAACTGCATAATCTTTTAATTCTTGCAAAGTGGAAAAGCCGTTACTTTCGATGAGTATTATAATTATCTTAATATACTTAAAGATTTGTTCAGAGGATTCGTTCGCGTTGACGTTAAGTTCGTAAAAATCTTTACCATCATGAACAAGCTTGTTTCTTACGTCAGTATATAACTCGTCATAAACTTCTAGGTTTTTCTTAAATTTGATTAGTGAGTTATTACATGTAAGTGCTGCAATGTAGGTCCTTTGCTTCCATCCTTTCCAATCTGGGTCAATATTAGCAAGACCATCAAGTGCAAAGACCAGGTTTAGAAATTGTGATTCCGCGCCAATTGAATAAAAAGATTGCCTACATGCCCTAACTACGGAGCTAACTAATTTTGAAAGTTCATTTTCAACGATTCCATCGTAGATAGAAGATAAATATTGCAACCCAGGGTAATACAAGCTGTCAACCTGAGGGCCTAGCCAATTATTACTCACGGCAAGGGGTCTTGATATTCCACTTATCTTAATTGGTTTAAGATGAGTCATCTCACGAGGAATGATTTCTACATCATAAAATCCGTCAGAGCGTTGACCTGCAGGATTAGGGGTATATTCCATACTTGTAAATGAGCTGTGAGAAAATCTGACTAAATCAAGCGCATATTCAGCTATAGACAAACACATGTTTATAACATGGCTGTTATGATCAATGCTTGAATTAAGTTTTAATAAATCAATATATGGTAGGTCACAGTTAAACTGTATATACGAACCATCTTGCTCTGATAATCGCTTATGTGACTCTTCATCAAATTGTCTTCCGCAATAAAAAATATACTTTCCGATCTCAATGGTTTCCTGAATGAAAATCTTCTCAATCGGCACAATAACTATGCACTCCATATTTTTGTTTTTACCCTCTAATTCAGCTAATTCTAGGTTAGAGCTTCTTGATTTAGCTAACTCTATTTCTACCCACTCAAAGCATATTGAGAAGTCTTGTAGAATTTCGATACTGCTTTTTTGATAACTATCCTTGGTGTATTTAAATGTAATGCCATCTCCTTCAGGATAGGCACTGGCCCAATATCCCATATCTCTTAACTTTTTTAGAGATGTTGAGATATCGTCGACTTTATTAATAAAATCCTCTTTTCGCCATAAAACATTGCCAGTGCAGTTTTCGTACGGTGGTATTAAACGAGCTTTCATATAACTTCCTTATTATCCAAGAGGATGTGACTGAAATTTTTATCAGACTTATCTACAATAATATAAATTGACATGAAAAATCTACTCAACAATTAACCGTTATGATTTGCTTGCGACGACTAAAACATGCCGATGGGTCGCATCCGCTTTTGGCACGAAGCGGACTGCACTGAAGCACTACTATGAGTGATGGGTGGACAATGCAACTAACAATGCAGTGAATTTTTGAATGATATCGAAAGTCCACAGGAAAGCTGGAATTGAAGTTGCTCGAGGTATTAATTGCCGGTCTGAACAACATCATCATATCTAATTTTAGCAGGAGATAAACATGGTGTTTGTATTTTTTGAAGTAATGGACGCACTTCCAACTAAATGGCCATGTGAATCAAAAAGAGTTTAGACGCACAATCATATTTATTTATATTCATTCGCGAGCATTGTTATTTTTTCTGCCGATAGATAAGGTAACTTAACTCCGATATATTTCATAATTTGGCGATTGCGTTTGGCACTGCCTACCTGTTTTTTCAATAGGTTAAATTGGTCATCGTTGTCTAATACTTCACTATATACTTGGTTGCTTAAACCAGAAATAGAGGAAATATAATGCTCATCTATTTTTCTGCAACACTTTATTAAAAAGGTAATCAGTGTCGTTGCTTCTTTTAGTGTAACTTTGTCCGCATCATAGTCCTCTAATGTTTTCATTACATCAAAATGATAAAAATTATCATATAAAAAAGAAATCTTAGTCTCCAAGAATCTCTTGTCAGAAGAGGATAATCCAGCATTTGAAGTGCTGGCATGGACTATTTGATTGCGCCAATGACACATAAGCTCAACTAGCAAATACCATTCCATTTCTATTCCAGGTATAGATTTGCAAAACTCAGAAAATCTTCTCGCTTTTGAGTCATTGGTAGAAAGTTTTTTTTTGAAATCCAAATCAAAATTGAGTTTCTTCCAAAGCTCATCATCACTAATGTTGCTCATATATTCAAATAGAGCTTCAACTGCAAACACCAAAGAAGAACGAACTGCAAATCTACGCGCAGCAATGCAGGATTTTTCTAAATTTTTAGGTTCCCATTTGATATTTAACTCAGGATTTGGAACTGAATTGGCAGGCAGATTTGAGAGAGCAACAGCTATAGTATTAAGATTATGTACGCTATATCCAATTTCATTTAAAAAAAATTTAAGGTATTTAGTCTCAGTCATCTGCTTAAACCTTGGTGGCATTGTCAGGATTTGAACCCGCATTTCTAGATTTCAAAAAATTTTTAGTTTCCAGTGTCTTATCCAATTAGACGATGATGCCAGTACGTAGAACAGTATACTTTGCGCAATACTTTCGTCAATGATTATGGTCAGCAACGTCCGCTCTTGGCACAGAGCAGACGTTAACACCTACAGCATCGGGAAGCTTCTGAATGCCACATCAGCGGCATGGAGGCGCCAGACAAGGTTACATATGTCTGTAGAGTCAAATGGCGCCGAAAGCCCGGCGTAGCTGGTTACGGGTTCATAAACTCTGCCTGTCTTCCCCCTGCCCTGGTTAGCCTTAACCCGCTATCAGCAATGAAGAACTTTTAACCCCGGTGAGCGGGCTTTACGGCGTTTACGACATAAAGGGCGTGATGTCCGGGGCCTTTACCAGGGTAGCTTGCTGCTGACGCTTAGGGGGATGTTCTTCAGATATTTCAGCAACACCAGGGAACTTAACACGGTAGCTGAAAAGCCCAGCGCCGGATATCCTGCCGCGCGGCCAGCGAAAGCCGGCGGCAGGTGCGCATCATCAATCATCCGTCAGTACAATGCGTCCTATGATCCGGTACTTTTGCGTATCAAAGAGGTAAAACCAGACCGCAATGGCGGCGCCAAGGCAGAAGCAGGCCAACACGATCCACGGAATAGCATGATAAAAGGAGGAGCTGGCGGCAGCGCCGGCGGCAAACGCCATATTTTTGAATAACAGATAGACGATATAGATCATCCCCATCCCCCCAAGCAACGGCGCAACGCCCGTTTTAAACCAGTGTCCTTTGCCAATATTTTCTTTATTGCCGTGGAAGTAAACTATCACCGCAAAGGCGCAAAGCGCCTGGACAATCATAATGCCCATCGTACCCAACAGCGCCAGCAGGGTGTAAATATCCGCGTAAGGATCTTTCCCGGTGATAAAGAACAGCAACACAATCAGCGTGGCGATAACGGTCTGCACGGTAGAAGCAATATGGGGTGAGCCATGGCGTGAGTGTGAACGGCCCAACGTGCGCCCGGCGAACGGAAACAGATTTTCCCGCCCGAGCGCATAGAGATAGCGCGCCGCGCAGTTATGAAACGCCATCCCGCAGGCAAAAGAGCCAGTGATCACTAGCAGCTTAAACACCCCGACCGCCCACTCCCCCAGATACTGGCGTGCCGGACCGTAGAAAATCTCTCCTGCGCGGTTAGGATCCTGCGCAAGGGCAATAGCCCGCTCCGGTCCCGTTCCGGCAATCGCCATCCACGAAATGAACACGTAGAACACGCCGATACCAATCACGCCCAGCAGAGTGGCCAGGGGAATGATCTTTTTCGGGTTCTTCGACTCTTCACCGTACATTGCCGATGACTCAAAGCCCACCCATGACCAGAAGGCGAAGAATAAACCAATTCCGGCACTGGCGCCGACCACCCCTTTCGCCGGGGTAAAGGCGTTCAGCGGGTTGATCGACTCGGGGACAAAACCCTGTGGCCCTCCGCCATGGATCAGCACCGCCACCGCGACGGCGGTGAGGATCAAAATTTCCAGTACCAGGCACAGGCCGAGCACCCTGGAAGTGAGCGAAATATCGAAATAGCTCAGCACTCCGGTGGTCATTAGCATGGCGAAGGCGAAGATGAGCCAGGGGATATGTACGCTGAAGACCGTATTGATTAAATCCTCGCAGAAAAAGGCGAAGATCCCGACCAGCGCGGCCTCAAAGACAATGTAGGTCATGGTCACCGTCACTCCTGACGCCATGCCAACGATCCGCCCCAGGCCATGTGAAATGAAGCCATAAAATGCGCCGGTAGCGGTAATGTACCTGGCCATCTGCGCATAGCCGATGGCAAACAGGGCAAGGATAAGGGTGGCGACCATAAACCCCGCGGGCGCATACTGGCCATTACCACTGCCCACCGCGATCGGCACATTGCCCAGCATCGCAGTGATCGGCGCCGCCGTGGCGATAGTCATAAACAGCACCCCGCCAAGGCCTACCGCATTTGGCCGCAGCCGCTGTACAACATGTTTCTCCGCCGCTGGCGCGGGATTGGCAAGAATTTCATTGCTCATGATGAACGCTCCGTTCAGTTCAGGCACGCGGCGGATTCAGGCAGGATCTGCCCACCGTCAACAATTAGCGACTGGCCGGTGATGTAGCCAGCCTGACGGGAGGCGAAGAACAGCGCTGCCGCGGCAATATCTTCCACCGTTCCAAGGCGTTTGAGCGGCACGGCGCTGGCCATCCCGGCGATATAGTCCTCGCCCATATCCCTCAACCCTTCCGTGATGATATTCCCCGGCAGGACGGCATTGACGGTAATGTTGTCGCCGGCCAGTTCTAACGCCGCGCTACGCATAAAACCCAGCTGGGCCGCTTTGCTGGCGGCATAGTGAGCCCAGCCCGGATAACCCGTTACCGGGCCGGTAATCGAAGAGGTGAGGATGATGCGACCATACTCTGCCCGTTTCAGCCATGGCAGCGCCGCCTGGACAGTTAAAAAAGTCCCTTTACTGTTGATCGCCTGCACCTCATCCCACTGCTGTTCGCTCATCTCTGCCAGCGGCGCCGAAGGAAAAATCCCCGCGTTGCAGCAGACAATATCCAGCCCCCCACACTGCTGTGCGGCTTCTGCCACACAGGCTTTTACCTCTTCGGCATGACTGACGTTGCAGGTCAGGCCGCGTAGCGTTAGTCCCTGCTCCGCCGCCTGGCCGATCGCGCTATCGATACGCGATGGTGTCCGGGCGGTAATGGTCACCTTCGCTCCGGCGCGGGCAAAGCCGAGTGCAATGCCAAGACCGATCCCACTACTCCCGCCGGTCACCAGCACATGTTTGTTCATAAAATCTGACATCATTTTTCCCCGTCTGTGAAAGTTTTGCGATCCCATCCATATGGCCTGGCCGTGCAGCGATCTCCGTCGCTGGCAGGAAAAGAATAATCACGTAAATGTTGAATGTTCAACATTTTAATGTGAGATTTCAGCATAAAAATAATGCGCTATGATTGGGCACAGAACTGGTGCAAACAACTAATTAATTTATCCATATATATCAACAAATTAAAAAGGATAAGCTCGCGTTTTTTACGCCTGAATGAGAAAAACACACATTATACGTTCTGTTATGGTGCAACCGACTGAACCCAGCCAACAAAATAACACTAAATACATGTTATTAAAGTAATTAACAAACAAAAACCATGATTGGAGCGCAATAGGAAACAAAAAAAACCTCACACATCTTGCAAATCCCGCAACCACAACATAAAAATGTGTTAAGCGTGTCATTTCAAATTGAGGACAGCATGTTTAACGACGAGTATTTAACAACACTTACCCTGAAGCTGCGGCCGCTCCTGCCCCGCTGGGGGCTCAGCGAAGGCGCAGAGATTGGCCTGCTGACGGTTTCAGAAAATGCCACGTTTCTGGTCAGCGATAAGGCGACGCAGAGAAAGATCGTGCTGCGAGTGCATCGCCCAAACTACAGCTCAGCGGTGGAGATCCATTCTGAGCTGATGTGGCTAAACGCCCTGCATACCCGGGGAGGTATCAACATCGCCGTACCGCTTGTACTGGATGATGGGAGCTGTATCGCCAGCCTCATCGACGGCGAAACGGTCACCCACGTCGTGGGATTCACCTTTGTTGCGGGCAGCGAACCGGATACCGGTAGCCATCTCACCGGCTGGTACCATGCCCTGGGAAGGGTTGCGGGAGAACTGCACAGGCACAGCGAAGGCTGGGTAAAACCCGAGGGGTTTCATCGCAAGGTGTGGAACACCGAGACGATTATCGGACGTCATGCCTGGTGGGGGGACTGGCGGAAAATGACGCAACTGAGCACCGACGATATTACACTGCTGGAGGCGGTGGAGGCCACAGTGGTCGCCAGACTGGAAGCGTACGGGCAGGACGCCGACCGCTATGGGCTGGTGCACTGCGACATGCGGCTGGCCAACCTGCTGGTGAATGGGAATTCGCTGACGGTGATTGATTTTGACGACTGCGGCATCTGCTGGTTTGGCTGGGATTTTGCCACCGCCGTCAGTTTCATTGAAGACGACCCGGCCCTTGCGGACTACCGTGCTGCGTGGCTTGCGGGTTACCGTAGCGTCCGCCCCTTCAGCCAGCAGGACGAAATGATGCTTCCGGTGCTAGTGATGCTGCGCCGTTTACAGCTGACGGCCTGGCTGGCCAGCCATAGCGAGACAGCCACCGCCCGTCGCTACAGCCCGCAGTGGGGCGCCATCACCGTGCGCCTGGCCCAGGCGTTTCTCCTCCAGGCGTCACCGCTTAGCGCTACCGTTAACTGCAAGGAACCTGCTGATGAACAATAAAACCCCCATTCTTCAACTGAACCGTTTTGACGCGCTGACCGGCGTGGCCGACGAAAACCTGAGCAGACAGATTGCCCGTCGCCACGCCACCCAGGGGACCAGTTCGGTGCTGTTTTATCCACAACCGATCGTCATGGCGTCGGCCTCCGGAGCCTGGATGGAGGACTCCGCCGGCAACCGTTATCTGGATATGTATAACAACGTGCCGGGCGTGGGGCATTGTCATCCGCATATCACCCAGGCGATGGTGCGCCAGGCCGGGTTACTGAACACCAACACCCGCTATCTGTTCCCGGTACTGGAGCAGTACGCGGACAGTCTGCTGGCGACTTTCCCCGCCGGGCTGTCGAATGTGATATTCACCTGCACCGGCAGCGAGAGCAACGACATCGCCCTGCGGATGGCCCGCTTTATCAGTGGTCGACAGGGGATCATCGTCACCGAAAGTGCCTATCACGGCAATACAACGGCGGTGATGGAGGTCTCTCCCTCCGGGCACAAAGAGGCCCTCCTGCCCCCGTGGGTGCATACCATTCCCGCCCCTGACCTGCGCAGGCTGACCGCGGGCCAGACGCTGTCAGACCTCTTCGCCGCCGACGTTGAGCGCGCCATGGACGCGCTGGAGGCGCGGGGCTTCGGCTGCGCGGCGCTACTGGTGGATACCATTTTTTCCAGCGATGGCGTTTTCGCCGATCCGCCAGGATTTCTGGCCCAGGCGGTCGCCCGCGTACAGGCGCGGGGCGGACTGTTTATCGCCGATGAGGTCCAGCCGGGCTTTGGTCGGACAGGCTCTCATTTCTGGGGCTTCCAGCGTCACAGTGTGCAACCGGATATCGTCACGCTCGGCAAGCCAATGGGGAACGGTTTTCCCATGGCCGCGGTCATCACGCGCCCGGCTATTCTGCAGGCGTTCAGCGAAAAGACCGAGTACTTCAACACCTTTGGCGGTAACCCGGTGGCTGCCGCCGTGGGCCTCGCGGTACTGGAGGTGATTGAGCAGGAGGCCCTGATGACCAACGCCCAGCGCAACGGGGACTATCTGCGTGCCGGACTGCGCCAGCTGGCCCAGGATTTCCCGGCCATCGCCGACATTCGCGGCGCCGGACTGTTCAACGCCATCGAGTTTGCCCGGCCAGACAGCGGAGAGCCGGATCCGCAGCTGACGAGTCGCGTTATCTATCACTTGAAGCTTGAGGGCGTGCTGATTGGCGCGGCCGGTCGCTTTGGCAACAGCCTGAAGATCCGTCCGCCGCTGTGCTTCAGTCGCGATGATGCAGATTTCTTCCTCGAACGGCTGGCGAAAGTAATGGGCCACCTGAACGCATAGTCTAACCGGGAGGGCAAACATCCAGTTTGTTTGCCCTCGGCGTGCAGGTATATTAACGGCATCAGCGACTTCAGGGAGAGTAACCAGCGTTCATGTCGAAGAGAAAAGAAGACCGTCAGCAACAGATCCTGCGCGAACTGGCTGAGACCCCGACCCTGCGGATTGGGGATATGGCGCGCACCCACGGTGTCTCTACCGAAACCATCCGTCGCGATCTTGACGAACTTACCCGCCGGGGCGTTCTGAACCGAACTTACGGCGGTGCGGTGCGGGCCATGAACAGTGAACCGACGGTCACGGAGCGCCATCAGCTGTTTACCGAAGAGCGCGAGCGCATCGCCCGGGACGCCGTCCATTGTATGCGCGACGGCAAAATATTTATGATCGGCTCCGGCGCCACCACGGTACATGTTGCCCGCCGGATGGCCAGCGAGCTGCGGGATATTACAGTCATCACCCACGCCTTCGGCGTCGCAACGGTGCTGTCGATGAATCCAACCATCCGGGTGATCGTCGCTCCCGGGGAGTACTGCGCGACCGAAGGGGCAATGACCGGTGCGCAGACGCTACAGTTCCTCAGCCAGTTCACGGCGGACTATACGCTCCTAGGGGCCAGCGGTATCGCCGCCGATGGACCAAGCGAGGCGTTAATCGACAGCGGAACGGTTTACCGGGCGATGATCCAGCGCGCCGCGAAGAGCATTGTCGTCGCCGACCATTCGAAGTTCGGCCTCACCTACCCCTACCACTACGCGGGCTGGTCGGGCATCAGCCGTTTAATTACTGACCAGCCCCTGCCCGACCATCTCGCTACCGTACTCGGCCGGGAAAAGGTGGTCGTGGCGCGTGGTCATGCCGCTCCTGAACAGCAGTGACCCGCGCCGGTAGGTTTACCCTTTGGCGAAATTGGCCTGGATCCGCTGCTGCAGATAATCCTCGGCGCTGATGGGCGGGTACTTCCTCTGCGGCCCAAGGATCTCGATATCTTTATTGGCCTGGCAGAAAAACGCCAGGCTGTAGCGCGGCCCCTGATATTCGTGGGGCTGCGGGTTTCTCACCCGGTGGAAGTTAGACGGCAGCTGGTCGTCGCTCCAGCGCATCAGCATATCGCCGATATTGCAGGTGATGACCTCTTCCCTTGGCTCAATGCTGGTCCACTGCTGGCTTTCGCGGTCCTTGCCAGGGCAGACCTGCAGGCCGCCCTGACCGGGGCGCTGGAACAGCAGCGTCAGGCAGTCAAAATCGGTATGCGCGCCGGCCCGCCACATCCCCTGCTGCGACTGCTCGGTTGCATAGTAGTGCAGCATGCGCAAGGTGCTCTGATAGGTGTCACGCTGCGGATCGTGCGCGGTGGTAAAAAACGATTCCGGAAAACCGAGCTTTAAAGCAAAGCAGGAGAGGATCTTCATCCCCAGCTGCCAGCACTGCGATTCAAATCCGAGCATCGTCTGTCGGAAGCCTGGCAGCTCCCGTTCGCTGGGCCAGCGCCCGTCCATCAGCGGACGGGTTATCTGATATGACTCTTTTTGATCCGGCGTGCGGGTCGATGGCCGGACCTGCGCCTTGCTCTCCCAGCCGGCGTTGCCGGCCAGCGGATACTGGCGCTTCACCTCGTCGGGCAGGTCGAAAAACGCCTCGGTCGTGCTGAACGCCTGGCGGATCGCCGCCAGCGGAATACCGTGGTGGCTGACCTGGAAGAAACCGATCTCCACCGCCGCCTCCCACAGTTGTTCGGCAATGTCATTTTTTCTTTCTGCAAAGTGAGACAGGTCGATACAGCGCACTTCGCGGGCGAAGGTCTCTTCGCCCTGGGCGCCCATCAGCGCCTCTTTTTCCAGTTCCTGTAAGGCATAGCGTTGATTTTGGGTGGTTGCGTTCATTGTCATTATCCTGTGATCAGTTAAACAGCGGCGCGCTGTTGGAGGGTACGGACTGCCGCCAGCGCGTCGTGGCGCATCGCGTCAAGGTCGAGACCGGGAATGGCGTCATCTTCCACGATGGGCCGGCCATTCAGCAGCAGCGCCTTCAGCGCGGCGCGGCCGCCGCAGGCCACCGGGCCAATCGCCATATCATGCAGGCCGAAGTAGCGCGGATCGTCCAGCCGGTAAATGGCGAGGTCCGCCTGCATCCCGACCTGCAGGGTGCCGCTCTGCGCTAAGCCAAGGATCTGCGCCCCGCCGGCGCTGCCCCAGCGCACCACATCCTCCACCGTGGCCGCATCGGCTCCGCCCTCGAAGGTGCCTCCGGCGTAGCGCGGCTGCGCCAGCATCCCTTTGCGCGCGCGCTGCAGCAGCCATGCGGCATGGGCTTCGCTTTGCATATCCGCCGCTTCATTGGAGGCAGCGCCGTCCACCCCCAGCGAGACCGGGACCCCGGCCTGCTCCAGCGCCAGCAGATCGGCGATGCCGCTGCCCAGCCGGCCGTTGCTTTGCGGACAATGAGCAATGCCGGTTCCGGTGCGGCCCAGCAGGGCAATCTCCTCCGGCAGAAGCTTCACCAGATGGGCAAACCACACGTCATTTCCCAGCCAGTCGTGCTCCGCGCAGAACTGCACCGGCGTCATGGCGAATTTCTGCCGCGCGGCGTCAAGATAATCGACGGTTTCCGATAAATGGCTGTGCAGCCGGATCCCCAGCTGGCGGGCCAGCTTCGCCATCTCCCGCAGCTGGGCGCCCGGCGCGGAGTGCAGGACGGTAGTGGGCGCCATCACCACCCGGCGCAGCGAGTCGGGCCGCGGGTCGTGATAGCGGCTGACCAGCCGTTCAATATCCGCCATATAGCCGTCGAAGGTTTCCGGACGCAGCGCCACCGGCAGATCCTGCTCCACCGCCCGACCCTGGGTCGCCCCACCCCGGCACAGAACGATGCGCATCCCCAGCGCTTCCCCTTCGCTGAAGAGAATCTCCGACGTATCGAAAGGCATATCTGGCCAGTACAGGTAGTTGTGATCCGCCACGCTGGCGCAGCCCGAGCGCAGGAGCTCCACCAGACCAATGCGCACCGCCAGACGAAAGGTATGTTCATCGAAAGCCGCGCGAAAGCGGTACGGCGTGGCGCTCAGCCAGGCCGTCAGGCTCTGGTTCAGCCCCTGCGGCTCGCCCTTCAGCAGCGACTGAAAAAGATGATGGTGCGTATTCACCCATGCCGGATAGATCACGCAGTCGCGGGCGTCGATCAGTCGCTCTTCCGGCAGTGGCGTCAGGCTGCCGATGGCCGCAATCTTGCCGTCGCGGATGCGAATATCCGGCCCAGCCAGCCGCGCCGCCTCTCCGGACAGACCGCTGAGGATGGCATGGGCATTTTTAATGATGAATGACATGGCGTCGCTCCTCAGGGTTTTACCTGCATGGTCTGGACAAAGTCGGTGGTATAGGCCTGTTTCCAGTCGGTGGCCGCCGCCAGCAGACCGGCGCTGACCATAAAGTCGCGCGTCTTTTGCCAGCGGGCGTCGGTCATCGTCCCCCAGCCCTGGCTGGCGGCATCCCCGCCGTCGATCAGATGATGCTCACGGATCTGGGTCACGCCCCAGGCGAGCAGATCGTCGGTCATTTTCGGGTTGTCCTGCTTAATCAACGCATTTCCCGGCGCCGGATCCTTGAGATAGCTCACCCAACCCTCCATTGAGGCTCGGACAAACTTCGCCATCGCCGCTTTACGCTCAGCGATGGTGTCCGGGCGGGCGATGAGAATGCCGCCATAGGGAGGGTAACCATGCTCAGAAAATAGGAAGAAGTTCGCCTTCACCCCGGCCTTCTGCACCTGGAACACCTCGGAGCTGACATAGGCCTGCTGGGCGACAGCGTCGTCGACGACAAAGGGTTGAATATTGAAGGTATAGGGGCGAACCTGAGCGTCGCTCAGCTGGTATTGCGCCTTCAGCCACGGCCACCATGTCGCCTGACCGGAGCTGGAGACCAGAATGGTTTTGTCTTTCAGCCCCTGCAGGGAGCTGACATCGGCGTGGGTCAGCAGTCCCTGGGGATCGTACTGAAAGGGCGCGGCAATGGCTTTCGCCTGGAAGCCGCGCTGAATGCCTTCCAGCAGCTGCAGATCGTAACCGATGATCACATCGGCCCGATTGGACAACAGCAACTGCATGCCGTTGACCTGCGGTCCGCCGGAGCGGATCTCGACGTCGAGACCATATTTTTTGTACAGCCCAGTGGCCTGAGCCTGATAATAACCCCCCTGCTCCGCCTGAGCGTACCAGGAGGTCAGCAGAACGATTTTTTCCTCGGCCTGAACGGCCAGCGAGACACCGCCGAGGGCCATCAGGCCCAGCCAGCGTAAGCCCCGGGGAAGGCGTGCGCCTGTTTTCATTATCCCTCTCCTCTTTACGCCGGGAGGGGGAGCGAGCGAATGTGGCTCAGCCTCCCATCCCGGTCAACATTGAACCGCGACATGGTGACTGAGCAATGTCCCGTATGGATAACCCGTACTGACCGCTTCTACTCACACTCAGATATACAAAAACAATGCCAGATTTGATGGCCCGCGAGCGGCCGCGAAAAATCGCCTGCGCCGCCGCCCTTGGGAATGCAACCTTTGATTCATGCACACAATAAATGCACCACTTTGGTGCGTTGATGAATGATTTTAGTGCCTGTCCGGTCTCTCACAGCTGGCTGAAGAGCATCTCCAGCTGGTTCAGCATCATCGAGGCGGCAAGGGAAAGCTGGCGGGCGGGCGAGACGCACAGCGCCAGGGTGAAAGGCTTAAGCTGCGGATCGGTTAGCGGCACAAACGCCAGCTGGCCGGACTCGATCTCATCGAGAATATCCAGCCGGCACAGGATGCCGATGCCCATCTGCTCTTTGATCAGGGTGCGGATCATGTGGATGTTATTCGATACCGCCACCTCCTTCACCTCGTTGCCGCTGATGTTCACCAGCGCCTCCACCGGTTCGCTGATCATCAACGGGGCGGATGGCAGGATAAACGGGTAGTCGATGCACTGGCTAAAGCGCACAGCGCTGCGGCTGGCCAGCGGATGGCCGGTCGGCACTACGATCCCCATATTCATTTCGGCAAACGCCCGCACCTGCAGTTCGCGGGAGGTCTGCGGATTGAGCATGATGCCGAAATCCGCCTCGCCGGAGATCAGCGCCTGCTGGATGTGGATATTGTTGATGGTGGTCAATGTAAAAGAGATGTTGGGATAATGTTTATGCACCTCTTTGAGCATCGTCGAAAAGAAATGCCGGTTAATGGCATCGATAGTGGCGATGCGCACATGTCCCCGCCGCAGTCCGCGCAGGTCATCCAGCTGCTCGCAGACCCGGGTAAAGTCCTTTTTCCAGTTATTGGCCGCGTGCAGCAGCAGCTCCCCGGCGGCGGTCAGCCGCAGCCCGGTGGGATGGCGCTCGAAGAGCGGCATCGCCAGCTCCTGTTCCACGCGCAAAATCTGACGGTCAATAGAAGACGCAGACACATGCAGCGCCTCTGACGCTTTACGAAACGACCCCTGACGGGCCACTTCGGTGAAATAGAGCAGAAATCGGGAGAAGGCAAACATCGTTTGGGTGCTCTCTTTTTTGCAACGGGTTGTGCGAATCAAAGCTCTGGACGCAACAGTTTTATCACAATACCGTAGCATTCATAGCGGAGAAACGATCGTTTCATCCATTTTTGCACGCCGGACAGTCACCGCGAAGGAGCGGGTATCCCTTCGCTGCCCCTGGCCGCCCTGCAGACAGCGGATTGAGGGAGAGAAAACGGTAATGCACAGCCACGATCTTATTTCGGTCTCGGTGGGAGAAATACGCCCCAACGGCGAGGGAAATCTATCTTTAATATTGCAGGCGGCAGCCGGGGAAATATTACCGGCCTATTCCGCCGGGGCGCATATCGATATTATTATTCCCGGCGTTGGCCCGCGGCAATATTCCCTGTGCGGCATGCCTGACCGCGGTAATCATTATGAAGTTTGCGTCCGGCTGACGGACGCGTCCACCGGCGGCTCACGCTATTTGCACCAGCAGCTCAAACACGGCGATCGACTCTCCATTTCGTCGCCGCGTAACCATTTTCCCCTGCCGGAGGCCGGGCGCTACCTGCTGTTTGCCGGCGGAATCGGCATCACGCCTTTGCTGGCGATGGCCGAAGCGATTGCCGCCAGAAAAGGGGCGCTGGAGCTGCATTATTATGTCGCCAGCTCGCGCCAGACGGCTTTCACATCGCGCCTGGCCCAGCTGGCCGCGAGCGGCACGGTGGCGATCCACTGCAGCGAGGAAGGCGCGTCGTTTCGCCAGCGGATCCCCGAATGCTTAACCACGCCCCAACCTGATACCACAGTGGTGGCCTGCGGCCCGGAGGGCTTTATTCAGCGACTGCGGTCAGTCATGGAGGAATATCGCTGGTCGCCGTCGCAATTCGTATTCGAGCGCTTTACTCCCGCGGCGGAAAATAATATCGCGGCGAACAACGCATTTTATATTGAGCTGGCCTCCAGCGGGCAGCGTCTGCAGGTCGCCGCGGATCAAACCATTGCTCAGGTATTACAGCACGCCGGGGTGGAGGTGATGCTCTCCTGCGAACAGGGAATGTGCGGATCGTGTATTACCGGGGTTCTCGACGGGCTCCCCGAGCACCGGGACAGCGTGCTGACGGCGGAAGAGAAAGCCGGCAACGACCAGATCACGCTCTGCTGTTCGCGGGCGAAATCGCCGGGTCTGGTTTTGGATCTGTGAGGAGACTGACGATGACGTTCCCCTCCTCTTGCGCGCCGCTCGCCGGCATCAGCCGCGCCCGACTTCCGGCCTGGGCGCTGCCCGACGGCTGGCCGACGCAGGCCAACGATGAACCGCGGCTGGCGGACCTGGCCTTTCGCGATGGACGGATCGCCGCCGTGACGCCCTCCGTCGAGCCGGCTCCCGGCCTGTGGGACCTGGCGGGGACCCTGACGCTCCCCGGCCTGGTGGAACCCCATGCCCATCTGGACAAAACCTTTACCATTGAACGCTGCC
Organism: Klebsiella sp. 2019SCSN059; assembly: GCF_021739525.1. Classification (NCBI taxonomy): domain Bacteria; kingdom Pseudomonadati; phylum Pseudomonadota; class Gammaproteobacteria; order Enterobacterales; family Enterobacteriaceae; genus Klebsiella; species Klebsiella sp. 2019SCSN059. The sequence continues at coordinate 372,733 of NZ_JAKKOM010000001.1, read as the reverse complement.
GTCCGGCGCAGGCCGGGCTGCTGGCGGCGATCCACGCCATGCACGAGGATCGCCGACACTGGACCCGGGCGGATATTCAACGTCGGGCGTCCGCCGCGCTGGCCCGGGCGGCAGCAAATGGCGTGACCCATTTACGCAGCCATATCGACTGGTTTACCGCCGACGCGCCGGACGCCTGGCAGGAGATCGCCCGTCTCGATACCGGCGGCATCACCCTGGAACGGGTGGCGCTGGTCCCGCTGCCCCTGTTTCGCGATCCGGCGGACGCCGAGGCCATTGCCAGGACGGTCGCCAACAGCGGGGAGCGCTGCCTGCTGGGGGGCTTCATTCACTCCTCCAACTGGGACGCCGCCGCCATGGCAAACCTGCTGCGCAGCGCGGCCCGCTGGGAACTGGATCTGGATTTGCATATCGATGAGGAGCTCAGCGAGGTGTCTCAGGGGCTGACCTGGCTGGCGGATCATCTCTCCCGCCACCCATTCCCCGGGCATATCTGCTGCAGCCACGGCTGCGCGCTGGCCGCCGGCAGCGACGCGCAGGCGGCGCTGATCCTGCGCCAGCTGGCGGCGCACGGCGTCACCCTTATCGCCCTGCCGATGACCAACCTGCTGCTGCAGGATGCGACGTTCGGCCGCACGCCGCGCCAGCGGGGGATCACCCTGCTGCACGAGGCGCAGGCCGCCGGCGTGGCCACCCTGCTTGGGTGCGACAACGTGCAGGACGCTTTTTGTCCGGCGGGAAGCTACGACCCGCTGGATACCCTGGCCTGCGGCCTGTTCAGCGCCCAGCTCAGCGACCCGTTCGACCGGCAGTCTCGGCTGATCTGCGATCGCGCGGCGCTAACCGGTTCGCCGGCAGACGCGGCCCCTTTTGCCGTCGGGGCGGCGGCCAGCGTGGTGATTTTCCCGGGTAGCGACCGTTTTACCTGGCCTTTAAACAGCGCCGCCCGTCTGGTGGTTAACCACGGCAGGTTAACCCACCGGCGAGTGTGGCAGGAGGAGATGGCACATGAGTCTTGAAGCAGGCGCGGGGGCGCCGCTGGCGCGGTATGCCGCCTGGCGCAGAGCCGGCGATTTTATTTTTCTCTCCGGCATTATTCCGGTCAATCCCCTGACCGGCACCATCGTCAACGGCTTTCAGGATGTGCCTGAGCCGGTGCGGGAGCTGCTGGGGGCGACCGGGGAATTTTCAACCGATGCGAAGCAGGGGCCGATCCTCGCCCAGAGCTGGTACGTACTGGAAAGCATCCGCCGCACCGTGGCGTCCGCGGGGGGGCAGATGAGCGACGTTATCAAGCTGGTGCAGTACTTCCGCAACCTTGACCATTTTCCCTATTACAGCCGGGTCAGGAAGCTGTTTTATCCCGACCAGCCGCCCGTATCCACCGTGGTGCAGGTCAGCGAAATGCTGCCCGACGCCACGGTATTGATTGAAGTCGAAGCAACCGTCTGGTTACCCCAGCCAATTCACTCCGAGGCACCGCGATGATTAACGGTTACATTCCTGCAGCGCGCTTTCTCCCTTTTCTGAGCTGGACGGACGTGGCCGCCCTGCCGGATAAAAGCAATACGGTTATCGTCCTCCCCACCGGGGCGATCGAACAGCACGGCCCCCATCTGCCCTGCTCGGTGGACAGCGTGATCTCCTCCGGCGTGGCGGGCCATGCCCTCGCCCGGCTGCCGGCGGCGATCCCGGCCTACGCCATCCCGCCGATCGTCTACGGTAAGTCAGAGGAGCATCTGCATTTTCCCGGCACCCTGACCCTCAGCGGCGATACCCTGCTGCATACCCTGCTGGAGATCGCCGAATCCCTCTATCGGGCCGGTTTTCGCAAGCTGCTGATGATCAACGGCCACGGCGGCCAGCCGCAGATCCTGCAGATCGCCTGCCGGGAAATGCGCCTGCGCCACGGGGATTTCATCGCCATCCCGCACGACGTGTTCAACGTGCCCAACTGCGAAAAACAGTTCCTCAGCCCGCATGAACAGCGGATGGCAATGCACGCCGGGCATAGCGAAACGGCGCTAATGCTGGCGCTGGCGCCGGAGTGCGTTCATATGGAGCGGGCGGTCGCCAACTTCCCGCCGGAATTCCCCTGCCCGACCCTGTCGAAAGGCCGTCCGGCGGCGGCGTGGGCGTCCTATGACTTTGGCCCCAGCGGGGTGATTGGCGACCCAACCCCGGCGACGCGGGAGCAAGGCGAAGGGCTTCTCGACTCCCTCGCCGCCAGCTGGGCGCAGGCAATCATCGAGATCCACCGCATGGCCTGGGTCGAACGTCGCGAACCGACATGGGGCAAACAGCACTGGCACGGCTTTGTGCAGTCCCTACCACCCTCTTTCGCTGCTGAATCCAAGGAGCCCTGATGAATACCCGATCAACGCCAGTTTTTACCCTGCTGACCGTGGCCGCCCTCGCGGCCTCAGCCTCCTGCGTCGCGGCGGAGAAGTTCACGTTTCTCACCAACTGGTATGCCCAGGCGGAGCATGGCGGTTTTTACCAGGCCCAGGCCACCGGGCTGTATAAGCACGCCGGACTTGATGTCGAGATTAAAATGGGCGGCCCGCAGATCAACGTCATGCAGCTGATGGCGGCCGGCCAGGCGGACTGCACCCTTGGCGACAACGGCCAGGCGCTGGAGACCTGGCAGGCCGGAGTGCATGCGGTAACCGTCGCCACCGTGTTCCAGCACTCGCCGACGGTGTTTATCACTCATGACAAAGTGAGTAACCCGGCGGAGCTTAAAGACAAAACCTTCCTGCTCGCCACCGAGGCCTATACCTCCTTCTGGCCGTGGGCGAAGAGCGAGCTGGGTCTGGCTGGCAGCAAAGTGCGCCCCTATACCTTTAACGTCCAGCCGTTCCTCGCCGATAAAAATCTGGTGCAGCAGGGGTACGTGACCTCCGAGCCGTTCTCCGTCGCCAAAGGCGGGCAGCCGTTCTATGTCTATCCGCTCAGCGACTGGGGCTACCCGCCCTACGGCAACTCGATTATCTGTATGGCGGACACCGTCCGCAAACGTCCGGCGGCGGTGGCGGCCTTCGTCAAAGCCTCCATGGAAGGGTGGAAAAGCTACCTGCAGGATCCTGGCCCCGGCAACAGCCTGATCGGCAAAGCGAACCCGCAAATGAGCGCCGAGCAGATCGCCTTTGGCATTGCCCAGATGAAACAGTACCAGCTGGTGACCGGCGGCGACGCCATGACCGGCGGCATCGGCATCATCACCGAGCCGCGGCTGAAGAAAACCTGGGACATGCTGGTGAAAAACAACCTGATCGACGCCAGCAAGGTGCCGTTTGAGCAGACATATACCCTGGAGATGGTCAAAGACGCCGGAGTGATGCCATGAATACCGCCCCGAAACTGACCGTGATGAGCGACACCCGCTTTATACCCGCCTCCGCCACGCCGGCCATCGAAGTGCTGTCGGCGGAGAAGATCTACAGCAACGGCACCCGGGCGCTGCTGCCCGTCAATCTGACCATCAACCAGGGGGAGTTCATTACCCTGCTCGGCCCGTCCGGCTGCGGTAAGAGTACGCTGCTGAAGATGGTCGCCGGCCTGGTGGAGCCCAGCGACGGCAAGCTGATGCTGTGGCGGCGCGACAGCCGGGAAAAAGCGCAGCATCCGCTCTCGTTCGTCTTCCAGGAGGCCACCCTGATGCCCTGGAGCAGCGTGCGCAATAACGTCAGGCTACCGCTGGATCTGGCCGGCGTGCCGCGCGCGGAGGGCAACACCCGGGTGAGTGAAGTCCTTGAGCTGGTGGGGCTCGGCAAGTTCGCCGACGTCCTGCCGCGCGAACTCTCCGGCGGCATGCAAATGCGCGTCTCCATCGCCCGCGGCCTGGTCACCCGGCCAAAGCTGCTGCTGATGGATGAGCCCTTCGGCGCGCTGGATGAAATTACGCGGAACAAGCTCGACAGCGATCTGCTGCGCCTGTGGCAGGAGCAGAATCTGACGGTGGTCTTCGTCACCCACTCGATCCACGAAGCGGTGTTTCTCTCGCAGCGGGTGATCATGATGGCGGCCCGTCCCGGACGGGTGGTGGAAGATATCGCCATCCGGGAGCCGTTCCCGCGCAGCGAGGCGTTCCGCGTCAGTCCGGCATTTTCCCTGTATGCCCGTCAGCTGCAGGACAGTCTGTTGCAGGCCAGCCAGTCCGGTATGGAGCCATAATATGAAGACCACAACCTCAACGCCGTGGATCCAGCATCCGCGTTTTCTCAAAATTCTCTATCCGACCCTCGTCGCGGTGGCGGTGGTGCTCCTCTGGCAGGGCGCGGTAAGCTATTTCCGCATCCCGGCTTTTCTGGTGCCGTCGCCGCTGGTGATGCTGGACAGCCTGTGGACGCATCTCACGCCGCTGCTGCTGGCGCTGCTGTTCACCCTCAAGATCACCCTGATCTCGTTTCTGCTGTCGATTGTCATCGGCGCCGCCGTGGCGTTTATCCTGGTGCAGAACCGCTTTGTGGAGACCGCCCTGTTTCCCTACATCGTGTTTTTGCAGGTGACGCCGATAGTCGCCATCGCCCCGCTGATCATCATCTGGGTGAAGGACGCCACCCTCTCGCTGGTGGTGTGCGCCACCCTGATGGCGGTCTTCCCCATCATCTCCAATACCACCCAGGGACTGCGCAGCGTCTCCCCCGGCCTGCTGAGCTATTTCCGCCTCAATCACGCCAGCCGCTGGCAAACGCTGGTGCGGCTGCGTATCCCCTCGGCGCTGCCCTATTTCTTCGGCGCGCTGCGTATTTCCAGCGGGCTGTCGCTGATTGGCGCGGTGGTGGCGGAGTTTGTCGCCGGCACTGGCGGGACCAATACCGGGCTGGCCTATCAGATCCTGCAGGCCGGCTACCAGCTGGATATCCCGCTGATGTTTGCCGCGCTGCTGCTGATCTCTCTCGCCGGGATCGCGCTGTTCGGCGTGATGTCCTGGGTCTCGCGCCGGGCGCTCAGCGCCTGGCATGAAAGCGAAGCCGTGCAATCTCATTAATGTTTTGCTGACGAACAGGAAAAAGAATGATGACTGATGAACAGCGTCAACAAGCGGTCGCGGCGATCCAGCAGGCACTCCCGGCGCTGGAGTGGACCCTGCAGCCGGCGAAACTCAAACGGCTTTCCCGTGATTTTCACTGGTTCAGTCCGGTACTCGCCGAGCAGCTGGCGGGAAAACAGGCGGACGCGGTGGTTCGCCCGCGCGATGAAGAGGAGCTGCGCCAGCTGGTCGCTGCCTGCGCGCAGCATCAGCTGCCGCTGACCTTGCGCGGCAGCGCCACCGGCAACTATGGACAGCTGGTCCCTCTCGAAGGAGGGATGCTGGTGGATATGACCGGGCTCAACCAGATCGTCGCCCTCGGCAACGGCACGGTGAGGGCCCAGGCCGGCATTCGCCTGGCGGACATCGAAACCGCCGCCCGCCCGACGGGCTGGGAGCTGCGCTGTATGCCGTCTACCTACCGCCTGGCGAGCCTGGGCGGCCTTTACGGCGGCGGGTTCGGCGGCATCGGCTCCATCAACTATGGGCCGCTGGCGGCGCCCGGCAATGTGCTCAGCGTCAAAGTGATGACCGTCGAACCGGTCCCTCGCGTACTGACCGTCCCGGCTCCCGAAGCGCTGCTGCTGCATCATGCCTACGGCACCAACGGCATCATTCTCGAGGTTGAGCTGGCTCTGGCTCCCGTGCACCAGTGGATAGAACGCCTGGACGTGTTTGACGATTTCGCCGATGCCCTGAACTATGCCAACGCCTGCGTCCGCTCGCCGGGGCTGGTGAAGCGCCAGGTCGCGCTGCTGGCCACCCCGATCGCCGACTATTTTAGCCACCTCAACGATCGTTACCGCGCCGGACAGCATGCGGTTATCAGCCTGATCGCCGAAGAGAGCGAAGGTGTGTGCGCCAGCCTGTTACAGCGCCATCGCGGGGCCAACGCCATCCGCCAGGCCAGCGACGAGGCCCGGGCGCGCAATAGCTCGTTAATGGAATACTGCTGGAACCACACCACCCTGCATGCGCTCAAGGTGGACAATACGCTGACCTATCTGCAGACCGCGTTTGATCCGCAGCGCTATCCGCAGCAAATTTTACAGATGGAACAGCATTTCGCCGGGGAGGTGATGTCCCATATTGAATTTCTGCGCGATATCGAAGGCAACCTCACCGCCAGCGGTCTGCAGCTGGTGCGCTATACCACGCCCGAACGTCTCAACGCGATCATGCAGATATTTCGCGATAACGACGTCAAAATTAACAACCCCCACGTGCTGCAGGTTGAGGACGGCAAACAAGGGGTAATTCGCCCTGACGTGGTGGCGGTGAAACAATCTCTCGACCCCGCGGGATTGCTTAACCCCGGCAAGCTGCGCGGCTGGGCGCTGCGCGACCAGCTGGAACTGGACAGCAACCCGCTGGCGCGGGCCACCCGCGAAACTCCCGCGACCTGATCGCCCCGCTCCGCTCCGCGTGCAGGCTAACGCGGAGCGGGCCCGTCTCTCTTCCCCCTACCCGCACGGCGAGTTTTTTTACGCCACTCATTCATATGAATGAGTGGCGTCTCTGTTTCCTCCGTTATACTCATCAAAAAAGCGACGATAAATTTATTATCGCGGGTTAAATTCACGGTTCAATATTGCTCTCGAGTTAAATTGTCATTTCTGGCAGGTACTGGCAAATAGTTTATTATTCGCGATCATTAAATTATCACTTGCCCCTTGCCTATCTGAACAATAAAAAATGACCGTGAAACTTACCCGCCAGGAATTATTCCTGTGCAGTAAACACTTGTTAAAAACGTTGTCATTTATTTTTATTCAACACAGAAATAGTGAGGGTGATATGAGCGATGCCATTTCTTCGCAACTTGAAAACATCATTACGATGCTGATCGCCATTAGTATCGCCTCGGAAAGAGTGGTAGAGATTATTAAAGGATATTTTCCCTGGCTTAATCTGGAAAAGCAGGATCCAGTCATAGAAGGAAAACGCAAATCTGCCCTGCAGCTATTAGCGGTGGGGGCCGGAATTGTGACGGCGTTTTTGACGCAACCCTTCGTCGCCGGCAGTTTTTCGGCCTTTAAACACCCGGATCTGATGACATTATGTATTGGCTTGATGGCGAGCGGCGGGTCTGCGTTCTGGAACGCTATCCTTAATTATCTTTTGCAAGTGAAGAACCTGAAGAAGCAACAAGTCAACAGCGTGAAAGCGGATGCAGTAGTCGATCCTCTCCCCCCATCTCCGGTTTATCAGGACATGGTTCCTGGCGCAGAACCGGTCAGCTCAAACCCCTGTTTCAATCCGGAGGGTAAATAACATGGTATGGCGTGTCGCAAAGAGTCTGCTGATACTCAGAGATCAGATTAATCAATATGCTCCGCACCGCAATAAGGCCAGCGATGGCACCATTGGTGATGAACATCATGCCCACACAAACTCGGATCATAACCCGCAGGTGTTGGATGGAAATATTGGTGTGGTTACGGCTATCGATATTACGCACGATCCCGCTCAGGGGTGTGATGCTCAGGCGATTGTCAATGCACTGGTCGACAGCAAAGACAAACGAATTAAATACATTATCTGGAACAAACATATTATTAGCGCTTCTGTCCAGCCATGGGTATGGCGCGATTACCATGGCGCCAGCCCGCACGATAAGCATTTCCACTTATCCGTAGTGCCGGTGAAAGCGCTGTACGATTACACCTTACCGTGGCTTTTCTTTAAGCCACAAACCTGGAAGTAAAAATGAGTTAATCCTCTTTCTCCTGTTACTACGAGGCTAACATGACACAACAAACTGATATTGAGAAAATAAAAGCGGCACTCAACGCCATCGAAGAACTCGAACAGATTGCCCGTTCAACGCAGCCAGCCGATGTAAAGAATTTTTGCGTGGAATATAACAAAACATGGAAAAAGAAAGTGGATGCCGCGCTGACGCTGCTTGACGGATCTACAGGCTCACTGCTTGTTAAGTTCGTTCCGTACTTACCCATGCTGCTAATGATTATTAAGATGCTTAAAGAAGGAGTTGAACAATATTGTCAATTGCATCTCGCGGTGGAGCCTCCCGTAGATAAATAAGTGCTCCCCATCCGGCCAGGGCCTGCACAGGCACTGGCCTCCTTCCCCACTCCCCCATCTATCCAGGTCTATCTCAGCCCGACGCCGACCTTATCCTGCGCCGGACAGTCCCGCCATATGGACGATAAGGCCCGCCGCGGCGGCGGCGGCCAGTACCCAGGTCAGCTTCCACTTATAGCGAAACAGCAGCCCGGCGGCGGCGAGAGCAATGGCCGCAGACCATGGGTCGAAACCGGATGGCCCCCAGACGCTATGCCAGATAAAAAACAGCGCCAGATTCAGGATAACGCCCACCACCGCGGCGGTAATGGCGGTCAACGGCGCGGTAAATCCCACTTTATTATGCGTGGTTTCAATAAACGGACCGCCGGCGAGAATAAAGATAAACGAGGGCAAAAAGGTAAACCATGTCACCAGGCACGCCGCCGCGATGCCCCCCAGCAGCGCATCATCGACGCCCAATACCGCTTTGGTGTAGCCGCCGACAAACCCGACAAAGGTCACCACCATGATCAACGGCCCGGGGGTGGATTCCCCAAGGGCGAGGCCGTCCATCATCTGCCCTGCGGTCAGCCAGCCATAGTGGGTTACCGCCCCCTGGTAAACGTAAGGTAAGACGGCATACGCCCCGCCAAAGGTCATCAGGGCGGCTTTGGTAAAGAACCCGCTCATCTGGGTCAGCGGATGCGCCCAGCCCAGCATTAGCGCCAGGGCGGCCATCGGCACCAGCCACAGCAGCATCCCGGCGATCAGTACCTGGGCGGTACGCCGCCAGCTGAAAATGGCATGGGCCGGGATCGGCGTCGCATCATCAATGATGGCGGCCCCGCCGGGGTGACTCTGCGCACGGTGGGCGTCCGCTTTGCCGAATGTCGCCGGCGCCATCCGTCCGCCGATAAACCCGACGATCGCCGCGGTCAGGACGATCAGCGGAAAAGGAACGTTCAGCGCAAAAATAGCGACAAAGGCAGCGGCGGCGATGGCCCAGTAGGCGCCATTTTTCAGCGCCCGCGAGCCGATGCGGTGCGCCGCCTGCAGCACGATAGCCGCCACGGCGGGTTTGATGCCATAAAAAATCCCCGCCACCACCGCGACATCCCCCCAGACGAGGTAGATCCACGCCAGCGCGATGAGTAATACCAGCGAGGGCAAAATAAACAGCACCCCGGCGATAACGCCTCCCCAGGTTTTATGCATCAGCCAGCCGATATAGGTCGCCAGCTGCTGCGCCTCCGGGCCGGGCAGGACCATACAAAAGTTGAGCGCGTGCAGGAATCGTCCTTCCGAGATCCAGCGGCGGTTATCCACCAGCTCCTGGTGCATCATGGCGATCTGCCCGGCAGGCCCGCCGAAGCTGATAAAGCCGAGCTTCAGCCAGAAGCGAAAGGCCTGCCAGAAGGAGACGTAGGCGACGACGGAAGGACTGTCACTCTGCGGAAGAACCACCGTTTTGCTCATGATTGCCAGACCTCATTTCACAGGATCTCAGTAGGCCGTCGAACAGCGAGCAGGCTGCCGCCAGCAGTTGGTGATCGTCCGTAATGGTTTCCCGCAGCCCTGCAAGAATGCTTTCTCCCCCCGCCGCCTCCGGGGTCGGTTCCCCACCGACGTCCAGGAAGTGGATAAGCCGCCCCAGGGTATCGGGGATCGCGGCCTCCAGAGCACAGCGTCGGGCCAGAACGTCGAAGGTCACCCGCGTGCCGACGTGCTCTTCAGGGTTCAGCGGCTTGAGACATCGTCAGGTTGAGGGTCAGGAGATGCATTCTCATGCAGTAGACATTACTACAGCATGTCGCGTATGTGACGTTTTCCCACGCGCTGGCTTTGATAAAGTTTGGCAACGCATTTGCGAAAAGCGCAAAAAGACGGCCCGCGCAGCGGCAGACCTGGCGCTAAGCGCGGGGTGGCGATAAAGGGCGCAGCAGCAGGGTGAACAGCGCCAGCCCCACCGGCACCAGGGAGCCCCACAGCACCGCGTTCCAGCCGAAGGCGTTGAGCAGAACGCCGGACGAAAACGAACCCACGATCATCACGCCGAAGACCAGAAAATCGTTGAGCGACTGCACCTGGGTCTTCTCTTCCGGGCGGTGGAAATCGATGATTTTCGCCGAGGCGCCGGTGAAGCCAAAGTTCCAGCCGATGCCGAGCAAAATCAGCGACAGCCAGTAATGATATACCCCGACGCCGCTGAGACCGACCGCCACCGACGCGCCGGTGATCAGCAATCCCGCCGCCGCCATGCGCACGGCGCCGAAGCGCTGGATCAACCGGCCGGTGACAAATCCCGGGCCGTACATCGCCATCACATGCCACTGGATCCCGAGGTTGGCGGCCTGCTGGGAAAGACCGTGCATATGCATGGAGAGCGGCGCGGCGGTCATCAGAAAATTCATCACCATATAGGCCACCGCCCCGCTGAACACCGTGGTGGCGAAGCCCGGCTGGCGGATAATCTCGCGCAGCGGCCGCCCTCCGCGCACGCTGGCCGCCGCGGGCTCTGCCGACGTCACGCCGGCCAGCAGAATGGCGGCGAGCGCCGCCACCAGCGCCTGAGCGAGAAAGGTGAAGGCGAAGGTATGGGTCGGCCAGAGGTGCATGGTGCCGGTGACCAGCATCGGGCCAATGATCCCGGCGGCCACGCCGCCGCCCATCACCAGCGACAGCGCGCGGGCGCGACGTTCCGGAGCGACGCCGTCGGTGGCGGCAAAGCGAAAACTGAGCGCCACCGCGGCATAGGCGCCGCCGAGCATCGCGGCGAAGCAAAACAGCAGAAAAGAGCCCAGCACCACCGCCAGAGCGGCCGCCAGACCGGTGACCACCCCGGCGCCGGTACCGGCCATAAACGCGGCTTTGCGGCCCCGCTTTCGCGCCAGCGCGCCGAAAGGCAAAATCGAGGCCGCCATCCCCAGCACAAACAGGGTGATCGGCAGCGTGGCCAGCGACGGGCTGGGGGCGAGGGTATTGCCGACGATAGCGCCGGTGGCGTAGAACACCACCGAGTTGGCGCCGGCCAGCGCCTGAGCGGCGGCCAGGCGGATGATATTTTTGTTCTGCGCCGCCAGCGGCAGCATCTGTTCTGTAGACATCCGTTGTTTTCACCGGTGTGAGAGTGGCGCCAGGCTGGCCGTCTGGCATCGCGCCCTGTTTGTTGGGTTCCCTGACCGTTACCTTAGCCGCAAAATACGCTTTTGCACCATAGCGAATAGCAATATTACCCGGCGATCTGACTCCTCTTCTGCGCCAGATCGCCGGGCCGGGCTTCGCAGCCCGGTTTATTCAGGGGATCAGTCGCGCCGCGCCGCGGCGAATTTAGCCGCAATCATCGCGGCCGTCGGCTGGACGCCCCCCAGGCTCCACTGTTCCGGGTCATGTTCATCAATGCGGATCCATACCGACTGGCGGAACTGCGGATCGCCCTGCCCCTCAATCTCCACCAGCAGATCGGTCATCCGCCGCAGCAGCTCACTTTTCTGTTCCGCGGTCATGATCCCTTTAATGGTTTGCACGTTAACAAATGGCACGCTATGCTCCTTAGCATCTAAGTCTATATTTCAAACTCAGAGTAGAAGGTCAATCTCGCGATGTCAAAAAATAAATCACTGCCCTACCTCGATCCGGAGCTGTGCGGCCTGGCGGAAGGAGCCAAAATACTCGGCGACCGCTGGGTGCTGCTGATCCTCCGCGAGGCGTTTTACGGTGTGACGCGCTTTGAAACGATGCAGACGCATACCCATATCACCCGCCAGACGCTCACCACCCGGTTGAAAACAATGACCGAAATGGGATTGCTCCGCAAAGTCCCCTACCGGGAAGCGGGGGCTCGCGAGCGCTATGAATATGTTCTCACCGATAAAAGCCGTAGCCTGGCGCTGGTGCTGTTCGCCCTGATGGAATGGGGCCACCAGCAGGTGCTGCACAGCGCGCCGCATATTGCGCTGGTGGATAGCGTCAGCGGCGAGGCCGTCCATCCGAGGTTCGTCACCGCCAGCGGCAGCGTGGCGAATCCCGCCGCGCTGCAGATCGTTAAAGCAGACGAACGCTGATAGCCCCGCGGCGCAGGCTGCGGCGCGGTTGCCCCGTTACAGAACTTTCGTAGACCTCTGGCGGAAGCCGCGACGAGCAGGTATGTTGCATTGCCACGTTACCCGAAGACAGCGGGACATTTTGCTTTCATCGAACTGTGCGATAAAGGATGACGCTCTCTGCCGGGTCCGATCCCGGCCATTATCCGTGGCGCACGCCATGACCGCCCTGGTCCGCCGCTGATCCGCGGATCGCTCATGCTAAAGGTAGAAAATGTCGCTTCGTTCACTGCGGGCTTTATGTTTGACCAGCTTCTTTATCGCCGACGTTCGCGACGGCCTTGGGCCGTTTCTGGGGATCTTTCTCACCCAGCGTCACTGGCAGGCGGAGGATATCGGCCTGTTGATGACCATCGGCGGCGTTGCTGGCCTGCTGGCGACCCTGCCCGCCGGCTTCATCACCGACACCTCGCGGCATAAGCGCGTGCTGCTGGCCGTGGTCTGCCTGGTGATAACCCTGACCACTCTGCTGCTCTGGTTCAGTCAGAAGACCAGCGTGGTGGCCCTTTCGCAAGTCGCCACCGGGATCTGCGCGGCCTTTGTCGGACCGTTAATCGCCGGGATCACCCTTGGGCTGACCCGACAGCGCGGTTTTAGCGCCCAGATGGGCAAAAACGAAGCCTTCAACCACGCGGGTAATTTCTTCACTGCGCTGATAGCGGGAGCCATCGCCTGGTACTGGGGCATCGGCGGCATTTTCATTCTGATGGCCGGTACCACCCTGTTCACCCTCATCGCCCTGCTGGCGATCCGCGGCAGCGATATCGACGATGACGCCGCCCGCGGCCTCGAGTCGGCCGTCCCGCCCTCTCTGCCTGGGTTTGCCATCCTGTTCCGCCATACGCCGTTGCTGATCGCCGGCGTGACCCTGATGCTGTTCCATCTCGCCAACGCCGCGCTGTTGCCGATGCTGAGCATGCGGATCGCCGCCGCGCCGGGACACCTCAATCCGGGGCTGTTTGCCGCCGCCACGGTGATTATTTCGCAGGTGGTGATGATCCCGGTAGCCATTCGGGTCGCCGGCAGCATCGACAAATATGGTTACTGGCGATGCATTCTGCTGGCGCTGCTGATCATGCCCATCCGCGCGGCGCTGGCGGCCTCCAGCGACGCCCCGGCGATGATGGTCCCGGTGCAAATTCTTGATGGTCTGGCGGCAGGGATTTTGGGGGTGGCGGTGCCCAGCTTTATCGTCTCGCTGCTGCGCGGCAGCGGGCACGTCAACGCCGGACAGAGCGTGGTGATGCTGATGCAGGGGGCCGGGGCGGCAATGAGTCCGGCGTTAACCGGCGCTATCGCCGGACGCTACTCCTTTGCCACCGCCTTCGGGGTGCTGAGCGTTATCGCGCTAGTCGCGCTGATGGTGTGGTGGCGCAGCGCCCCGCTGCTCGCCGCCTCCGCGTCGCCGCCGGTCGGCGAAAGCGGCCAGTAAAGAGAGGATATCGTCAGGCGGACAACAACCCCCTGCTGTCCGCCTGACGTATAAGAGGCGTTAATTCACCCGCGAACGCAAGGTGATTTGCCGCAGGGCGTTGGCCATATCGAGCTGAATCAGCTCTTTAATGCCTTCGCGCTTAATAAACTGGCTGCGGTGTTTACTTTTCACCTCTTCAATACTTTTTTTGATCTCTTGCGCCGGCAGTTTATACCAGCCGCGAGCCTGTTTCTCACCGCCCATTTCCAGCCACAGCGATGAGTAACTGGCTTTCACCAGATCGCTTTTCACGTGGTAATCGGAATCGATCGCGTAGACCGTGGTGATGTTGAAATAGCCTAAGAAACCATACAGCACGCTCATGATGATATTTTTCGGCCGCGCGCCATGCAGCTCTTTGGTCAGCGCCTTCACCTCTTCATTGGTGATATCTTTCCCGCCCTGAATACCGCCGATATAGGCGCGGCCATCGTCGGTACAGGAAAAACAGACGCTATAGACGCGACGGTCGCCGAGAAACAGCTGCAGCATCAGTTCACCCTCCTCCTGAAACGGCGACGCCAGCAGCTTAACGTCAAGCTTATCGCCATTTTTCAAAGGAATAGCAAACATCGCCCGGCCAAAATCCGCCACGTTATAGAGCTGCGGCAGCACATCCGGCTGAAATGTTTTCTCGATAAAATTCAGCGAACCGTGGGCAATATCCAGCTTGCGCCGTTTTGACATCCGTTTATTAAGATAGGCCTTAAAGGGTTTATCCTCGAAAGGCACCAGCCCCTGGGTTACGGCGGTCAACCGCGCGCACTGATATTTGGCGCAAAGTCCTTGATATTCTCTGTACTTACCTCCTGCGAGCGAGAGCTCTCTGCATTTTCGTAAAATTTTTTTATAGTTTATTTTGACCTGACCGATCACTTTATTATGTTTACGCCATTCTTTGATGGCGCCTGCAACAGTATGTCCCATTGATTAAGATCCATAGATTCATCCATAATCGCGGCCATATTAACATAAAAGATATTCGTCAACGCTTAATTACACCTTCGTTGTCCTTTCATTTAATATTGCGGCAGGAAATTGTTCTGCCGACGATAATTAAAATTAACGCCATCCTGTCAACGGTTAATTATGGTAGGTGATGCCCGCCGCCCAGCGACTTAACGCTCTGTGCGTTCGGCGCGAAGCGCGGGTACATCCGCGGGCGGTTTTACCCTATACTTGACGCTGATCCAAAACCAGCAACGATAGGTAACTTATGGAAATTGATCTCGACAACCTGGTCTTCAGCGGCCTGGATGAAGCGGAAGAGCGCAACGCGGAGCGTCTGGAAGAAGCGGACAAAAAAGCCCAGGCGATCGTTGCCGATGACGATTGCGGCGACGCCTGCAAAATCTGATTATCAAACCGGCCCGCGGGCCGGTTTTTTTTTGCCTCCCGCCCGCCTCAGCTGGGTAAAAACCCTTTCAGCGTATCCAGCAGCGCCTGCGCCGCCTTCGACAGCGGCAGATGTCCGGCATAAATCGCCCCAACGCACTTTTCAATCGGCGGATCGCTAAGCGGAATGCACACCGCCCCCAGCGAGGCCATCTGCGTTTTGCATAGCGCTGGCACCGCGCTGCCCCCCAGCCCGCTGGCCACCATTCTCCCCACCGTCACCAGCTGGTGGCTCTCCAGGGCCACGTCCAGCTGACGCCCGCTGCGCGCCAGCGCCTCCTCCAGCATCAGGCGCACCGCCGAAGGGCGCTGGAGGGTAATAAAGTCGAGGGTTAACAGCTCCTGCCAGGTGAGCTTTTTTTTCTTCGCCAGCGGCGATTGCCGGGGAACGATCGCCACGAAGCGGTCCACCGCCAGCGGGGTAAACAGCAGGTTGTGGCTGGGCGATGGCTCGAAAGCGATACCCATTTCCACCCGCCCCTCGCGCACCATCTCGATCACTTGCTCATTTATCACGTCATGCACCGTGACGTTCACCCCGGCATAGCGGTCGCGGAAGGCTTTCAGCGCCTCCGGCAGAACGTTGGCGGCGAACGACGGCATCGCGGCGACCGAGATTTTGCCCCGCTGCAGGGTAAAGCTCTGACGCATCGCCTCCTCGACGTTATCCCAGTCGGCCAGCAGCTGACGGGCCATCGGCAGAAAGAGTTCCCCCTCCTGGGTGAGGGTCACTTTGCGGGTGCTGCGCTGCAGCAGCGCGCCCCCCAGCGCCTCCTCCAATCCTTTGATGGTCAGGCTGAGAGCTGGCTGCGACAGATTCAGCCTTTCGCTGGCGTGGGCGAAATTGAGAGTGTGAGCTACCGCTAAAAACGCGCGTAACTGTTTGACACTCATTCTCATTTTTCATCCTGTTAACTAATTGAAAGAAATTAGTTAACAGGAAATTAATAAAATTTCCAAATGAGTGGGTCACAAATTCAAAATTATCAAATCAGTCGCCAGCGCCAATGATAAGGCTATCGCAAGGCAGGAGAGACAAGATGGCAGGACTGGATAAACGCGTCGCCAGCTACGAAGCGGCGCTGGAAGGGTTAACGGACGGCATGACGCTGCTCGCCGGCGGCTTCGGCCTGTGCGGTATACCCGAGAATTTGATCGCCGAGGTGAAGCGCCGCCAGGTGCAGGGGTTGACGGTGGTTTCCAACAACTGCGGCGTCGACGGCTTCGGTCTCGGCATGCTGCTGGAATCGCGCCAGGTCAGCAAAGTGGTGGCCTCTTACGTCGGGGAAAACGCGCTTTTTGAACAGCTGGTGCTGAGCGGCGAGCTGGCGGTAGAGCTCACCCCGCAGGGAACGCTGGCGGAAAAAATCCGCGCCGGCGGCGCCGGGATCCCCGGCTTTTACACCGCTACCGGCTACGGCACCCCGGTCGCCGAAGGCAAAGAGGTGCGCCAGTTCGACGGTAAAAATTACATTCTCGAACAGGCCATTCGCGGCGATTTCGCCCTCGTGAAGGGCTGGAAAGCTGACTGGTACGGCAACGTGGTTTACCGCCACACCGCGCAGAATTTCAACCCGCTGATGGCCACCGCCGGGCGCATTACGGTGGTGGAGGTGGAAGAGATCGTGCCGCCGGGCGAACTGCCGCCCTCCGCCATTCACACCCCGGGGATCTATGTCGACCGGCTGATCGTCGGGCAATTCGAAAAACGTATTGAACAGCGCACCCTGCGCGCCGGAGGGCACTGAGATGCTAACCCGTGAACAAATGGCGATGCGCGTCGCCCAGGAGCTGCGCGACGGCGACTACGTCAACCTCGGGATCGGTATCCCGACGCTGGTGGCCAACTATATCCCCGCCGGTATTGAAGTGATGCTCCAGTCGGAGAACGGCCTGCTGGGGATGGGCGAATTTCCCGATGAGGAAACCATCGACGCCGACATGATTAACGCCGGCAAACAGACCGTCACCGCGCAAACCGGGGCGGCGATCTTCGATTCCGCCCAGTCGTTCGCCATGATCCGCGGCGGCCACGTCGATCTTACGGTTCTTGGCGCCTTTGAGGTCGACGTCGCGGGGAATATCGCCTCGTGGATGATCCCCGGGAAAATGGTTAAGGGGATGGGCGGCGCCATGGACCTGGTGGCCGGCGCGCAGAACATCATCGTGGTGATGACCCACGCCTCAAAGAACGGCGAATCCAAACTGCTGCCGCAGTGCACCCTGCCGCTCACCGGCGTGGGCTGCATTCGCCGGGTGCTCACCGACCTGGCCCTGCTGGACATTGTCGACGGGGCGTTTGTCCTGCGCGAAGTGGCTCCGGGGGTCAGCCCCGACGAGGTGAGGCGTAAAACGGCGGGACGGCTGATCGTCGCCGACGACGTGCGCGAAATGCGCTTCAGCTAAGGAGAGACCATGACCGATATTGCCATTGTTGCTGCACTACGCACCCCGGTCGGCAGCTTTCGCGGCGCCTTCGCCCCGCTTTCCGCCGTCGACCTCGGCGCGACGGTGGTGCGCAGCCTGCTTGAACGCTGCCAGCTGCCCGCCGCGGCGGTCGATGAACTGATTTTCGGCCAGGTGCTCACCGCCGGCTGCGGGCAGAACCCGGCGCGCCAGACCGCGCTGCGGGCCGGCCTGCCGGTGGACACCCCGGCGGTCACCGTCAATCTGGTGTGCGGCTCCGGGTTGAAAGCGGTTCAGCAGGCGGTGCAGGCGATCCGCTGCGGCGACGCCGGGATCGTTATCGCCGGCGGCCAGGAGAGCATGAGCAATGCTCCCTATCTGATGCACGGCGCCCGCGACGGCCTGCGTTTCGGCCACGCCAGCCTGCAGGACAGCATGATCCAGGACGGCCTGTGGGACGCCTTTAACGACTACCACATGGGCATCACCGCCGAGAACCTCGCCGATGCCTTCGATATCAGCCGCGAGCGCCAGGACGCCTTCGCCGCCAGCTCCCAGCGCAAAGCGGCGGCCGCTATCGCCGCCGGACGCTTTCGCGAGGAGATCGTCCCGGTCAGCGTTCCGCAGGGCAAAAAGCCGCCGCGTGTCGTGACCGATGATGAACAACCGCGCCCGGAGACCAGCGAGCAGCAGCTGGCCCAGCTGCGCCCGGCGTTTCGCCCGGCTGACGGCAGCGTCACCGCCGGGAATGCCTCATCCCTGAACGACGGCGCCGCGGCGGTCCTGCTGATGAGCGTCGATAAAGCCCGCGAGCTTGGGCTGCCGGTGCTGGCGCGCATCGTCAGCGCGGCGGTCGCCGGGGTCGACCCGTCGGTGATGGGCATCGGCCCGGTGAGCGCCTGCCGCCAGGCGCTGCAGCGCGCCGGCTGGACGCTGGACGAAGTGGATCTTATCGAAGCCAACGAGGCCTTTGCCGTCCAGGCGCTGGCCGTCGGTCAGCTGCTCGAATGGGACAGCGAGAAAGTCAACGTCAACGGCGGCGCCATCGCCCTGGGCCATCCCATCGGCGCCTCCGGCTGCCGGATCCTCGTCAGCCTGGTGCATGAGATGCAGCGCCGGGGCGCCGGTAAAGGGCTGGCCACCCTGTGCGTCGGCGGCGGCCAGGGCATCGCCATGACCCTTCAACGTTAACAGGAGCCACTATGTTTACACCACGTCTGGCGGTACTCGGCGCGGGACTGATGGGCGTCGGCATTGCCTGCCATTTCGCCCGTCACGGTCACGCCGTCCGCCTGTATGACACCGATCCGCAACGTCTTGCCGAGGTGCCCACGGTGGCCGGGGCGATCCTGCGCGAGCTGGAGGCGAGCGGTCAGCAGGATCCCGCCGACCGCGACGCCGTGCTGAGCCGTTTAATCCCCACCCTGGCGCTGCAGGCGCTGGCCGACGCCACGCTGCTGATTGAAGCGATCCCCGAACGGCTGGCGCTGAAGCACGCCCTGTATGCCGAACTGGAAACGCTGATCGCCGACGAGGCGATTATCGCCAGCAACACCAGCGGCCTGCCGCCGGATCGGCTGGCGCAGGGCATGCGCCTTCCGGAACGCCTGCTGATCGCCCATTTCTGGCATCCGCCGCACCTGATCCCGCTGGTGGAAGTGGTGCCCGGGAGCGCCACGCTGCCCCATCTGGCGCGCCAGGTAAGCGACTTTTGCGCCGGCTGCGCGTTGGAAGCGGTGGTGCTCAACCGCGCCGCGCCGGGCTTTGTCGGCAACCGACTGCAGTTCGCCCTGCTGCGCGAAGCGCTGCACATCGTCCACAGCGGCATCGCTTCCCCGGAGGTGGTGGACCAGGTGATGCGCGCCTCGCTGGGCCGTCGCTATGCGATGGTCGGCCCGCTGGAGGCGGCGGACATGACCGGCCTGGCGACAGTCCAGGATATCTGCCAGCACCTGCTGCCGGAGCTGGCCAGCGGTACGGAGATGATGTCGCTGGTGGCGGAGAAAGTGGCGCAAGGCGACACCGGCACCCGCAGCGGGCAAGGCTTTTACCGCTGGGACGAGGCGCGGCGCCAGCGCATCCAGTCGCGCCGGGAACACCAGCTGCGCTTCGCCCTGAAACCCTAGTATCGCGTTCTGTACCCCTACAATAACAATGAGAGTGAGACGTCGTGATGAGTGTGATAATAGCCCTGGCCGCGCTGGCGTTACTGATGCTGGCAGCCTACCGTGGATACAGCGTGATCCTCTTTGCGCCGATCGCCGCCCTCGGCGCGGTGCTGCTCACCGACCCGGGCGCGGTCGGCCCGGCCTTTACCGGCCTGTTTATGGAAAAAATGGTTGGCTTTGTGAAGCTCTATTTCCCGGTGTTTCTGCTGGGCGCCGTGTTCGGCAAGCTGATTGAGCTGTCGGGATTCTCACGGTCGATTGTCGCCGCCGCCATCCGCATCCTCGGCCGCCGCCACGCGATCCCGGTGATCGTGCTGGTGTGCGCGCTGCTGACCTACGGCGGGGTGTCGCTGTTTGTGGTGGCCTTTGCCGTTTACCCTTTCGCCGCCGAGCTGTTTCGCCAGAGCGGGATCCCCAAGCGGCTGATCCCCGCCACCGTCGCCCTCGGCGCGTTCTCGTTTACCATGGACGCCCTGCCCGGCACGCCGCAGATCCAGAATATTATTCCCACCAGCTTCTTCGGCACCAACGCCTGGGCGGCCCCGTGGCTGGGGCTTATCGGCTCGCTGTTCATTATCCTCTTCGGTTTGCTGTGGCTGGAGCGCCAGCGCCGCAAAGCGCAGGCCAGTGGCGAAGGCTATGGGACCGATCTGCAAAATGAGCCGGAGACCCCGGATGACATCGACCTGCCGCATCCGCTGATCGCAATCGCCCCGCTGCTGCTGGTGGGGGTGCTGAATCTGCTGTTTACCCACTGGATCCCGCAATGGTACGGCGCCAGCCATGAGCTCACCCTGCCGGGTCTGGCGAAGCCTGTCGTCACCGAGGTGGGGAAAATCACCGCCATCTGGGCGGTGCAGGCGGCGCTGCTTTCCGGCATTGTGCTGGTGCTGGTCTGCGGCTATCGCAATATTCGCGGCCGGCTCGCGGAGGGGAGCCGAACGGCGGTGGGCGGGGCGATTCTCGCGGCGATGAACACCGCCTCTGAGTACGGATTCGGCGCAGTTATCGCCGCCCTGCCGGGTTTCCTGGTGCTGTCGAAAGCCCTCGCGGCCATTCCCAATCCGCTGTTAAACGAGGCGATCAGCGTCACGGTGCTGGCCGGGATCACCGGCTCGGCCTCCGGGGGAATGAGCATCGCCCTGGCGGCGATGTCCGAAACCTTTGTCGCCGCCGCCCACGCCGCCAATATTCCGCTGGAGGTCCTGCACCGCGTCGCCGCCATGGCCAGCGGCGGCATGGACACCCTGCCGCATAACGGGGCGGTGATCACCCTGCTGGCGATCACCGGCCTGAGCCATCGCCAGGCCTACGGCGGCATTTTCGCCATCACGGTGATCAAAAGCCTCGCGGTGCTGTTTGTCATTGCCACGTTCTATGTGACCGGCATTGTCTGAGACCAGATTGAAGGAGTAATAAAATGAATTTAGACGGTA
Source organism: Klebsiella sp. 2019SCSN059 (assembly GCF_021739525.1). NCBI lineage: Bacteria > Pseudomonadati > Pseudomonadota > Gammaproteobacteria > Enterobacterales > Enterobacteriaceae > Klebsiella > Klebsiella sp. 2019SCSN059. The sequence goes on along the minus strand of NZ_JAKKOM010000001.1, from coordinate 351,689 downwards.
AAACGGCGCTGGTCACCGGCTCCACCAGCGGCATCGGCTTAGGGATCGCCAAAGTGCTGGCGCAGGCGGGCGCCCAGCTGGTGCTCAATGGCTTCGGCGACAGCAGCCACGCCCGGGCTGAAGTCGCCGCGCTGGGCAAGATCCCCGGCTATCACGACGCCGACCTGCGCGACGTCGGGCAGATCGAGGCGATGATGCGCTATGCCGAAAGCACCTTCGGCGGCGTCGATATCGTGATCAATAACGCCGGTATCCAGCACGTCGCCCCGGTGGAGCAGTTCCCGGTGGACAAATGGAACGACATCATCGCGATCAATCTCTCCAGCGTCTTCCACACCACCCGCCTGGCGCTGCCAGGCATGCGCCAGCGCAACTGGGGGCGCATCATCAACATTGCCTCAGTGCATGGCCTGGTGGCGTCGAAAGAGAAATCGGCCTACGTCGCCGCCAAGCACGCGGTGGTCGGCCTGACCAAAACCGTGGCCCTGGAAACCGCGCGCAGCGGCATCACCTGCAACGCCATCTGCCCCGGCTGGGTGCTGACCCCGCTGGTGCAGCAGCAGATCGATAAGCGCATCGCCGAAGGGGTCGACCCGCAGCAGGCCAGCGCGCAGCTGCTGGCGGAAAAACAGCCCTCCGGGGAGTTTGTCACCCCGCAGCAGCTGGGCGAAATGGCGCTGTTTCTGTGCAGCGACGCCGCCGCCCAGGTGCGCGGCGCGGCGTGGAACATGGACGGCGGCTGGGTGGCGCAGTAAACCGCAGGCGTCGCGACGATCAGAACATCGCCAGAAAGCGTTTCACCGTGCGCGAGCGCTCGAAGCGCCGCCAGGCGATGGCGATATCGGTCTTCAGCGGCGCCCCGCTGAGCGGGTGATAGCTGACGTTCGGCTGTTGAATGCAGGTCATCGACTGCGGGACCAGCGCGAAGCCGAACCCGGCATTGACCATGCTCAGCGATGACGAAATCTGCGACGACTGCCAGGCGCGCTCCATATCGATGCCGGCGCGCAGGCAGCTGTTGTACACCAGCTCATACAGCCCCGGGGCCACCTCCCGCGGGAAGAGGATCGGCGCCACGTCGCGCAGCTGCTCCAGGGCCAGGGTCGGCTGCGTCGCCAGCGGGTTGTCGCGCGGCAGCGCGATAACCATCGGCTCCTCATCGATAATCCGCAGATTAAAGGCTTTACTGCTCTCGCACGGCAGACGGACGAAGGCGATGTCCAGCTCGGCCTCGCTCAGGGCGGTCATCAGATTAGCCATATTGTCTTCCATCTGGTGCAGGGTCACCCCGGGGTGATCGAGCTGAAAACGGTGCAGCAGCGTGAAGATTTGCGGGTGGAAAGCATCAGAACTGGTAATGCCTAGCGACAGGCTGCCGTTCATCCCGCGGGCAATGCCCTTGGCCTTCTCCAGCGCCGCATCGCTCATGGCGAGGATCTGGCGGGCATCCTCATAGAACGACTCACCGGCCTCGGTGAGCTCCACCCCGCGGGTCAAACGCCGAAACAGCGGGGTCCCCACCTCGCGCTCAAGCCGCTGAATTTGCTGACTTAACGGAGGCTGTGAAATACCCAGTTCCTTGGCGGCCTGGGTGAAGTGCCGCGTCCTGGCGACGGCGACAAAATAGCGAAGATAACGAAGTTCCATATCGAAAACGTCTCAAACCAGCATGGTTTCTATATTGGAACTGTGAGCTGAATCGGGTCAACATTTATTTAACCTTTCTTATATTTGTTGAACGAGGAAGTGGTATATGAATCATTCTGCTGAATGCACCTGCGAAGAGAGTCTGTGCGAAACCCTGCGGGCGTTTTCCGCGCAGCATCCCGAGAGCGTGCTCTATCAGACATCGCTCATGAGCGCCCTGCTGAGCGGGGTTTACGAAGGCAGCACCACCATCGCGGACCTGCTGAAGCACGGCGATTTCGGTCTCGGCACCTTTAATGAGCTGGACGGGGAGCTGATCGCCTTCAGCAGTCAGGTCTATCAGCTGCGGGCCGACGGCAGCGCGCGCAAAGCCCAGCCGGATCAGAAAACGCCGTTCGCGGTGATGACCTGGTTCCAGCCGCAGTACCGGAAAACCTTCGACCATCCGGTGAGCCGCCAGCAGCTGCACGAGGTGATCGACCAGCAAATCCCCTCTGACAACCTGTTCTGCGCCCTGCGCATCGACGGCCATTTCCGCCATGCCCATACCCGCACCGTGCCGCGCCAGACGCCGCCGTACCGGGCGATGACCGACGTCCTCGACGATCAGCCGGTGTTCCGCTTTAACCAGCGCGAAGGGGTGCTGGTCGGCTTCCGTACCCCGCAGCATATGCAGGGGATCAACGTCGCCGGGTATCACGAGCACTTTATAACCGATGACCGCAAAGGCGGCGGTCACCTGCTGGATTACCAGCTCGACCACGGGGTATTGACCTTCGGCGAAATTCACAAGCTGATGATCGACCTGCCCGCCGACAGCGCGTTCCTGCAGGCCAATCTGCATCCCGATAATCTCGATGCCGCCATCCGTTCCGTAGAAAGTTAAGGGGGTCACATGGACAAACAGTATCCGGTACGCCAGTGGGCGCACGGCGCCGATCTCGTCGTCAGCCAGCTGGAAGCCCAGGGGGTACGTCAGGTGTTCGGCATCCCTGGCGCCAAAATCGACAAGGTATTCGACTCACTGCTGGATTCCTCCATTCGCATTATTCCGGTACGCCACGAAGCTAACGCCGCCTTTATGGCCGCCGCCGTCGGGCGCATTACCGGTAAAGCGGGCGTGGCGCTAGTCACCTCCGGTCCAGGCTGTTCCAACCTGATCACCGGTATGGCCACCGCCAACAGCGAAGGCGACCCGGTGGTGGCCCTGGGCGGCGCGGTGAAACGCGCCGATAAGGCCAAACAGGTCCACCAGAGTATGGATACGGTGGCGATGTTCAGCCCAGTGACGAAATACGCCGTCGAGGTGACCGCGCCGGACGCGCTGGCGGAAGTGGTCTCCAACGCCTTCCGCGCCGCCGAGCAGGGCCGCCCGGGCAGCGCTTTCGTCAGTCTGCCGCAGGATGTGGTCGATGGCCCGGTCAGCGGCAAAGTGCTGCCGGCCAGCGGGGCCCCGCAGATGGGCGCCGCGCCGGATGCCGCCATCGACCAGGTGGCGAAGCTTATCGCTCAGGCGAAGAACCCGATCTTCCTGCTCGGCCTGATGGCCAGCCAGCCGGAAAACAGCGCGGCGCTACGCCGTTTGCTGGAGGCCAGCCATATTCCGGTCACCAGCACCTATCAGGCCGCCGGGGCGGTAAATCAGGATAACTTCTCTCGCTTCGCCGGCCGGGTCGGGCTGTTTAACAACCAGGCCGGGGACCGTCTGCTGCAGCTCGCCGACCTGGTGATCTGCATCGGCTACAGCCCGGTGGAATATGAACCGGCGATGTGGAACAGCGGCAACGCGACGCTGGTGCATATCGACGTCCTGCCCGCCTATGAAGAACGCAACTATACCCCGGACGTCGAGCTGGTGGGCGATATCGCCGGCACCCTCAGCAAGCTGGCGCAAAATATCGATCGCCGGCTGGTGCTCTCCCCGCAGGCGGCGGAGATCCTCCGCGACCGCCAGCACCAGCGCGAACTGCTGGACCGCCGCGGCGCGCAGCTGAATCAGTTTGCCCTGCATCCGCTGCGTATCGTTCGCGCGATGCAGGATATCGTCAACAGCGACGTCACGCTGACCGTGGACATGGGCAGCTTCCATATCTGGATCGCCCGCTACCTGTACAGCTTCCGCGCCCGTCAGGTGATGATCTCCAACGGCCAGCAGACCATGGGCGTCGCCCTGCCCTGGGCCATCGGCGCCTGGCTGGTCAATCCTGAGCGCAAAGTGGTCTCCGTCTCCGGCGACGGCGGCTTCCTGCAGTCGAGCATGGAGCTGGAGACCGCCGTCCGCCTGAAAGCCAACGTGCTGCACCTGATCTGGGTCGATAACGGCTACAACATGGTGGCCATCCAGGAAGAGAAAAAATACCAGCGCCTGTCCGGCGTCGAGTTCGGGCCGATGGATTTTAAAGCCTATGCCGAGTCCTTCGGCGCCAAAGGGTTTGCCGTGGAAAGCGCCGAGGCGCTGGAGCCGACCCTGCGCGCGGCGATGGACGTCGACGGCCCGGCGGTAGTGGCCATCCCGGTGGATTATCGCGATAACCCGCTGCTGATGGGCCAGCTGCATCTGAGTCAGATTCTGTAAGTCATCACAATAAGGAAAGGAAAATGAAAAAAGTCGCACTTGTTACCGGCGCCGGCCAGGGGATTGGTAAAGCTATCGCCCTTCGTCTGGTGAAGGATGGATTTGCCGTGGCCATTGCCGATTATAACGACGCCACCGCCAAAGCGGTCGCCTCCGAAATCAACCAGGCCGGCGGCCGCGCCATGGCGGTGAAAGTGGATGTCTCCGACCGCGATCAGGTGTTTGCCGCCGTCGAACAGGCGCGCAAAACGCTGGGCGGCTTCGACGTCATCGTCAACAACGCCGGCGTGGCGCCGTCCACGCCGATCGAGTCCATTACCCCGGAGATTGTCGATAAAGTCTACAATATCAACGTTAAAGGGGTGATCTGGGGCATTCAGGCGGCGGTCGAGGCCTTTAAGAAAGAGGGTCACGGCGGGAAAATCATCAACGCCTGTTCCCAGGCCGGCCACGTCGGCAACCCGGAGCTGGCGGTGTATAGCTCCAGTAAATTCGCCGTACGCGGCTTAACCCAGACCGCCGCTCGCGACCTCGCGCCGCTGGGCATCACGGTCAACGGCTACTGCCCGGGGATCGTCAAAACGCCGATGTGGGCCGAAATTGACCGCCAGGTGTCCGAAGCTGCCGGTAAACCGCTGGGCTACGGTACCGCCGAGTTCGCCAAACGCATCACCCTCGGTCGTCTGTCCGAACCGGAAGATGTCGCCGCCTGCGTCTCCTATCTTGCCAGCCCGGATTCTGATTACATGACCGGTCAGTCATTGCTGATCGACGGCGGGATGGTATTTAACTAATAAATAATAAGCTCTGACATGGCTTGCCCCTGCTGATATGCAGGGGCTTTTTTTGTTGGAGAGTAAGCATTACGGTAAAACGAACCCTGTATTGATGCGTCAGGCTATTAATCCTCAAAAGTGCTTATTGCTTATTCGCGGGACCGCCGTCTGATTTGGGTGGGATCTTGACGACTAATCTTTGAGCTATTCCCGGTTTGCCCTTTTCAAAGCGCCATTTTTTAATCATTTTATCAATGATTTGATGTTCCAACTCCGGAGTCGTTGTCGATTCAAGTATCTTTACATTCTGAACTCTGCCATCTGAATCAACATCGTACTGAATCCGCAGGAAACTCGGCAGTAGGTTTCCGTTCTTATCACGAGTGGTAATTGATGTGTTTGCAGAGGAAATGCTGCCTGAAGGTGTGCTGGCGCTGGCCTCTGTGCCAACGCAGAGTGTCAGTAACAATGGCAAAATTAAAGTGAATAGTCTGCTAGTTTTCATTAATCGTCTGAGTTCCAAAGTTAACCATGAATATTCACGTTACCAACGGCGCGCGTGACAGGTTACCAGATGAGATGATCCGTGAACACCGCGTCTTCAGCGGCAATCACATTGAACTCCTTACTTGGCGCTTCGTACTGCATCCATTCCCGAGGACGTTTGGCTATCAGGACAAGTGGCCGCTGAGCGACTATATCAACGACTCTTTTGCCAGTTGTCGGCAGCGCTATCCGGCTCGTCGGGGAACATGAGCGAGCTAACCCCCTCAGGTGATTAGCATGGATTCGCGTCCCGCGCTGAAGACGTTCAGCTAATCCTTTTTCACTCCGGTGCTCGGGATCTACCGCGCTTGCAACGTTAATGGAGTGATCTCCGGGGCCTAAGCGGCAGCCTGCTGCTGATGCTAAGGGGGAGATTCTTCAGTCATTCCTGCGACACCTGGGAGCTTAACACGGAAGCGGCTGCGCATAGCGCCAGCAGGGAGAATCCCGGAGAGCGATGCGTGAGACCTTATCCCGGCTACGCTGTTGGGCCGTATTTGTGCCGCTCTTGTGCCGTATTTTTGCCGGGTGACAGCTACACCTTACCCGGCCTGGAGCCCCAAATCACCGCTGGCGCTGGGGCTACTGAAACTGCCGGTGCTGGCGGCCTCAAAATCGCTGAGACGTTCCCGGAAGGCCGGGGCAGCCCGCATGGATGCGGGCTGAGGGCCGTGTTTTGCACGGACGCTGCCTCGGCCCGACCCGAAGCCTGCAGGGATAAGTCGAAGGGACCGCGTAGCGGCGATTTTGCTGGCCGGAGCCCGGGGGTACAGGGGGCGGCGGCGACTGGCCGCCCCCTGTGCGCTCCATGCGCCATGATTGACATAACGCAGAAGACTAACCGGGAGCGCAAACTACGCTGAAGTCACGCGTGATAAACGCTTTCTCCGGGCTGAGAACCTGTAAAACCGATAACAGTCTCCCCCGCCGCCGGGCAAGATATCGCACCGTGGCCGCCATGTTGCCGGGTGGCGGCTGCGCCTTACCCGGCCTACAAAGGCCTCCCGTCAGCTCATATCCCCAGGCCCACGCTAACGCAGCGCCGCCGGGAAGGTATCAGGCTCCGAGCTCAACATGTTGCCGGGTGGCGCTTCGCTTACCCGGCCTACAAAAGCTGCCCGCGATTTGGCGCTCTATTCGCGCCCTTCGTAGGCCCGCGCAAGCGTAGCGCCGCCGGGCAAGGACAGCGGGCACGGAGCCGATTTTGTGCCGGATGGCGGCTGCGCCTGACCCGGCCTACAAAACCAGGGCTGTCCGTACCGTCCTCGCGGCAGACCCCACGTTCAGCGCCGCCGGGCAGTTACTGCGCCTGCTGCTGCGCCTGCGCCAGCTGGCGGACAATCGCCTCGCGCCGCGCATCCCCTTCCGGCAGCCGGGCCAGCAACGCCTGCAGGGCCGCCACGGCTTCGGGGTAATCTTCATTACGCACCGCGCTCAGGGCCAGCATCTCCAGCACCGGCAGGCTGGTCGGCTGTCGCTGATGCAGGTCGCGCAGCAGCAGCTCGCCCATCCGGACCTGACCGCTATCCCCCGCCCGCACCAGCGCGCTGGCATAATCGAAAGCCGCCGCCGGGTCGTCCGCCGCCAGCGCATGCGCCCGGCCAAAGGCGCCGATCGCCGTCTCGCCATCGTTCAACAGCAGACCCAGCCGCCCAAGCAACTGCCAGCCGGCGAGGTCGTGCGGAGTATTCTGCAGATGGCTGCGCAGGCCAAGCCGCAGCTCCGCCAGCTCATCCATACGCAGCGGCGGCGCGGTCGGGTCCTTAACCTGCTGTAACAGCGCAGGATAATGCCGCTCCGCCTGCTGCCAGAGCAGCACCTGGCCAATATCGCTGGTTTTCAGATACAGGCCCAGACTCAGAACCACCAGCAGCAGCGCGCCCGGAAGCAGCGCCCAGCGGCTTAGCGGCCGTTCGCCAGGCTGTGCCTGGGGCGGGATATCCGTCAGCAGCGTGCGCTGCAGCTCGACGACCAGCGCCGGGTTGTCCTCGCCGCGCTCCTGCGCCAGCTCCTGCAGGCGCGACTGGTACAGGGCGCGGTTGAGGGTATCGCGGTCCACCGCCCCTTTGCCCGTCCACGGGAAGTACAGCAGCCCCAGCGCGCCAGCCAGCAGCAGCCCGGCGATAACCACCAACAGGCTCATCGTTCTTTTCCTTCTTTCAATAATGCCGCCAGCCGCTGGCGCTCTTCGACGCTGAGCGCCGCGTCAGGAATATCGCGACGACGCGCGCGGGCGATAATCACCCCCGCGCCCGCCAGGACGAACAGCCCCGGCCCCAGCCACAGCAGCACCGTGCCCGCGGTCAGCGGCGGCTCGTAGCTGACAAAATTGCCGTAGCGGGCCACCATATAGTCAACGATCTGCCCTTTCGTTTTCCCCTGCTGCATCAGCTCGTACACCTTCTGCCGCATATCGGCGGCAATCATCGCGTTCGAGTCGGCGATGCTGTTGTTCTGACATTTCGGGCAGCGCAGCCGGGAGGTGATCTCGCGGAACGCCTGCTCCTGGGCCTCGTCTTTAAACTGCCAGGTATCGATGGCGGCCCACGCCTGGCCGGTCAGCATCAGCGCCAGCAGGATGCCTATGACACCTCTCATCAGCCCGCCCCCCGGTTGTATTGATTCCACAGCGGCTGGAGCTCCTCGCGCCACACCCGGTCGTTCAGGTCGCCGGCGTGCCGCCAGCGGATGATGCCCTGACCGTCGATGAGAAACGTCTCCGGCGCGCCATAAACCCCCAGATCCAGGCCGAGCATGCCGTTGCCGTCGTACAGGCTCAGCCTGTACGGATTACCCAGGCGCTGCAGCCAGCTGATCGCCTTCTGCCGATCGTCTTTGTAGTTCATCCCCACCACCCGCACGCCCTGCTGCGCCAGGCCGTTGAGAAACTGATGCTCGGCGCGACAGGTTGGGCACCAGGTGGCCCAGACGTTAAGCAGCAGCGGCTTGCCGTCAATCAGCGTCCGTCGGTCCAGCGCCTGGCCGGGGGTATCCAGCGCTTCAAGGCGAAATTCCGGCAGCGGTTTGCCAATCAGCGCCAACTCGAGGGTCGTCGGGTCGTCGCCATCGGCGTTACGCATCAGCTGCCAGAACAGCGCGGCGGCCAGCGCCAGAAACAGCACCAGCGGGATAAACAGCAGCTTCCGGTTCATGAGGCCTCCTGCAGTTTCTTACGCATCCGGTAGCGCGGGTCGAGCATGCAGCACAGACCGCCGAGGGCCATCAGCACCCCGCCATACCAGATCCAGCGAACGAACGGTTTGTAGTACAGACGCACCGCCCAGCTGCCGTCGCTCAGTTCTTCCCCCAGCGCGGCGTACAGATCGCGGGTCAGCCCGCCGCTGATCGCCGCCTCGGTCATCATCATCCGGCTGGCGGTATAAAAGCGTTTCTCGGCATACAGCGTCGCTTCCGGGCGGCCGTTGCGGGTCACGGCAATAATGCCTTCCCCGCCGGTCCAGTTGGGGCCGACGATATTGCGCACGCCGTTAAACACAAAGTGATAACGGTGGATATCGATGCTGTCGCCAGGGCGCATCCGTACATCGCGCTCCACGCTGTAGTTCTGGCTAAAGGTGATGCCGATAACGGTCACCGCCACGCCGACGTGACCGAGCACCATCCCCCACTGGCTGCGGGTCAGCGTCCGCAGGCCGCGCCAGAAGCCGTGGCGATGGGTGGCCCGTTCGTGAACCTCCATCAGGGCGAAGATAAGCACCCACAGGGCCATCATCAGGCCAATGACCGCCATCGCGGTGATACGATCCTGCAGCAGCCACGGCAGCGCCAGAGAAAGTGACAATGTCACCATCAGGGCGACCACCAGGCGCTTAATCTGCCTGGCGATGTCATCGCGCCGCCAGCGGATCAGCGGTCCCAGCCCCAGCAGCAGCGCAAACGGCGCCATCAGGGCGGTGAACATGGTGTTAAAGAACGGCTCGCCGATGGAGATGCTGCCGAGGCCCAGCTCTTTATGCACCAGCGGCAGCAGCGTTCCGAGGAGCACCACCAGCATCGCGGCCATCAGCAAAATATTGTTGCCAAGCAGGAACGACTCGCGCGACCACAGCGTATGTTCCACCCGCGCCCGCACCCTGCCGCCCTTCAGGGCGTACAGCAGCAGCGACCCGCCGATGGCGACAATCAGCAGCGCCAGAATAAACAGCCCGCGCGATGGATCCGAAGCGAAGGCATGCACCGAGACCAGCACGCCGGAGCGCACAAGGAAGGTGCCCAGCAGGCACAGGGAGAAGGCGGCGATGGCCAGCAGCACCGTCCAGGCGCGGAAGCTGCCGCGCTTCTCGGTCACCGCCAGGGAGTGCAGCAGCGCGGTCCCTACCAGCCACGGCATAAACGAGGCGTTTTCCACCGGGTCCCAGAACCACCAGCCGCCCCAGCCCAGTTCGTAATAGGCCCACGCCGAGCCCAGCACGATGCCGAGAGTGAGGAACATCCACGCCGCCTGGGTCCAGGGACGCGACCAGCGCGCCCACGCGGTGTCCAGCCGCCCCGCCAGCAGCGAGGCGATGGCGAAGGCGAAAGCCACCGAGAAGCCGACGTACCCCATATAGAGGATCGGCGGATGAAAAATCATGCCGATATCCTGCAGCAGCGGATTAAGGTCGCGGCCGTCAATGGGGTACTGCGGCAGGCCGCGGCTGAACGGGTTGGAGGTAAAGAGGATGAACAGCAGGAACCCAAAGGCGATCATCCCCATCACCGCCAGCACCCGGGCGACGGCGTCGAGCGGCATCCGGCGGCTGAAGAGGGCGACGGCGAAGGTCCAGACGCTGAGCAGCAGGACCCACAGCAGCAGCGAGCCCTCGTGCGCCCCCCAGGTCGCCGCCACCCGATACCACACCGGCAGTGCGCTGTTGGAGTTTTCCGCCACGTAGCGGACGGTAAAGTCATTGACCACAAAGGCGTGCACCAGCAGCAGGAAGGCGCCGCCGATGCAGGCGAACAGCCCGCAGGCCAGCGGCCGCGCCAGGGCCATCAGCCGCCGGTCCTGCCGCGCCGCGCCCCACAGGGGATAGACGCTCAGGAGCAGCGCCAGCCCCGCCGCCAGACACAATAAAAAGTTGCCCAGCTCCGGCATCATGGCTGCGCCTCCGCTTTCGCCGGCGTCATGGCGTTTTTCACCTCCGGCGGGGTGTAATTTTCATCATGCTTGGCCAGCACTTGCTGAGCGGTGATATGCCGCTCGCCGTCCAGAACGCCCTGGGCCACCACGCCCTGTCCTTCACGGAACAGGTCCGGCAGAATGCCCTTATAGCTGACGTCCACGACCCCGCGGGCGTCATACAGCTTAAAGCGCACGTCGAGGGTTTGCGGGTCGCGCTGCAGGGAGCCGGGCTGAACGTAGCCCCCTACCCGCAGGCGCTGCCCGGTATGGGGCAGCGCCCGGGTTTCCGTTTTACCGTAGATAATTTCCCCCGGGGTGTAGAACAGATCGATATTGCTGCTCAGGGCGTACAGCGTCAGGCTGACGGTCAGCCCAAGGCCGGCGAGCACCGCCAGCACGATATACAGCCGGGTTTTACGACGCGCTTGCATCCGCGGCCTCCTTGTCATGTTCGCGAGCGGCCGCGATCCGCCGCTCACGCGCCTGCTGGCGTCGCACCTCATGGAATAGCGCCCGCCGCGCCCACAGGGTATGAACCGTCAGCAGGCCAAAGGCGGCGATGGCCACGGCCACCGCCAGCCAGATGTACAGGGCATAGCCGCCCATATTCAGGAAGGCGGCGAACGAAGAAAAAGCGGGGCTCATCGGGCGGCTCCTTTGTTAGCCAGCGCCACCACCCACGGTCGACGACGTTCCAGCTGGAGGATCAGGTTACGCAGGCGCATCAGGGTCAGGGTGACCGACAGCGCGAGGAAAGCAAAAATGCAGATCCGCAGCGGCAGACGCATGCTCGGGTCGATGGTTTGCTGCAGGTTGGTCGAACCCTGGTGCAGGGTGTTCCACCAGTAAACCGAGTAATGAATGATGGGCAGATTGACCACCCCGACCAGGACGAGGATCCCCGCCGCGCGCCCGGCCAGGCGGCGGTCGTCAAAGGCGTGCCACAGGGCGATGACCCCGGCATACAGAAACAGCAGCACCAGTTCCGAGGTCAGACGGGCGTCCCAGATCCACCAGGTCCCCCACATCGGCTTGCCCCACGCCGCGCCGCTGACCAGCGCCACCAGGGTGCAGACCGCCCCCACCGGCGCCAGGGCGGCGATCGCCAGGTCGGCCATTTTGATCTGCCAGACCACCCCGACGAAGGCCGCGACGGCCATCGCCAGGTACAGCCCCATCGACCACATCGCCGCCGGGACGTGAAGATACATGATCCGGTAGCTTTCCCCCTGCTGATAGTCCGCCGGGGCGAAGCCAAAGCCCCACCCCAGGCCGATGACCAGCAACAGCGCGCTCAACGCCGCCAGCCAGGGGATCCAGCATCCGCACAGGCGGTACAGCCGCTCGGGGATCGCCAGTTGATGTAACGCTTTCCACATAGACGCTTACTCACACGGTTATGATGGCCGCGCCCGCAGGCGCAGCGAATTATTGCACGGTCAGCCGCAGCGCGGCGGCGGTGGCGAACGGACACAGGGTGGCGCTGGCGGTTAAGAACGCCGCCAGCATCGCCAGATAGCCGCCGACCGGGAGCCCGGCGGCCGCCGCCTGGCAGGCCGCGGTGGCGAAAATCAGCAGCGGCACCGCCAGCGGCAGCACCAGCAGGCTCAGCAGGACGCCGCCGCGCTTCAGGCCGACGGTCAGGCCAACCCCCACCGCGCCAAGAAAACTGAGCGTCGGCGTGCCAAGCAGCAAGGTCAGCGCCAGCACGCCGGCGTCGTGCAGATTCATCCCCAGCAGCAGCGCCGCCAGCGGCGAGACGATCAGCAGCGGCAGGCCGCTCATCATCCAGTGAGCGACCACCTTCACCAGCACCACCGCCACCAGCGGCGTCGGCAGAAGCATCAGTTGCTCCAGGGAACCGTCCTGCCAGTCGTCGCGAAACAACCGATCCATCACCAGCAGCGCCGCCAGCAGCGCGGCGACCCACACCACGCCCGGCGCAATCTGCGCCAGCAGCTGCGGCGCGGTGCCGACGCCGAACGGAAACAGGGTGATGACGATCAGAAAGAACCATAGCGGATTGAGGATCTCCGCCCCGCTGCGCCACGCCAGGCGCAGTTCCCGGGCCAACAGCGCTCTCATCATTGCCGCCTCCCGCCGTCGTCGCCGAGGCGCAGGGTGCGCAACGGGCAGCCCAGCGGCCGCAGCGGCTGATGGGTGGTGAGGATCGCGCTTCCCCCCTGCCGGGCGTGCTGCTCCAGGCGTCGGGTCAGGGTTTCTATCGCCGTGGCGTCGAGGGCGGTGAACGGCTCATCGAGGATCCACAGCGGCGCATCGGTTAACCACAGGCGGGTTAACGCCACCCGGCGCTGCTGCCCTGCGGAGAGCTGGCTTAAGGGGAGATCTTCATAGCCCGCCAGGCCGACGGCGGCGAGGGCGCTTTCCCGCTGCTGAAGGCGGCTGGCCGGAAAGAAGAAACGCAGGTTTTCATCGGCGGTCAGCGCCGCGTTGACGCCGGGCTTATGGCCCAGCCACAGCAGCTGCCGGTGAAATGACTCCCGCACCTGGGCCAGCGGCTGGCCCTGCCAGCTCACCACCCCGCTTTCCGGGCGCGCCAGGCCGCAAAGGATCCGCAGCAGCGAGGTTTTCCCCGCGCCGTTATCACCGGCGACCTGCAGCAGCTCGCCGGCAGCAAGGGACAGCGTCAGCTCCGCAAACAGCGGTCGATCGTCAACGATGCAGGTCAGTCGCTCTGCATGCAGCATGAAGGCAAACTCCTTGATTCAGACAGTATTTTACGTCCTGGCTAAGTCAGGGTTGCGCCGCGCGGACGACGCAACCCTGACGGTTACTGTCCGGCCCCCGGCAGCTTCGAGATATCGGCGTTGCCTAACGCCTTCTCATTGTGCGCCGCGGTCTCCTTACGCACCTTCGCCACATCGCTGGCGCTGACCGCCGGCGCATTGTTGCCCCAGCTGGTGCGGATGAAGTTGACCACATCCGCCACCTGCTGGTCGTCCAGACGCCAGCCGAACGACGGCATGGTCAGGTTGGAGACCGCATCTTTCACCGCCGGCGTGGTGCTCCCGGTCAGAACGATGTGGATCAGCGAAGTGGCATCTTCGGTCTGTACCACCGGGTTGCCCTTCAGCGACGGGAAGGCGCGCTGATAGCCCGCGCCGTCGGTGCGGTGGCAGGCGGCGCAGTTATCGACGTATAGCGCGGCGCCGGTTTTGCTGTCGTTACCCTTCCACAGATCTTTCGCCACGCTGTCTTCCACCGGGGCTGGGGTCTGTTTGCCGCCGCGCGGCGGGAGCGACTTCAGATAGCGGGCGATGGCGGTGATGTCGTCATCAGAGAGATACTGCAGACTGTGCTCCACCACATCGCTCATGCCGCCGAAGACCACCGATTTATCGTTACGTCCGGTTTTCAGGAACTCAGCCAGCTCGGCTTCGCTCCAGGTCCCCAGACCGTCGCGATTTTCGCCGCGCAGGCTGGAGGCGACCCAGCCGTCAATCGGCGCATTGCTGCCCGCCAGGTAATCATCGCCTTCGCTTTCGCTGAGCGCTTTTTCCTGCATCGTCAGGCTACGCGGGGTATGACAGGCGCCGCAGTGGCCCAGGCCTTCCACCAGATAGCGACCGCGCTCCAGCACCGGGTCAACCTGCGGGTTGGCGACAAAATCGCTCGGCGTCGGGGCGAAGATGCCGCGCCAGAACGCCAGCGGCCAGCGCATCGACAGCGGCCACGGGATGTCGGTGTCCTTGTTGGCGACATTCACCGGCTCCACGCCATGCATAAAGTAGGCGTACATGGCGCGCATGTCCGCTTCACTGATCCGCGCGAATGAGGGATACGGCATTGCCGGATAGAGCGTGGAACCGTCTTTCCGCACACCCTTGCGCACCGCGTCGTCGAACTCTTCGAAGGTGTACCCGCCGATGCCGTGTTCTTTATCCGGCGTGATATTGGTGGAGTAGATGGTGCCGATCGGCGTTTCCATCGGCAGACCGCCGGCGAAAGGTTTGCCCGCTTTGCCGTTGGTGTGGCAGGCGACACAGTCCCCCGCCCGCGCCAGATACTCTCCTTGCTTAATCAGATTGCTGTCCGCAGGCGCCTCTTCGGCGAAGGCCGCGCAGCTCAATGCCCCAAGCACCAGGGCCGATAACCATTGCATTTTCATCATCTGCCTTCCTTTATGCCTGCACCAGGGGACCCGGATTTTTCAGATACTGCTCGCGGATCGCCTTCGCTGACCAGTACGCCAGCGCGGCCACCGTGCCGGTTGGGTTATAGCCCAGCCCCTGCGGGAAAGCGGAGGCGCCGATGACGAAGACGTTATGCACGTCCCAGCTTTGCAGATAACGGTTAACGGCGCTGGTTTTCGGATCCTCCCCCATCACCGCCCCGCCGTTCATATGGGTGGTCTGGTAGGTGGTGGTATCAAAGTGGCTGTTGGCGTTTTTCGGGCTGCCGAGGATATATTTCGGCTTCATCGCTTTGGCGATCGGCGCCATCTTATCGAACATAAACTGCGCCATCTTGATGTCGTTTTCCTGCCAGTCAAAGGTCATGCGCAGCAGCGGCTGGCCAAAGACGTTTTTGTAGTTCGGATCAAGATCGAGGTAGTTCTGCCGATAGGACTGGTGCGCGCCGTGAGCATCCATCGACAGGTGATGGGTGTAGGTATCGGCCACCGCCGCTTTCCATTTGCTGCCCCACGCCGGGGTGCCCGGCGGTACCGGGAAACCGGAGATGGGCTTGGTCCCGGCCTGGTTGACCCAGAACGGCGAACCGCCGACAAAGCCCGCCGCGCCGTGGTCGAAGTTGTCGGCGTTGAAGTCGTCGACGCCGACGCCGTTGCCGCCCGCGCCGATAAACGGGTTGGTGTAGGTGTCTTTGTCGAAAATGGCCTTGATGGTGGTCATGTTCTGGTAGGCGAAGTTACGCCCCACCACCCCTTCGCCGGTCTCCGGATTGTAGGGTTTGCCGATCCCGGAGAGCAGCATCAGGTGCACGTTATGGAACTGGAAGGCGCCGATGATCACCAGGTCCGCCGGCTGCTCCATTTCGCGCCCCTGGCCGTCGACGTAGGTCACGCCGGTGGCACGGGATTTGTCGTCGGTCAGGTTGACCTTCAGCACGTTGGCGTTGGTCCGCAGCTCAAAGCGTTTTTCCTGGCGCAGCGCCGGCAGAATGTTCACGTTCGGCGAGGCTTTGGAATACATGTAGCAGGCGTAGCCGCTGCAGAAACCGCAGAAGTTGCACGGGCCCATCTGCGCGCCGTACGGGTTGGTATAGGAGTCGGAAGTGTTGGCCGACGGCAGGTTGTAGGGATGGTAGCCCACCTCGAGCGCCGCCTTTTCAAACAGCTGCGCCGACCAGGTGTTTTTCTGCGCCGGCAGCGGGAAGTCATCTGAACGGTCCGGGGCGAAGGCGTTGCCGCCGCGGCCTTTACCGACGACCTTGCCTTTGATCGACCAGGCGGTCCCGGAGGTGCCGAACACTTTCTCCGCTTTATCGAAGAACGGTTCCAGCTCGTCGTAAGTGACGCCGAAATCCTGGATGATCATATCCTGGGGAATGAAGTTTTTGCCGTAGCGCTCTTCATAGTGGCTGCGCATCCGCAGTTCGATGGGATCGACGCGGAAATGGACGCCGGACCAGTGCAGCCCGGCGCCGCCCACGCCGGTACCCGGCAGGAAGGCCGCCAGCTGGCGATACGGCACCGCCTGCTGGCTGGTGTTATGCCGGATGGTGACGGTGCTTTTCGACAGATCCTGGAACAACTTGCGGCGGATGTTGTAGGTCAGCTCATCAATCACCTGCGGATAGGCGCCGTCCGGCCAGGTGTCGCGCATCGGGCCGCGCTCCAGCGCCACGACGTTGAGCCCGGCTTCGGTCAGCTCTTTGGCCATGATCGCCCCAACCCAGCCGAAGCCGACGATCGCGACATCGGTTTTTTTCAATACGGTGGCCATGATTACGCCCTCTCCCCATTAATTGATACCGGCGGGAAGGGGTAGCGTTCGCCCCGTTCAACCCAATCCATAAAGTCGGCGCGCGCGCCGGCAAAATTAATCAGCGTCCAGCCAACCATGCCTTTGTTACCGCCATGGATCGGGTCGCTGAAGAAGCCTTCGCGGGTGTTCTGCAGCAGATAGGTGAAGAACAGCGAAGCCGGTAGCTGTTTGAACTCGGCTTTGCCCGATTCCCACAGGCCGAGCGCCTCGTCCTGCTGCTCGCTGCTCAGTTCAGCAAAGGTCTTGTGATACTTGTCCTGACACCAGGCCTCGGCATCGGCGATCCCGAGGTTATAGATCTGTTTGGGCACCAGCGGCAGCTGATAGCCCATCTCTTTCGGCACGTCGGGGTTGAAGGGCCCCTGCATATACCAGATGGAGCCGGTGGCGTAAGGGGTATTGAGCTGGCGGTCGATAAACTCCGGCACGCCGGCCTCTTTAGCGCCGGGGCCAAGTTCATCCGCCGGGATTAAGCGAGCGACAGCGGCGTTGATAAACGCCCACTCACGATCGTTGAAGAACTGCGGCTTCCAGTCGCTGGCCGCCGCCGTGTTCCCGGAGGCTGGCTCTGAAGCGGGGGCCGCCTGCGCGGTCGCGCTGGTGGCCACGCCAATGGCCCCTGCTCCCGCGCCGCCGATCACCACCGTCGGGATCAGCGCCATCGATTTCACCAGGAAATCACGCCTGGAATTGTTAGTTTTCTCGCTCGACATCATCACATTCCTGTCATTGAAAATTACTGTTTTTGTCGCTGACAAAACCAGTGAATGTCGTGCTGGAACCGATACCATTGCGCTTTTAAACCGCTTAGCGTCTGGCCCGGACCGGCAAGTCGGATAAAACATCGCCAGAGGCGATATCATTTATAGGGTTATCGTTTGGATAGTAGACGATTCTCAACGAAACGCGGGAAATCGGAGAGAAATTCACCGGAATGTCATCGTGAGAAGGGTGCTGCCATAACCTTGAGGCGGTAAACCGGCGGCGTTCACACCGCGCTGAGCTTACCCATGCGCCAAAAAAGAGTGACTTGTATCACAAATGTTATTTTTTGTTTATGGTACATGGCAGATTAAACGTCTGTAAATACTCGTATTAGGAATAATTAAACATTTTGAGCTGTTAAAAAAGTTACTACCCGTTGTTAACTATTTTGCATCTATTTCCCGGCTAACGCGTTCGGCTGGCGATACCCGTCCACAGGAGAAGAGATGTTCGATCATGTGAAATTCGGCGTCAGCGACTATGCCGCAAGCAAAGCGTTCTTTTTACAAGCCCTTGCACCGCTGGGCGTAACGCTGGTCGGCGAAGGCGATCCGACCTACGGCGCAGAGCTGGCCGGCAGCGGCGATGTCTCTCTATGCCTCTATCAAAGTGCGGACAAACCGGCGCCGCTGCATATCGCCTTTCGCGCCGACAGCCGCGAGCAGGTAGACGCCTTCTGGCAGGCGGCGCTGGCCGCCGGAGGAAAGGACAACGGCGCGCCGGGGTTACGGCCCAACTACCACGCCGGGTACTACGCCGCCTTTGTGATTGCGCCAGACGGGCACAATATTGAAGCCGTGTGCCATCTGGCGTCTTAACAAACGGTTACCGCTGCGGAAAAATCCACACATCCTCCGCCGGAAGCGTCAGATGGCAGTGTTCGGCATCGCGCAGCGCGGTTCCGTAGGCGCGTAGCGGAAAGTCGTCACCCTCGGTGCGGAACAGGTACTCCCAGCGGTCGCCGAGGTACATGCTGGTCAGCAGCGGTAGCTGGAGACTGTTATCCTGCGCCGCGCCGTCAAGACGCAGGCGCTCGACGCGGATCACCGCCGTCGCCGGCTCGCCGACGCTGACCCCCTCGCCCGCTCGCCCCCACAGGCTCCAGCTGGCGCCTTCGATGCGCGCCCTGCCGTTCTCCAGCGCCATCACCTTGCCGTGCAGGCGATTATTGCTGCCCATAAACTCGGCGGCGAACAGCGTCGCCGGGCTGCCGTACATCTCCTGCGGCGTCCCCTGCTGCTCGATGACGCCATTGTTCAGCAGCAGAATACGATCGGAGATGGCCATCGCTTCATTTTGATCGTGGGTGACCATCAGCGCCGAGAGGCCCAGCTTGATGATCAGCTCGCGCAGAAACACCCGCGCCTCCTCGCGCAGCTTGGCGTCGAGGTTAGAGAGCGGCTCATCCAGCAGGATCACCGGCGGGTTGTAGACCAGCGCCCGACCAATGGCCACCCTCTGCTGTTGGCCGCCGGAGAGCTGGTGCGGATGGCGGTTGCCAAGATGCCCCAGCCCCAGCTGATCCAGCACGCGCTGCACCCGCTCTTTTATCTCCCCGGCGGCGACTTTACGCAGCTTCAGCGGATAGGCCACGTTGTCGAACACCGTTTTGTGCGGCCACAGGGCATAGGACTGGAACACCAGGCCGAGGTTACGCTCTTCGGCCGGGATTTCGCTGCGCGGCGTGCCGTCGTACACCGTGCGGTTGCCGATGGCGATCCGCCCGCTCGTCGGCTTCTCCAGCCCGGCCACCGCCCGCAGCAGCGTGGTTTTGCCGCTTCCCGAAGGCCCCAGCAGCGACACCACCTCTCCCCGGCCGAGCGTCATCGACACGCCTTTCAGCACCGGGTTGTCGCCATAGGTGAGATGCAGATTTTCAACCGATAACTCAATCATGTAATTTCACTCCAAAGCGCAGGGCGATGCCAAGGCCAATCACCACCAGCAGAATATTGATAAAGGAGAGCGCCGCGACGATATCGATGGCCCCCGCCGCCCACAGCGACACCAGCATCGAGCCGATGGTTTCGGTACCCGGCGACAGCAGATAGACGCCGGTGGAATATTCGCGCTCAAAGATCAGAAACATCAGCAGCCAGGAGCCAATCAGCCCATAGCGCGACAGCGGGACAGTGACGTGGCGGGTGATCTGCCCCCGCGAGGCGCCGGTGCTGCGCGCCGCCTCCTCCAGCTCCGGGCCCACCTGCAGCAGCGTCGAGGAGATGAGCCGCAGGCCATAGGCCATCCATACCACGGTGTAGGCCAGCCAGACGCTGAAGATGGTATTGCGCAGCGCGCGCAGCTGCACGATAAGGTGCTCCCGCAGCCAGTCCGCTACCGGCAGCGCCGAGAGCCAGCCATGCTTCAGCGACTGATCGAGCCACATCGGCACAAACAGGAACACCCACAGGAAGGCCAGACCGGCCAGCAGCCCCGGCACCGCGCGCGGGACCAGCACGCTGTAGTCAAGAAAGCGGGTGACGTTGTCCGCTTTGCGGTGCATGGCGATGCCGACAAACAGATAGCAGATCACCGCCAGCGCGCCGCCGACGATGCCGATAGCCATCGAGTTGACGATCGCCCGCAGCAGGTTGGGCTGCTGCCAGATATTGTGGAACGTCGTCAGCGACAGCTCATCCCACAGCGACACGCCGACGCCCCAGTTGGAGATAAAGGCGCGCAGCGCCACGCCGAGCAGCGGCACGCCGATGGTCACCGTCAGCCAGGCCACCACCACCGCCCCGGCCACCCACCGCCATTTGCCCAGCGGCAGCGCCCGCGCCTGCGACGCCTTGCCCTTCATGGTGACAAAGCGGTTGGCGGTGCGCATCAGCCGACGCTGGAGCATGACCAGCGGGATGGTGATGCAGATCAGCACCACCGCCACCGCCGCCATCAGATGGTAGGAGGGGGTGCCAAGCTTATTGGTCAGCTTGTAGAGATAGGTCGCCAGCACCATGTTGCCCTCGGGGTCGCCCAGTACCAGCATCAGACCGAAGACTTCCAGACCAAGGAAAAAGAGCAGCACGCAGGCGTAAAGAATGGAGGGCCGCACCATGGGCAGACTCACCGAAGTCATCACCTGCAGCGGCGTGGCGCCGACGGTGCGCGCCGCCTCTTCCACATCCGAGCCGACGCTGCGCAGCGCCGAGGAGATATAGAGATAGGCGTGCGGCACGTGGGTTAAGCCGGCGATGACCACAATGCTGAACATCGAGTAGATATTCCACGGCACAAAGCCGATCAGCTGCTGCGCCCACTGGGAAAAGAAGCCTACCGGCCCGGCGGCCACCACGTAGCCAAAGCCCAGCACCATCGGCGAGACGAAGATCGGCACCAGGATCAGCGGCTCAATGAACCGCCGGCCGGGTAAATCGGTGCGTACCATCAGAAAGGCCAAAATACCGCCCAGCGGAATGGCGATAATCACCAGGCCAAAGGCCAGAATAAACCCTGACCTTAACGCCAGATAAAAATCCGGGTCGGTAAAAATAAAGGCGAAGGCTTCCAGACTCCAGGATTTGGAGCGGGAAAAGAACGGCGCGGAGAGAAAACTCTGCACCACAATAAATAACAGCGGGACGTAAATCACCAGCGCCGTGATGCACACCACCACGCCGCGCGGCAGCCCCTGCCACTTTCTGCGTAATACATTCATGGTTCATCCCTTTGGTCAGGTGAATAAACCCGCCGGGTGTGAATAAGGGGCATCGGCGATGCCCCGGGGGAGGATTATTTCGCGGCGGCGCTGCGCCATTGTTTAATAAACTGCAGACGTTTTTGCGGCTGTAAATAATCCAGCAGCGTTTCGTTGACCGGGATCGGTTTTAACGCTTTGCCCAGCAGCGTGGTCATGCCGTCGATATCATTTTTGCCTTCAATATCGCGACGAAGAGAGGGAATATCCGCCTGGCTGGCGAGGATCTGTTGGCCTTTTTCCGACAGGACATAATCCAGCCACAATTTCGCCGCATTGGGATGTTCGCTCTCCTGGCTAATAAACGAGACGCGGGAGAGCACCAGCACGTAATCTTTCGGATAGGCGATGCCTAAAGAGGGATCGTTTTTCGCCCGCGCTTCGGCATAGGAGCCAAGAATATTATAGCCGATCAGGTTTTCGCCAGAGGAGACGCGCTCCATCATCGTGCCGGTGGAAGACTGCACCGTCAGGCCGCCTTTGGCGATATTCGCCAGGTCGGTAAAATAGTTCGCGTCGGCCTGGCTGTCCTGGACCGCCAGCATAAAGCCGAGGCCCGATTTTTCGATATCGTAGGTGGTGACTTTGCCTTTAAATTTATCGGCCTGGCTGGCGATCAATTTGGCCAGCGCGGTGTGCGAGTCCGGCACCTCATTCTGCGGGATCAGCCGTTTGTTATAGATAAATACCACCGGCTCGTAGGTGGTGCCATAGGCTTTCTGCTGCCACACCGCCCAGTCGGGTAATTGCTTCACCTCCGGCGAGGCATATTGTTCCGCGTACTCGGTGGCTAATTTCAGCGCGGTATCCATCGATGAGCTCCACACCACGTCCCCGCTGCCGCCCCCGGCGGCCTGCTCGCTGATATAGCGGTTATACAGCTCGGTGCTGTTCATGTCGTTATATTCGACTTTTACGCCCGGATATTGCGCTTCGAATCCTTTAATTAACGGCCCGGCCGCTTTGGTATCGGTTGTGGAATAGATAACCACCTTGCCCTCTTTGACGGCGGCATCAACCGTTTTTTGATAATCCGCCGGATAGCCCGCAGGCACCTCCGCCCAGGCGGCACAGGCGAAAACGGCCGTCAGTGAAACCACTAACCCACTTATTTTCTTATACATGATACCAACCTTTAATCATCAATTAATAAACACAAATTTAACATATAGTGGTATCAGCTCCCCTTGCAACGCCGGGGCTGGCTTTTTTCTGGCTTTTGTGACAGTGGCAGAATTTAAAAATGTGGTGTTTATGACGTTAATTAAAACGCGATCCCGGACCGGTTTTTTATCGTCTGCCGTATAACCCAGGCGCTGGCGCAGTGGCCTGTCGCCGGGAGAGTCCGCCCTTGACCTTCTGCGCCGGGCGGCGCAGCATAAAACGGCAAACATAACAAAATAACAACAGACTACAGGAGAGAATCAGTGCCAACAGGACACCGCTTTCTGGCGACGGATCTGCATCAGTTTGTCGTCTCACTGTTTACCCATCTCGGCAGCCGCTCGGAAGAAGCGACGCTGGTCGCCGACCATCTGATCGCCGCCAACCTGGCCGGGCATGACTCCCATGGCGTCGGGATGATCCCAAGCTATGTCAAATCCCACGCCGGCGGCTTTCTGCAGCTCAACCGCCACGCCACGGTCACCAAAGACGCCGGCGCCGTGGTCACCCTCGACGGCAACGCCGGCTTCGGCCAGGTGGTCGCCCACGAAGCGATGCAGTTAGGCATCGAAAAGGCGAAGCAGCACGGCATGGCGGCTATCGCCCTGCGCAATGCGCATCACGTCGGACGCATCGGCTACTGGGCGGAGCAGTGCGCCGCCGCCGGGCTGATCTCCATTCACTTCGTCAGCGTGATCGGCGACCCGATGGTCGCCCCGTTCCGCGGAAAAGACAGCCGCTTCGGCACTAACCCGCTGTGCGTGGTGTTCCCCCGCGCGGGCCATCCGCCGCTGCTGCTGGACTACGCCACCAGCGCCATCGCCTTTGGTAAAACCCGCGTCGCCTGGCACAAAGGAGAAGCCGTGGCGCCCGGCTGCCTGATCGACGCCCAGGGGCTGCCCACCACCGACCCGGCGGTGATGCAGACCTCGCCGCTGGGCGCCCTGCTCACCTTCGCCCAGCACAAAGGCTATGCCCTGGCGACACTGTGCGAAGTGCTCGGCGGCGCGCTCTCCGGGGGGCAAACCACCCATCAGGAAAGCCTGCAGACCAGCGTCGACGCCATCTTTAACTGCATGACCACCGTGATCCTGCGCCCGGACGCGTTCGATGCCCCGGACAGCCAGGCGCAGACGGAGGCCTTTATCGCATGGTGTAAACAGTCGCCGCACGATCCCGATGCCCCGGTGCTGGCCCCCGGCGAATGGGAGGCCGCCAACCGCGAAGCGCGTCTGGCCGAGGGGATCCCGCTGGATGCAGGCAGCTGGCAGGCAATCTGCGCCGCCGCGCGCGACGTCGGCCTGAGCGAGTCGCATATCGCCCGCTGCCGCCCTCTCGCGTAGCGGCATTATCCCCTGCAGAGCGTCTGACGTCGGCGCTCTGCGTCATCGTCATTAGTGACGAGGTCACGCTCCCGTCATCCTTCCCCTGTTATTTTTCATTGTAAATCAATAAATTAAATTCTGGCACGAGACCTGCATAGCGCAGCGGGCCTGCGTCCGCATCACCACCAGGCGATACCGCGATCGTTGCCCGTCGGGCCCGGCGCGACAGCGATCCTCTGTTCACTGTTAACAGGTCTGTTACTGATGAAAAAAATCACGAGCGTGTGCCCCTACTGCGGGGCGGGTTGCAAACTTAAACTGGTTGTCGACAACAATAAAATCATTCGCGCGGAAGCCGCCGACGGCGTCACCAACCAGAACCAGCTGTGCCTGAAAGGCTATTACGGCTGGGATTTTCTTAACGACACGCAGCTCCTGACGCCCCGTCTTAAACAACCGATGATCCGCTACCAGAAAGGCGGCGCTTTCACGCCGGTCAGCTGGCAGGAGGCGATTCGCTATACCGCCAGCAAGCTCAGGGAGATCAAAGAGAAGCATGGCCCGCGCGCCATCATGACCACCGGCTCCTCGCGCGGCACCGGCAACGAAACCAACTATGTGATGCAAAAGTTCGCCCGCGCGGTGCTGAACACCAACAACGTCGACTGCTGCGCCCGCGTCTGCCATGGCCCTTCCGTCGCCGGGCTGCAGCAGGCGCTGGGCAACGGGGCGATGAGCAACTCGATAAGCGACATCGAAAACTCGAAATGCCTGTTGGTCTTTGGCTACAACTGCGCCGACTCCCATCCCATCGTCGCCCGCCGGGTGATCAAAGCCCGGGAAAACGGCGCCAAAATCATCGTCTGCGATCCGCGACGCATTGAAACCGCACGCATAGCCGACCGTCATCTGCAGCTTAACAACGGCAGCAACATGGCGCTGGTGAACGCCTTCGGCTATGTATTGCTGGAAGAAGAGCTGTACAACAAAGCCTATGTCGAACGCTATACCGAAGGGCTGGATGCCTACCGCGAGGCGGTGAAAGATTACGCCCCGGAAGCAGTGGAAGGGATTGTCGGGGTCAGCGCGCAGGCGATCCGCGAGGCAATGCGCATGTTTGCCGCCGCCCCTTCCGCCACCATTATGTGGGGCATGGGGGTCACCCAGTTTGGCCAGGCGGTGGATGTGGTGCGCGGCCTGGCAAGCCTGGCGCTGCTCACCGGCAACCTGGGACGGGCGAACGTCGGCGTGGGCCCGGTCCGTGGGCAAAACAATGTACAGGGCGCCTGCGATATGGGCGTGCTGCCGAACCTGTTCCCCGGCTATCAGGAGGTCACCGACCCGGCCGTGCGGGCGAAATTCGCCGCCGCCTGGGGGATCGACCCGGCGCAGATGGATGACCAGGTCGGCACCCGCATCACCGAGGTGCCGCATAAGGCGCTGACGGGCGAGATCAAAGCCTACTACATCATGGGCGAAGATCCGCTGCAGACCGAAGCCGACCTCGGCCTGGTGCGCAAAGGCATCGAGGCGCTGGACTTCGTGGTGGTGCAGGATATCTTCATGACCAAAACGGCGGAGATTGCCGATGTCCTGCTGCCGGCCACCTCCTGGGGCGAGCACGGCGGCGTCTTCACCTGCGCCGACCGCGGGTTTCAGCGGTTTGAACAGGCGATCCCGCCGGCGGGGAATGTGAAGCGCGACTGGGAGATCATCAGTCTGCTGGCCAGCGAAATGGGCTATCCGATGCACTATGAGAGCAACCAGCAGATCTGGGACGAGATGCGCGAGCTCTGCCCGCTGTTCTACGGCGTGACCTGGGAGAAAATGGGCAATATGGGCCATGTTCAGTGGCCATGCCCGACCCTCGACCACCCCGGCACGCCGTGGCTGTATAAAGACAACCGCTTCGACACCCCATCAGGTAAAGGGCAGCTGTTCGCCACCGCCTGGCGCGCGCCGGCGGAAAGTCCGGATGATGAATGGCCGCTGGTGCTCTGCACGGTGCGGGAGGTGGGGCACTACTCCTGCCGCTCGATGACCGGCAACTGCGCCGCGCTGCAGTCGCTGGCCGACGAGCCGGGACGGGTGCAGATGAATCCCGTGGATGCGCAACGGCTGGGGATCGCCGACAAACAGCTGGTGTGGGTTAGCTCCCGGCGCGGAAAGGTCATCACCCGCGCCGACCTCAGCGATCGCATCAACCCGGGCGCGGTCTATATGACCTATCAGTGGTGGGTGGGCGCCTGTAATGAGCTGACCCAGGATAACCTGGATCCGATCTCCAAAACGCCGGAAACCAAATACTGTGCGGTGAAAGTGGAAGCGATTGCCGACCAGCAGTGGGCGGAGCGCTATGCCTGGACCGCCTACAGCGACATGAAGGCGCGACTGAAAGCCGCCGCCGACGTCTGACGTCAGGGAGCGCGCGCGCTCCCTTCCCTCCTGCCGCTGCCGGCGGGTTACGCCGCCGGCAGCTGTTTCTCCACCAGCGCCACCCACATCGCCACCCCGTGGCTAATCAGCGCGTCGTTAAAGTCATAGCTGGCGTTATGCAACGGCTTCGACGGCGTTTCGCCATCGGTGCCGATCCAGAAATAGGCCCCCGGACAGACCTCCAGCATGCAGGCAAAATCCTCAGAGGCCATCGACGGCGCCTGGTTCCAGCGCACCGCTTCCGCGCCGAGGGTGGCGACCGCCACCTCGCGCAGCAGCTGCGCCTGCGGCGCATGGTTTTTGGTCACCGGATACCCGGGAAACCAGCTAATCTCGCCCCGGACATCGGACACCTGCGGCTGGGTGGCCACATAGCTTTCGATAAGCTCCCGCACGCGGGCGCGAACGCGGTTGCTCAGGCAGCGGAAGGTGCCGCGCAGCACCACGGTGTCCGGCAGGACGTTGATCGCCTCGCCGCCGTTTATCTGGGTGATGCTGACCACCGCGGAATCCTGTGGCGACAGGCGACGGGAGGGAATGGTCTGCAGCGCCATAATCAACTGCGCCGCGGCGACGATGGGATCGGCCCCGCTCTCCGGCATCGCCGCATGGCAACTTTTGCCGCGCAGGGTGATCTCGAAGGCGTCGAGGGAAGCCATCATCGCGCCATCGCTGAGCGCCACTTCGCCGAGGGGGATCCCCGGCCAGTTATGCAGCGCGTAAATCGCATCCATCGGGAAGCGTTCGAATAACCCCTCTTCCACCATTTTGCGCGCGCCGCCAAGGTTCTCTTCCGCCGGCTGGAAGACAAAGTGGACGGTACCGCTGAACTGGCGGGTCTGCGCCAGATGGGCCGCGGCCGCCAGCAGCATCGCGGTGTGGCCATCGTGGCCGCAGGCGTGCATTACCCCGGCGCGGCGCGAACGGTAGCTGACGCTCCCCAGCTCGGTGATCGGCAGGGCGTCCATATCGGCGCGCAGGCCGATGACCGGCCCGGGGCCGTTTTCCAGCGTCGCCACGACGCCGGTGCCGGCCAGCCCGCGATGAACCTGCAGGCCAAACGAGACCAGCAGCTCGGCGACGCGGCGCGAGGTCTCCTGCTCCTGATATCCGAGCTCAGGCGCGGCGTGAAACTCACGTCGCCAGCCTGTGGCTTCGGCGATCAGTGACGGCGATACGGCCATGTATTACTCCTTTCCTGCATAGCGTAATGCTGAATAATTGGGTCATGCGTTGCGTTTTTCCCCGTCGCTAACCGGCGCCGGGTCGCTGCCGCTCCCTCCGTTATATCCTGTCGTTAACACGCTGACAACGTCACGAAATGCGGCGGCGGCGCGGCGTACACGCCAGCCGCCGCCGGGCGGACCTTTTTTGGTAGTGATTTCAACGGTGACAACGGCCAGGCGATTAATTATTATGCAACTCAGGACGGCAATTTGCCGAAGGATCCACTACTGACCTCTCCGTCATCGGAAATAAAATGTTTAACCCAGACCAGAATCGTCTTGCCCCCACGCTGGCGATGATCATGGCCGCGTCGCTCGTGGGATTTATCACCGGCTATACGGTGCCGTTAATCAGTCTTGAGCTGGCGCAGCAGCAGGTTGCGCCGCTGTACGTCGGCCTGCTGGCCGCCCTGCCGCCCGCCGGCATGATGATCTCCTCTTTCCTCTCTCCTGCGCTGTGCCGGCGCGTTGAGATGGGCGTGCTGCTGAGCGGCAGTCTGATCCTGCTGGCGCTGGCGACCATCGCCTCATGCATGACCACCGATATGACGCTGCTTCTGCTGCCGCGCCTGCTGACCGGCCTGGCCTCCGGGGTCATTATCGTACTGGGCGAAAGCTGGATCACCGGCGGCGCGGCGGGCAGCCAGCGCGCCACCCTCACCGGCATCTACGCCTCGGCCTTTACCGGCTGTCAGCTGGCCGGACCGCTGCTGATCTCCGTCGGCCCCGCCTGGCAGGCCTCGGCGCTGATGGCGATCGTCGCGGTCACCGCCGTCTGCCTGCTGATGCTGCGCCATCTGCCCACCGGCACCCGCGAAAGCCTTGGGGAGCGCGCCAGCTGGCGCAGCCTCGGCGCCTTCCTGCCGGTACTGGCCTCAGGGGTCTTCTGCTTCGCCTTCTTCGACGCCAGCATCCTCGCCCTGCTGCCGCTGTACGGCATGGACAAGGGGCTTAATGAAGGAATGGCGGTGCTGCTGGTGACCGTGGTGCTTACCGGGGATGCGATGTTCCAGACCCCGCTCGGCTGGCTGGCCGACCGGGTCGGCATTCGCCGCGTGCATCTGGCCTGCGCGGTGGTCTTCAGCCTGTCGCTGCTGGCCCTGCCGCTGATGCTCGGCTCACGCATTCAGCTGATGGCCATTTGTCTGCTGCTGGGCGCCGCGGCGGGGGCGCTGTATACCCTGTCGCTGGTGCGGGCGGGGAAAACCTTTAGCGGACAGAAGCTGATTATGATTAACGCCCTGTTCGGCTTTTTCTGGTCCGCCGGCAGCGTCGCCGGACCGGTAGTCAGCGGCATGCTGATCGGCATCACCGGCTACGATGGCCTGATCGCCACCCTGGTGGCCAGCGGCGGGCTGTTCCTGCTGATCCAGTGTCTGTGTAAAAACGAGAAAACCCTGCTCGCCAGTGAGCAGGAAGAGGACATGGACGAAGCGACGGAGTCCGCACGGTAGTCCTGACGGGCTGGCCTGGCGCCAGCCTTTTTTATGGCCCTTACCGGAGGGCATCCTGTTTTTGCTGGCTCACTGCTGTTAACCATTGCCGGCCCCCCTGCCAGGAGGACATTCCATGGAAAGCAATACCTTACATCGTGGCAGATTGATCGATCATATTCTGCTGGTTGTCGAAGACTTTGAGGCAAGCAAAAACTTCTATACCGCCGTACTGTCGGCGCTGGAGATCCCGGCGATCGCCACCGCCAATGAATACTTGCTGGCTGACGAACTGGTGGTGGCCTCACGCCACAGCCCGGAGGCCGCCGGGAAACTGACAGGGCGCCACCATCTGGCGTTCCAGGCCAGAGATCGCGATATGGTGGACGCTTTTTACCATGCGGCGCTGACCCATGGTGGCCGCGATAACGGCGCGCCTGGCGAACGACACTATCATTCTGGTTACTATGCCGCTTTTGTGCTGGATCCGCAGGGAAATAATATTGAGGCGGTGTACCATGGCGAGGCTGAGCGCAGCGCCGGGTCTGTTGCCATCCGCTTCAGGCAGTAAGCGGGCGAAAGTCACCTTTTTGCCCGCAACAGGAGGACACTATGTTTTCATACATTATGCTGGGAACGAACGATCTACCACGTGCCATCGAGTTCTATGACCCGTTAATGGCATTGCTGGGGCACGCCAAAGCCGGCCGTAACGAACAAGGCGCCTCATGGGGCACCTTCAACGGCAACCAGACCTGCGGGCTGTGCGTGGGCGTCCCCTTTGATCAGCAGCCTGCCGGGGTGGGCAATGGAACGATGGTGGCGCTTAACGCCCGCTCCGTCGAACATATTGCGGAACTGCATGCCCTAGCCCTGCAACTCGGCGGACGTGACGAAGGCGCGCCCGGTCACCGTCCGCAGTACGGCGACGGCTTTCACAGCGCCTACGTCCGCGATCCCGACGGCAATAAGCTGGCGTTTGTTTATTATGCGTCGGCAGCTTGACTGGCTGCAGCGGAGGGCCTTTTTCAGGCAGTAATGAGTAATTCAGGACGGCCGACTTCGCCGTCCTGATTTCATTGAGAATAACGAAAAACCGCGGTTAAAGCGCTACGGCTTATCTTCCCGACGAGTTATCTACAGCGAAGTGATAACGTAATCCGGCGTCGCGCATACAGCGTTTCCGCCGCCAGCTGAAAATGATATTCCATCGCCTTCAGCTTTTTCGTCTTGAGCTGTTTTAGTGGAATACCCTTGATCTGCCCTGTCGCGACCAACCACCGGATATCAGCCGTACTCAGCTTGAGCTGCTTTTTCAGTATTGATAGCAGGCTGACGCGAAAAGGCTGAAGGACCCGAACGCGCACCATTATTTGCGGGCAAGCCATTAGCCTGACTGACCAATGCTCCTGAATACGAAAATCAGGTTGCCCCGACAGCACAGCGCCGTTGCGCTTCAGCGTCGCGAGGTCAGCGGCATAATAGCGAACCATGGCAGCATCGTTCTGCCTCAGGCGCTGAAGCCGTTCGCGGTTAATCTTGCTGACGTGCAGCCTGGAAAACAGGGCGATATTCCAGGTGTAATCGCAGTGCGTGCATTTATAGATGCTCCAGATATCCAGCAGCTTCTTTTGCGAATTCACCCGGATGGCGCCGGAAGGGGCGAAGTCGCGTTTTACATTGCAGGAGGGGCAGCGTTTGGCAATGTGCTGATACCCCACGGGCGTGACCGTCCATGTAACTGTCATAACGTACCTTTTTTAACCCATACGAAACCGAGTCCGTCATTAACGGACCATGATTTTTGGCGTATGAAAAATAGTTAGTCGCTATTTTTCAGTGGGTTAAAAAAAGATTTCCAACGTTATATTCCTGGAGAAGCCCAAAGCGATACCCGGAGATTAACAAAGGAGTCGTCGCGGGATTTATGAGTTCAGTCAATGTTTATACTGATGATGAAAAATATCATCAATATATCTGACAACACTCAGCGGGCTGGCCTGGCGCCAGCCCGCCCGGTTTACAGCACCTTGCTGAGGAACGCGGCGGTGCGCGGGTTGGTCGGCGCGCTAAAGATCTGCCCCGGCTTGCCCTCTTCCTGAATCACGCCCTGGTCGATGAAGATCACCCGGTCGGCCACTTCGCGGGCAAAGCCCATTTCGTGGGTCACGATCACCATGGTCATCCCCTCGCTGGCGAGGTTTTTCATCACCTCCAGCACGTCGCCCACCAGCTCCGGATCCAGCGCAGAGGTGGGCTCATCGAACAGCATTATCGACGGCTTCATTGCCAGCGCGCGGGCAATCGCGACGCGCTGCTGCTGGCCGCCGGACAGGCTCGAGGGCCAGGCGTCGCGCTTATCGCTTAAGCCCACCTTCGCCAGCAAGGCTTCCGCCAGGTCGACCGCCTGCTGGCGCGGCATATTGCGCAGATTCATCGGCGCCATAATCAGGTTTTCCAGCACCGTCATGTGCGGGAACAGGTTAAAGCGCTGGAACACCATGCCGACGCTTTCGCGCATCTTGTTGAGGTCGGTAGTGCGGTCGTGGGCGGCAAAGCCGTTGACCACCACCTCGCCTTCGCTGACCGTCTCGAGGGCGTTCATACAGCGCAGAAAGGTACTTTTCCCCGAGCCGGAGGGGCCGATGATGCACACCACTTCCTGCGGTTTAATGTCGCAGCTGATGCCGCGCAGCACGTGGCTGTCGCCGAAGCGCTTATGTAAGTTATTAATGTGAATCACTTTTGCCAAACCTCTTTTCCAGACGGTTAACCAGCTGCGCCAGCAGGAAGGTGATCACCCAGTAGACCAGGGAGATGGTCAGGTAGGGTTCCCAGTAGGTGGCGTAGGCACCGGAGACGGTGCGCGCGGCGTAGGCCAGATCGGCCAGGCCTATCGCCGAGGCCAGCGACGAGTCTTTGACTATGGCGATGGCGTTGTTGCCCAGCGGCGGCAGAATGCGACGAAACGCCTGGGGCAGGATCACCTTGCGCATGGTTTTCCACCACGGCATGCCCAGCGCGCGGGAGGCCTCCATCTGCCCTTTGTCGATCGACTGGATGCCGGCGCGGAAAATCTCCGACACATAGGCTCCAGCGTTAAGGGTGATCGCCACAATGCAGGAGAGGAACGCCCCGTAGCTGGCGCGCAGCTCGCGGGCAAAGTCGGCGCTCATCAGGCCGCTGGTCACCAGCAGGCCGTCGCGCGGGTTAATAAACAGCGGCACCAGCGCAAAGTGCACCACCATGATCTGCACGAACAGCGGCGTACCGCGGAAGGCGCTAACGTAAAAGCGCACCGGAAACTGCACCAGGTAGCGGAGAATATATTTCCATGGCCCGTGCTCGGCCTTCGCCATCCGTCCGAGACCGAGGGTTAACCCCCACAGCGTCCCGAGGATCACGCAGATAATGGTACATTTAATCGTCATCAGGGCGCCGTCCACAAACAGCGGGCCGTACTCCTCGATGATCTCCCAACGGAATCCCGTCATAGTCCTTCCCTAAAAAATACGGCTATCGCCTGGGCGATAGCCGTGGTCACTGAAAAAGGTGGGTTATTGCGCTGGCAGCGTCGGCACGTTGTCGTCGAACCAGGTTTTATAGATTTTGGCGTAAGTTCCGTCGGCAACAATCTTCTGCAGACCGGCGTTGATTTTACCCAGCAGTTCGCTGTTGCCTTTCGCCACCGCGATACCGAAATACTGGCGTTCAAATTTGGCATCCGGCACCAGCTTGAACTGCTTCTCCGGGTGCTGTTTGATGTAGTACTTCACCACCCCGACGTCACCCACCGCGGCGCTGACGCCGTCCTCGAACAGCTCCTGGAGCATCAGCGGGGTATTGTCGAAGCGCTTGATCGCCGTGCTGTTTTTGCCCAGTACCTCAGAGACCACGATATCGCCGGTGCTGGAGTTCACCACCCCGACCTTCTCGTTTTTCAGGGCCGCGAGGGAATCGACCTGCGAATCCTGGGCGACGACGATAGACTGCTCGGCCGGGAAGTACGGCGCGGAGAAATCGACCATCTGTTTGCGTTTATCAGTGATGGTGATCCCGGAGATGATGATGTCGCGGTCGCCGGTGTTCAGCGTGGCGAAGATACCTTCCCATGGGGTATTGACCAGTTTGACGTCAAAGCCTTCGGCTTTGGCGATGGCTTTGATGATGTCGATATCAAAACCTTCCAGCTGTTTCTGGCTGTTTTCAAATTCAAATGGCCGGTAGGTGCCGCCGGAGCCGACGGTGTAGGTTTCCGCAGCCGCCTGTCCGGCTGCCGTCAGCGCGGCCATCATGAAACACGCTTTGAGCAAATTCTTAACCATGAGATATCCTTTTTATGCATTTATTTTGCATAAAAATACACACACTTACTTTTGTATGCAACCGGAAACCTTCCCGCTGGTGAATTATCTTATCAACTGGCCCGTTTACCGCCGGATTTACCGATGGCCCGGTGCAGGTCGTTGATTCGCTTCAGGGATTTCACCGTTTTTTGTGGCGTGGTCGAGGCCACCGACAGGACAATCATCTCCAGACAGACCAGCACCGTGCCGTGCAGCGGCATCCGGCTACTGTCCCCGCCGCGCGGGACGTCGATCACCACCTGCGCCTCCTGGCTGAAGCGCGAGTCCACCGCCTGGGTCAGCAGGATGGTCGGAATTCCCAGCCGCTTCGCCTCGCGCAGGGTGGTCATCCCTTCGCGATGGGGGGATTTTTGCCCCATCATGATCAGCACATCGCCGCGCTGCAGGCCGATAAGCTGTTCGGCGAGGCTAAAGCCCGTGCGGTTCATCACGTAAGCCGGCAGGCCAATGCGGCTGAACAGCCGGGCGGTGTACTCGGCGAGGATCCCCGAGGCGCCGATGCCGAAGATCCCCACCTGGCGCGCGTCGCTGAGCAACGCCACCGCCTGGGCCACCGCCGCGCGGTTGTCGGCCCGCGACAGGACCTCGCAGACCCGCTGGTGCCCTTCAAGCACAAAATCAATACTGGAATTGACGTCGCTGGCGAGTGCGGTGACCGTCGAGCGCATCTTTTCCGCCGAGGTGACCGAGGTACCGAACCAGCGCTCCATAGTCTGCTTAAGTTCGCGCAGCCCGGCGAAGCCCAGCGCCTGGATGGCGCGCACCACCGTGGCGTCAGAGGTCTGGGTCGCGGTGGCGATCTCCATCGCCGTCTGCTCCAGCACCACCTCGCGGTTGTCGTTGATATAGCTGACCACGGCCCGCAGGCGGGGAGAGAGCTGATGCGCCCGGGCGCGATAGCGTTCGCCGAACAGGTCGACCCGCCCCTTCTCTTTTTTTACCGCGCTTTTCATTTGGCCTCCGCCGGGATCGGCCTGCCGGCAATATGCGACTGCACCTGGGCCACCATCAGGGAGAGCGCGGCGTAGGAGTTGGAGATCACCTCCTCCCGCGGCAGCAAAATATAGCGCCCGGTGCGGCAGGCGCGCATAAAGTCGCACC
Source organism: Klebsiella sp. 2019SCSN059 (assembly GCF_021739525.1). Lineage (NCBI taxonomy): Bacteria > Pseudomonadati > Pseudomonadota > Gammaproteobacteria > Enterobacterales > Enterobacteriaceae > Klebsiella > Klebsiella sp. 2019SCSN059. Next base: position 317,537 of record NZ_JAKKOM010000001.1, on the reverse strand, counting down.
AGCCGGGCATCACGCCTTCCATCGCCTGCAGCTCATCCTGCGGCTTACCGCCGGTATCCGACCGCCAGGTGGCGAAGACAAAATCGGCGTCCAGCTCCGGCAGCTGTTCCGCGCTGACGTCAATTCGCTGGCCGTCGGGGATCCGCTCAATCAACGGCGGAAAGCGGAACCCGGCGTCGCGCAGCACCCGGCCCAGCGCGTGGTAAGAATGATGCACCGTGACCTTGCCGTTGTTCGCCTGGATCACCGAGACGCTGTACTGCGACGGGTTGACCATCGCTTTCAGCTGCTTGATTTGCTCCTGATAGCGGCGCTCGAGGATCGCCAGCCGCGGCTGGGTGCCGGTCAGCTGCGCCAGCTTGCGGTAAATTTCCGGGGCGCTGCCCTGCAGATGGTCGATGCTCACCGTCGGGGCAATCTTCTCCAGCTGCTCCACCGACACGTGACGGCTGGGCTCGGTGATGATCAGATCCGGCCTGGCGGCGGCCACCGCTTCCAGATCGATATCGGCGGTGCCAATAAAGCGGATATCGCTATTGTCGAAATCGACGCCGGTGAGCTGGGCGCTGGAGCGCAGATAGTGGCTGCCGTCCGGCCGCGTCCGGCCGTGGCTGGCGATGGGCGGCGCCCCGAGCTCAATCAGCGGAATGGTAATGTCGAGATCGTGCATCGAAACGATACGCTGCGGATGGAGCGGGACGGTGACCGTGCGGCCTAAATCATCGGTAAAAGTCTGAGTTTGTGGGTCGGCGGCGCTGACGGCCCCCGTCAGCAACAGCAGCAATGAGACGAACCAACGCATAATACCTTCCTGGTTAAAGGGCATCGCGGCGACGCCAGAGTAAGACAACAAAAAACGGGCAGCCCACCAGGGCAATAACAATCCCCGCCGGGATCTGCAGCGGCGCAAACGCCAGCCGGCCAAGGGTATCGGTCACCAGCACCAGCAAGGCGCCAATCAGCGCGCTTCCGCTCAGCAGCGATACCTGGCCGCCGCGCAGCACAAAACGCGCCATATGCGGCGCCATCAGGCCAACAAAGCCCAGGCTGCCGACGCAGGAGACACTGGCCGAGGTCAGCAGCACCGGGGCGAAAAAGCGCAGCAGCGTGAGCTGCTGCAGACGCACCCCAAGGCCGATGGCGGTCCGGTCGCCCAGCAGCGCCGCGTCCGCCGCCCGGGCGGTACAGAACAGGATGATGGCTCCGGGCAGCGCCCAGCAAAAGGCCACCGCCAGCAGCGGCCAGGTGGCGGCCTGCAGGCTGCCCGCCAGCCAGATCATCGCCGTCTGCACGTCGCGAACGTCGGCGGTGGTCATAAAGATGCCGACCGCCGCCGCCAGGGTCCAGGAGACGCCGACGCCAATTAAAATAAAGCGCGGTCGCGAGCAATCGCGCGCCAGCGTCAGGACCAGCAGGGCCACCGCCACGCCGCCGACCATTCCCGCCAGCGGCCGCCAGACCAGGCCTACCGCCGGGAAAAACAGCACCAGCGCCATGACCACGATGCTGGCCCCCTCTTTGACGCCGATCAGCCCCGGGTCGGCCAGCCCGTTGCGGGTGATGCTCTGCATCGCCGCGCCGGCCAGCCCCAGCATAGCCCCGCACAGCAGCGCCATCAGGATCCGCGGCAGGCGGATATCAAACAGAATAAAGCGCGGCTGCTCGCCAATCTCCAGCGGCGCCAGCAGGGCCCGCGCCAGCGTCGACGCGGGCAGCGGATAGCTGCCGCGGCTGAGGCTGTACAGCCCCAGCGCCAGCAGCATCAGCAGCATTAAGGCGGCAATGTTAAGCGCCGCCGGGCGCAGCAGCAGCTGGCGGGAAGCGAAAACCAGCGGCCGAAAGCCGGCCCGATGGACGGCGCGCATCATTTAAAAAACCTCGCGGCGATAAAGATAAACAGCGGCGCGCCCACCAGGGCGGTCATCGCCCCGGTGGCCAGCTCCTGAGGGGCGACCAGCGTCCGGGCGGCGATATCCGCCAGGAGCAGCACCAGCGCCCCCACCGGCGCCGCCAGGGGCAGCGCCAGGCGGATATCTTCCGTCACCAGACGGCGCACCACGTGCGGCACCACCAGCCCGACGAAGCCGATCGGCCCGGCCACCGCCACCGCCGCGCCGCAGAGCAGCGCAATCGCCAGCAGGCCCAGCAGCCGGGTCTGGACGAGGTTCACGCCGAGGCCCAGCGCTACCTTATCCCCCAGCGCCAGCACGTTGAGGCGCGGGGCAAGGAACAGCGCAACGCCAAGGCCGATCAGCGCCGGGATCAGCGCCGTCCGCAGCGTGCTCCAGTTCAGCCCGGCCAGATCGCCCGCCAGCCAGGTGCGCATCGCCAGCAGCGTTTGTTCATCGAGAATTAATATCGCCGCCGTCACCGCCGACGCAAACGCCGACAGCGCTACCCCGCACAGCGTGATGCGCAGCGGCGTCGCTCCGCCGCGACCGGCAGAGGCCAGCGCCATCACCCCGCCGAACAGCAGCGCCGCGCCACAGGCGGCGGTCAGCGGCCGCGCGGCGGGGAAAGCGCCGAAGGAGAGCCCCAGCGCAGAGGTCGCCACCACCGCCAGCGACGCGCCGGCGTTAAGGCCGAGGATATGCGGCTCGCCCAGCGGGTTGCGGATCACCGTCTGCAGCAGCAGCCCGGCGACGCCGAGCGCCGCGCCGGTCAGCAGCGCCGCCGCCAGCCGCACCAGGCGCAGTTCGACGATTATCCGCTGATCGAAGTTACGCGGGTTGTACTCCAGCAGCGCCTGCAGCACCGTCTGCGGGGCGATCCAGCGGGCGCCCAGGCCAAGATGCACCAGCGAGCCGGCAATAAGCAGCAGCGTAAGCAGGAGCAGCGCCAGCCGGGGACGGGCGCGCCGCCGCGCGGGATGCAGGCTAACCACGCTCATTGTGCCGCCGCCTGGCGGGCGCGAAACGGCATAAAGAACGGTTTGCCGGTTTGCGGGTTAATCGACATCTGCACGTCAACGTCAAACACGCGTTTAATCAGCTCAGGGCTACAGACTTCACCGTCGCTAATCGTGCCGGCGATGCGCCCCTGTTTAAGGAATACCAGCAGATCGGCATAGTTGACGGCAAAGTTAAGATCATGGAGCACCGTCACCACCGTGCGGCCATGCTCGCGGGTCAGGGTCTGGAGCAGTTCGAGAATATCGACCTGATAGCGCAGGTCGAGCCAGGTGGTCGGTTCATCCAGCAGAATGGTCGCCGTTTGCTGGGCCAGCGCCATGGCGATCCAGCAGCGCTGACGCTGGCCGCCGGAGAGGCTGTCCACCGGCAGATGAGCGAACTCGCGGGTGCCCGTTAAGCGCAGCGCCTCTTCCACCGCCAGCTCATCGGCGTCGGACCACTGGCGCATCAGCCCCTGCCACGGGAAGCGACCGCGCGAGACCAGTTCGAAAACCGTTAACCCTTCCGGCGTCAGCGGCGATTGCGGCAGGATGCCGAGCTGGCGCGAGACGGCCTTCGTCGGCATCTGATGAATGGCTTGCCCGTCCAGACGCACGCAGCCGCCGAGCGGTTTCAGCATCCTGGCGATGGTCGACAGCAGCGTGGATTTGCCGGAGCCGTTCGCCCCGGCCAGCACCGTCATTTTGCCGGTGGGGATGGTCAGGTTGATGTCGTCAACGATCAGGGTCTGGCCGTAGCCGGCCGACAGGGCATCCAGTACGATCCCCTGCTCTGCAGGTGTCACCCGCTGTGGCATAACTCGCTCCTGCGCCGCAGCGTTCCAGGCGATGGCTGGACATTCTGCAGTCAAATCAAAATAAAACTCATTCTCTTTTGATCATGACGGGGATGAATGTAGTAGTCAATAGTCGCCATCGTCTTCTGGCGCGGACGATGACTACAGCGAGGCCGCGCCAACGCAATAGAATCAAAATAAAATAATATCAAAGAGATAACCACAGGATATTCCCTGATGGAGGTGTTTAAAACGCCCTGTACCCCGCCGCTGATTTTTTATCTTGCATAACGTTTACTACTACATTCCTTCATGGTTGAATGATTTTCAATTACACACATAAAGGCGCGTTCAGACGCTAAATCGCGTGTTTTTATTATTCAGGGCAATGATTTTATTGGCTTTATCTGACCGCAAAGGCAGATTCGTTCACGAGAAAAAGATAATGACTCAACCCCATGTCGCCTTCACCTCGTTGCAAGGGCGGGCGCTTTTTTCGCTTCTTTTTTTAGCCTCACCGGGATTAATGGCCGCGGAAAATAACGCGGCGAAAGGTAACAACGACGCGGAAGAGACCATCACCGTGGTGGCCGACGGCGCCCAGCAGAGCGCCACCAGCGGCTATCAACCGCTCAGCTCCTCTACCGCGACGCTGACCGCGATGCCGCTGCTGGATATTCCGCAGGTGGTGAATACCGTCAGCGACCGGGTTCTCGAAGATCAGCGCGCCACCTCGCTCGACGAGGCGCTGTATAACGTCGCCAACGTGGTGCAAACCAACACCCTCGGCGGCACCCAGGACGCCTTTACCCGCCGCGGCTTCGGCGCTAACCGCGACGGCTCGATCATGACCAACGGCCTGCGCACCGTTCTGCCGCGCAGCTTTAACGCCGCCACCGAACGGGTGGAAGTCCTGAAGGGACCCGCCTCGACGCTGTACGGTATTCTCGACCCCGGCGGGCTGATCAACGTCATCACCAAACGTCCGGAGCGGCAGTTCTCCGGTTCGGTTTCCGCGACGTCCACCAGCTTTGGCGGCGGTACCGGCAGCGTCGACGTCACCGGCCCCATCGAAGGCACAAATCTGGCGTACCGGCTGATTGGGGACTATCAGAATGAAGATTACTGGCGCAATTTCGGTAAAAACAAAAGCCGCTTTATCGCCCCTTCCCTGACCTGGTTTGGCGACCGGGCAACGGTGACCGCGTCCTATTCGCACCGCGACTACAGCGCGCCCTTTGACCGCGGCACTATTTTCGATCTGAATACCGGCCATGCGGTGAACGTCGATCGCAAAACCCGCTTCGATGAAGCGTTTAATATTACCGATGGCTATTCCGACCTCGCCCAGCTCAACGCCGAGTATCGCCTGAACGACGCCTGGACCGCGCGCTTCGACTACAGCTACAGCCAGGATCACTATAACGATAACCAGGCGCGAGTAATGGCTTATGATTCGGCGACCGGCAACCTGACCCGCCGGGTCGATGGAACCCATGGCTCCACGCAGAAGATGCACTCGACCCGCGCCGACCTGCAGGGCAACGTGGTGGTGGGCGGCTTTTATAACGAACTGCTGACCGGCGTCGCCTATGAGAATTACGATCTGCTGCGCACCGATATGCTGCGCTGCAAGAACGTGAAAGGCTTTAATATCTATCATCCGGTCTACGGCACCCTCGACACCTGCAATACCGTCTCCGCGTCCGACAGCGATCAGCGGATCCAGCAGGAGAGCTATGCCGCTTACGTGCAGGACGCGCTGTACCTGACCGACAACTGGATCGCCGTCGCCGGCGTGCGCTACCAGTATTACACCCAGTACGCCGGTAAAGGCCGACCGTTTAACGTCAATACCGACAGCCGCGATGAGAAATGGACGCCGAAAGCCGGCCTGGTCTACAAAGTGACGCCGAACGTGTCGCTGTTCGCCAACGTCGCCCAGTCGTTTATGCCGCAGTCGTCGATCGCCAGCTATATCGGCGAGCTGCCGCCGGAAGAGTCCACCTCCTACGAAGTGGGCGCCAAATTCGACCTGCTGGAGGGCATTACCGCCAATATCGCGCTGTTTGATATTCATAAGCGCAATGTGCTGTACACCGAGAGCATTGGCGATGAGACGGTGGCCAAAACCGCGGGCAAGGTGCGTTCCCAGGGCGTGGAAGTGGATCTGGCGGGGTCCATCACCGATAACCTCAGCGTGATCGCCAGCTACGGCTACACCGACGCCAAAGTGCTGGAAGATCCGGATTACGCCGGGAAACCGCTGCCGAACGTACCGAAACACACCGGTTCGCTGTTCCTGACCTATGACATTCATAACGTCTACAACAGCAACACCCTGACGGTAGGCGGCGGCGGCCATGCGCTCAGCAAGCGCTCCGGCACCAACGGCGCGGATTATTATCTACCGGGCTATGCGGTGGCGGACGTGTTCGCCGCCTATAAGATGAAGCTGCAGTATCCGGTGACGCTGCAGGTGAATGTGAAGAATCTGTTTGATAAGACCTATTACACCTCTTCCATCGGCACCAATAACCTCGGCAATCAGATTGGCGATCCGCGTGAGGTACAGTTCACGGTGAAGATGGATTTTTAATCTTTCTCATGGCACCGGATGCCCATTGCCGGGCGGCGCTGCGCTTGCACCGGCCTACGGTCCTTCCCCTTCCTCTCGAACTCGCAGGCCCGGTAAGGCGCAGCCGCCACCGGGCAAAACGCGGCGCATGGCGCCGGATGTCCATTGCCGGGCGGCGCTGCGCTTGCACCGGCCTACGTTCTTTCCCCTTCTGTGGAGCTCCCAGGCCCGGTAAGGCGCAGCCGCCACCGGGCAAAACGTGGCGCATGGCGCCGGATGTCCATTGCCGGGCGGCGCTGCGCTTGCACCGGCCTACGTTCTACGGTCCTTCCCCTTCTGTGGAGCTCCCAGGCCCGGTAAGGCGCAGCCGCCACCGGGGAATGCGTTTACCCTACCAGTCCTCCTCCTGGCCGAGGATGCGCAATATATCCTGACGATGCTGCAGCAGCTGCGGGTTATCGCGGTGGCGGGGAAAGGCCAGCGGCAGCGCGAACTCGGCGATAATCCGCCCCGGACGCGGCGACATCACCAGCACCCGCTCGCACAGCAGCAGCGCCTCTTCGATATCGTGAGTCACCAGCAGGCTGGTATACCCCTGCTGCTGCCAGAGGGCGATCAGCTCCCGCTGCATGCTGATGCGGGTCAGCGAGTCCAGCTTGCCCAGCGGCTCGTCGAGCAGCAGCAGGCGCGGCTCGTTCAACAGCGCGCGCGCCAGCGCGGCGCGCTGCGCCATCCCCCCTGACAGCTGCCGCGGCCACGCCTCGCTGAAGGCCTGCAGACCGATGCGGTCAATCAGCGCGTCGGCCTTTGCTTCCAGCCCTCTTTTGCCCTGCGCCTGCGGGCCCAGCAGCACGTTCTGCCGCACCGTCAGCCAGGGATAGAGCGTCGGGTCCTGAAACACCAGTATGCGCTCCGGCCCGGGAGCGCCGAGCGGCGCGCCGTCAAACTGCATCTGTCCGCTCTGCGGGGCTTCCAGCCCGGCCAGCAGCCGCAGCAGGGTGGATTTACCGCAGCCGGAAGGGCCCAGCAGCGCCACGCTTTCCCCTGGCCGCAGCTGCAGGCTGATATTCTCCAGCACCGGCACCGCCTGTTTGCCGAGCGTAAACGCGTGATGAAGATGGCTTATCGATACCGCCGCGCCGCGCGCTATCGTCTGCGAACCTGACGTCGCGGTTACCATTGCATCCCTCCCCGCTGCCAGCTCAGCAGCTTATCGCGCAGCATAAATAATCCGCTAATCAGACCGGAGCACAGCAAGGCCATCACCAGCAGCGCGGCGTACATATTGGGATAGGCCGCCCAGCCCTGGGCCCACTGGAGGTAGAAGCCGATCCCCGACTTCACCCCGACCATTTCAGCCACAATCAGCACCGAAAACGACGCGCCAAGCCCCATAAACAGGCCGACAAAGACGTTCGGCAGTGCGGCGGGGATCGCTACCCGCAGGATCAGGAAACGCTGGCTGGCGCCGAGGGTCCGCGCCACGTCGTACCACGCCCTGTCAATGCCGATGACCCCGGACCAGGTCAGCACCGTGACCGGGAACCAGGTGCTCAGCGCAATCAAAAACACGCTGGCGCCGAAGCTTGACGGAAAGATAAACAGGCACAGCGGCAGCAGCGCGGTGGACGGCACCGGCCCCAGCAGGCGTAACACCGGATGGACCCAGTAGCCTATCCGTTGCGACCAGCCAATGGCCAGACCGGTGACGAACCCGCTGCTGGTGCCGAGCAGCACCCCAAGCCCCAGCAGCCCCAGGGAGTGCAGCAGGCTGTCGAGCAGACGCGGCCAGTCGTCGTGCAGCACCTCGATCAGCGCCTGCGGCGGCGCGAAAAACGGCACCGGCAGCACGCCGCTCTTGGCGGTCAGCCCTTCCCAGGCAGCGAACAGCACCGGCAGCAGCGCCAACCACTTGCCGGCATGCAGCACGCGCGCGCCGCGCGCTCGCCAGTAGCGATAGCTCAGCGCCAGCAGTAGCAAGCCGCCGCCGAAGGCGAACTGCGCCAGCGCCCAGCCCTCGCTAAACGGCCAGCGCCGCCCGGCATCGGGCCAGGCCAGGGTGAACAGACCGCCCAGCAGCCACAGCGCGGCGGCCAGCAGCCCTTCTCCCCACAGCGGCGCGCGGCCGGTTGGGCGCGCCAGCGCCTGCTCAGGCGAATACGTTGGCATAGATACTCTCCGCAAACTCATGGGGATCGGTACCCGGTTTGATCACCTGCACCCGCTGCAGGTCGACCGCATACTGCGTCAGCTCTTTCACAAACGCCTCCCCCACCGCGTGGTGGCCGTGCCCCTGTCCGTGCAGAATGCCGCTTACCTCCGCTTCACTGGTGTTGAGCGCATGGGCGAGGAAAGATTGCGCCACGCTTTCCGGGTGTTCGGCGGCATAGCTGTGCGCTTCAAGGATTGCCTGGGTGAGCGCCGCGGCGGCCGGTTTATGGTCCCGCGCCAGGCTCCCGCTCACCCCCAGCACGCAGCAGCTCAGATTGGCATAGTCCCCGGTCATATTGCTGGCGATCAGCTGATACTTGCCGGTCTCCAGCAGCCGATAGCTGAACGGCTCGCTGCCGCTGATGGCGGCGATCTCGCGCTTATCCAGCGCCACGCTGAGCAGATCCGCCGGGTAGACTTTCCACTGCACGTCGCTTATCGGATCGATACCGTGGCGCTTAAGCAGGATAGCGAAGAAGTTTTTATCCGGCCCGGCCATGTCGGTGACGCCGATGGTTTGCCCTTTCAGGCTCTCAAGGCCGTTGAACGGCGACGCTTTGGCCGTCAGCAGGTTCAGACAGCCGCCATGGGTCCCGGCAGTGAGCTTGACGTCAAAGCCCTGCTCCAGCGCCTTCAGCCAGCGCAGCGCCATCCCCACCCCGGCGTCGGCCTTGCCGGTGGCGATCGCCTCCAGCAGCACATCGGTGGAGTTGCCGAAGTTAACAAACTCAACGTCGAGGTTATATTTACTGAAAATCTTCTGCTGCTCGGCGACGGCGACCGGCGCGAGGCAAACCGCGCTTTTGTTGATCGCCAGCTTGATCTTGTACGGCTGCGGCAGGCGCAGCGCCGGATGAGCATCGCCGCTGGCCATCTCCGCCATATCGTGAGCCCACAGCGGCAGGGAAACCCCGGCCAGCGCCAGGCCACCGCTTAGCTTTAAAAAACGACGACGGGAAAAAGCGGACGGGGTCATGGCGTTACCTCCGCGTGGGCCGGCCCGGCGGGCACGCTAAAGCTGGGGTCAAAGGTCGGCTTCACGTCCAGCCGGGTGCGGATCAGGCCGTTGGCGAGATAAAAGTCCGCCGTCGCCTGCTGCTGGGTCACCGTTTCCTCCGCCAGAGACTGCCACTGCGACTGGCGGTTGGCAAACTGCGCGCGGGCGATCTCCGCCGGGAAGCGGATGATCTCCCCCAGCGTTTTGCCGTAGCTGTCGAGATTGGCGTAGGCCCAGCGCTCGGCGCCGGCCAGGCGCTGGAGATAATCCTGCAGCGCGGCGCGCTTTTTCGGGTCGTTAAGCGCTGAATCCGTTGCCGCAAGGAAGGTATTCCCCGGCAGCAGCCCTTTGCCGCTCACCAGGATCTGCCCCTCGTTGGTCTTCACCATCTGGGTGGTGTAGGGCTCCCAGGTCGCCCAGGCGTCCACCGAACCGTTAAGCAGCGCCACTTTGGCGTCCACCGGACCGAGGAACACCCACTGCACCTCCTTCGGTGAAATCCCCGCCTGCTCGAGCGCTTTCAGCGCCACGAAATGGCCAATCGACCCTTTGCCGGTGGCAATGCGCTTGCCTTTTAACCCGGCGGCGGTTTTTATCGCGCTGCCGGGAGAAACCAGCACCGCGGTCCCCGCCGGGTTGCTTTTGTCCACGGCGATCGCTTTCACCGGCGCGCCGTTAGCCAGGGCGAAGAGCAGCGGCGCATCGCCGATGATCCCCGCGTCCACCGCGCCAGCGTTAAGGGCTTCCGCCAGCGGCGCGGCGGCCGGAAATTCGGCCCACTTAATGTCGTAGGGGAGGTTTTGCAGGGCGTTGGCCGCCTCCAGCTGCGAACGCATGCCGCCTTTTTGATCGGCGATGCGCAGGGTAAGCCGCTCCTGCGCCGTCGCGTAACCGCCCAGCGCCAGCAGCATCAGCGCTGCCGCCACCCGGCCTGAGAATGATAGACGCATCGTGATTATCCTTGTGATTGAAAGACGAAGTGGCCGGCTGCCAGCCAGGCGCTGTCGCTCTGCGGGGTATGCACCCGGCCGCAGAGCACATTGCGGTAGTGGCGTTCCAGCGGGTTTTGTCGGCTGAGGCCATGATTGCCGGTCAGCTCGAGCGCGATATTCACCGCCTGAATGGCGTTGTCGGTGATGGTGACTTTCGCCAGGTTGGCCTCGATGGCGGAAAAGCGCAGCGCGGCGGCCTGCTCCAGCAGACTGCGGTTAACCAACAGCAGTTCGGCGATCTGCCCGACCTTCTCCTGCACCCGCGGCAGGCGGGAAAGCGGATGGCCGAGACCAGCGGGCGCCCGCCCCGCCAGCCACCTCACCAGCCAGTCGTGAGCGGCGCGGGCGATGCTGTCATAGATCGCCGCCAGCAATGCCGTCTGTCGGTTGGCGAACAGGCGCAACGGTTCCGCCTGGGAGGCGGGTGGCGCATCGACCGGCCAGACATCCACCGCATGCTCTGCCGCCAGCCGCACGTGGCGAAAAATCACCTCATGGCTGCCGGTAGCCCGCATCCCGGCGTGATCCCAGCTTTTCACCACGCTAATCCCCGGGCTGTCGCCAGGCACCAGCCAGGTGCCCACCCGCGGCGGGTTCTCATCGCTTCTCGCCCAAACCGCCAGCCAGCGCAGCCCTTCAATGCCGGTGGTATAGATTTTATGGCCGTTGATATCCCAGCCGTCCGCGCGGCGGCTCGCCACGGTGTCCGGCAGGCCGCCGCGCGCCGGGGAGCCCAGATCCGGCTCAACGCGCAGACTGTTGATCAGGCCGCCGTGTTCGACGGCATCATGAAAAACCTGCTGGCGCAGCGGCGCGTGCCAGGCGTCGTTTTCCGCCAGCCGCAAATGGTGCAGATACTGCATGCAGACGATCAGCGCCGTCGCCGGCTCACCCCAGGCGATGGCGGCGATGGCCTGCTGCAGCTGGGCCAGGCTGGCGCCCGCGCCGCCGTATGCACGCGGCACGGCGAGGCTTAACCAGCCCCCCGCGCGCAGCGGGTCGATATTGCGCCAGGGAAAGTCGCCGCTGGCGTCAAGACTGGCCGCCTGCTCCGCCATCTGTTGGCGTACCGCCGTCAGCTGCTGCGCCCAGTCGTCGCGCTCAGGATGGATCACGATGCGCGCTCCGCCACCGCACGCCGCGCGGCTTTTTCACGAGCGATCGGCAGCAGCGCCCGGCCGTAGTCTGCCGCATCGTTCAGCGGGTCGAATCCGCGGATCAGGAAGTTGCGCACCCCGAGGTCGTAGTAGTCGAGCAGCGCATCGGCCACCTGCTCCGGGGTGCCTACCAGCGCGGTGGAGTTATGCCCGCCGCCCACCAGCTGGGCGATGCCGGTCCACAGGCGTTTGTCCACCACTCTGCCCTGCGCGGCGGTGGCCCGCAGCCGCTGGGCGCCGATGCTGTCCGGTTTGGCCTTGAACCCGCCCCCGCGCTGCGCCGCCTGCTCGGTGGCGACGTGCAGGATATGCTCGGCTTTCTCCCAGGCCTCGGCTTCGCTGTCGGCGATAATCGGCCGGAACGAGACGCTGAAGCCAATATCACGCTGGTGTTTCGCCGCTTCGGCGCGCACGCGCTGGATGGTCTCGCCGGTTTGCGCCAGCGACTCGCCCCACAGGGCGAAGACGTCAGCGTGTTTGCCGGCGACAGCGATGGCCGCTTCCGACGAACCGCCGAAGTAGATGGGAAGGTGCGGCTTTTGCAGCGGACGAATGGCTGACCAGGCCTGTTCGGCCTGATAAAAATCGTTGTGAATATCTGCCGGCTGCTCACTGGTCCACACCTGGCGTACGACGTCAAGGAAGGCGTCGGTGCGGGCATAGCGCTGGTCGTGGTCGAGGTAATCGCCGTCCCGGCGCTGCTCGGCGTCATTGCCGCCGCTGATGATATGCACCGCCAGTCGGCCCCCCAGCAGATGCTCAAGGGTGGCGAATTTGCGCGCGGCAAGGGTCGGCGAGACAAAACCGGGGCGATGGGCCAGCAGGTACTGAATTTTCTGCGTCGACAGTCCGGCCAGGGCGGTCACCAGAAAGCCGTCGGGTTGATCGGACCAGTGACCCACCAGCAGGCGATCGAACCCGGCGGCTTCATGGGTTTGCGCAAAGCGAACGATATAGTCGCGGTCAAAGATCGGCCCCACCGGGGCAATCGTTTCGGAAGAGAGGCGATGGCCAATCATGCCGAGAAACTGAATGCTCATGAACAACTCCTTGCGTCAGGGTAATGGAGTGGCCGCGACGGCGGCGCTGGTCATTACCCTATACAGGGTGTGTTAATGAACAAAATGCATTTTTATCATATCTTAATATGCAAGACTGGCATTAAACGAAAATACATAGTGCTTTCAGTCGGATACTTTCAGCTGCTGCACCACTTTGCTGGCGAAAAAGGTCAGCGGCGACTGCAGGTTTGCCAGATACCGGGCGTGGATCAGCCACAGCGACACCGCAGGCTGAAAGTCGCTGAGGTTGACGACCTCGAGTTCGTCACGCCACGGGCTGGCCGCCAGCGCCGCCCGCGGCACCAGACCCAGCCCCAGTCCCTGCGCCACCAGCGCCATCTGCAGCTGGGCGCCCGCGCTCTCGACGTTAAGCTTCAGGCGCAGACCCTGGCTTTGCAGCTCGCGGATGAGCCCGGCGCGCAGTCCACAGCCATCGGGGTTAAGGATCCAGCCCTGTTCGACGCACTCCCGCAGCGACGACGCCCGCAGATTCAGACGCCGGGCGGCAATCGGCACCACCTCCAGGGGACACAGCAGGCGCCCGCTGTAGCCCTCGGCGAGGGTCTGCTGGGCGGGGCCCATCGCCAGCATGCCGTCCAGTTCGCCGTTTTCCAGCCGGCGCTGCAGCTCTCCGCTCCAGCCGCAGGCGACCTGCGGGGACAGTGCGGGAAACTGCTGGCTCAGCGCCGCCAGCGCCGCCGGCAGCGCGATCTCGCTGATACTCTGCGGTACGCCGAGACGCAGCGCGCCGCGCGGCTCGCCTTGCGGATCCAACAGGCTGTAGAGCTTTTTCGTCTCGCGCTTAATGCTCAGGCACTGCTCGTACACCCGCTGACCGGCGGCGGTCAGGGTCAGCGGGCGGGTCTGACGCGCCAACAGCGTGACGTTCAGCTCCTGCTCCAGACGCTGCAGGCGCCGGGTGATAGCCGACTGGGTGATCCCCAGATAGTCCGCCGCCTGATTGAGGGAAGAAAACTGCACCGTGGCCAGCAGAGCGTCAATATCGTCGATGCGCATAGGATCCTTATGTGTAATTTGCATATTAATATATGCGTAAATTGCATTTAAATAATATTAACGCCTCTGTTAGCGTTTTGACCAGTCCCTCTGACAGGAACCGCACATGACTGGACCACGACTGGAAAAATTACGCCATTTTATTCATGAGGTTGATCGCCTGCACCGTGAACACCACCAGACCGCGCCGCTGCTTGACGCCGTGGCCCAACGGCTGGCGGCGCTGGTACGTCACGACGACTGGCTGCCGGAAGAGTACACCCTGCCGCACCCGCACCATTACCAGCAGTATCTGCTGCATGCCGACTCCGGGGAGCGCTTCTCGATCGTCAGCTTCGTCTGGGGGCCGGGACAGGCGACGCCGATCCATGACCACCGGGTATGGGGGGCCATTGGTATGCTGCGCGGCGCGGAGGAGAATCAACGCTACCAGCTGGATGCAGACGGCATACCGCGGCCGCTGGGCGCCGCCACGCTCCTGCAGGCAGGCCAGGTGGAGAAAGTCTCCGTTGACGATGGCGATATTCATCGCGTCAGCAATGCGCTGGCGGATCGCGTCTCCATCAGCATTCATGTTTACGGCGGCAACATCGGCGCGGTGAAGCGCGCGGTGTATACCCCGGAAGGCCAGCAAAAACCGTTTATCTCCGGCTACGCCAACCGCCATGTGCCCAACATCTGGGATCCCTCCCGCGAACACCAAGGATAACCATTATGTCCACTTACGCTTACCGACAGGCCGCCGGGATCCGCCAGGCGCTGCTCGACCGTCGTGAACTGGCGCTCATCGACGTCCGTGAAGAGGCCAATTTCGCCACCGCTCATCCGCTGTTTGCCGTCAATCTGCCGCTCAGCAAACTGGAGCTGGAGGTGCGCCGGCGGATACCGCGCTTCACCACCCCGATCACCGTCTACGACAATGGCGAAGGGCTGGCGGAGATCGCCGTCGAACAACTGCGGACCTGGGGCTATCAGGATGTGGCCCTGCTGGCCGAGGGTCTCGCCGGCTGGCGCCGCAGCGGCGGCGAGCTGTTTCAGGACGTCAACTCCGCCAGTAAAGCCTTTGGCGAGCTGGTGGAAAGCGTGCGTCACACGCCGTCGCTCAGCGCCCGGGAGGTTCAGGCGCTCATCGACAGCCGACAGGAGGTGGTGATCGTCGACGCCCGGCGCTTCGATGAGTACCAGACCATGAGCATCCCCGGCAGCATCAGCGTGCCCGGCGGCGAGCTGGCCCTGCGGGTGGAGAGCCTGACGCCCTCCCCGCAAACGCCGGTGATCGTCAACTGCGCCGGACGCACCCGCAGCATCATCGGCACCCAGTCGCTGATCAACGCCGGCGTGCCGAACCCGGTCCATGCCCTGCGCAATGGCACTATCGGCTGGACGCTGGCCGGCCAGACGCTGGCGCACCAGCAGCAGCGGCAATACGATCCCTCCGCCCGCGCCTCTGGCGCCCGGGCCGCCGAGGTGGCGCATCTCGCCGAACGGGCCGGGGTGGCGGTCATTGATGAGGCGACCCTGCAACGCTGGCTGCAGCAGAGCGACCGCACCACCTTCCTGTTTGATGTGCGCAGCCCTGAGGAGTACGCGGCGGGCCACTATCCTGGCAGCCTGAGCGCGCCAGGCGGCCAGCTGGTGCAGGAGACCGATCACTTCGCCAGCGTACGAGGGGCGCGAATCGTGCTGCTGGATGACGATGGCGTCCGGGCGGCGATAACCGGCTCGTGGCTGGCGCAGATGGGCTGGGAGACGGCGCGGCTGAACGCCCTGTCGGCCAGCCAGCTGAGCGAGCGCGGGGTACCAGCCGCCGAAGTGCCCCCCGCCCCGCAGGCGGCGGAGATAAGCCCGGCGCAGCTGGCGCAACAGCTGGACGACCCCGGTACGGTGGTGCTCGATTTCACCACCAGCGCCAACTTTGTCGCCCGCCATATCCCCGGCGCGTGGTGGCTGACGCGCTCGCAGCTGCGCCAGGCCCTGGAAGCGATCCCTCCCGCTCAACGTTACGTGGTGACCTGCGGCAGCAGCCTGCTGGCCCGCTACGCGGCGCCCGAGGTGGCAGCCTTAACCGGTAAGCCGGTACAGGTATTGCGCGGCGGGACGCTGGCGTGGATCGCCGCCGGTCTGCCGCTGGCCCATGGCGACGCCGGCCTCGCTGTCGAGCGCCGGGATCGCTATCGCCGACCCTATGAAGGGACCGATAATTCCGCAGAGGCCATGCAGGCCTATCTGGAGTGGGAGTACGGCCTGGTGGATCAGCTGGCCCGCGACGGCACCCATGGTTTTCGGGTGATCTAACGCCAGCGCGACTCAGGCCTCACGCATGATCCACGAGTACTGAAAGCTCTTCGGCGCCGGAAAATGGGTCCGGCGCCGGTAGGAGCCCAGCGACTGCGGCGTGCAATAGGTGCAGCTCCCCAGCCATTCAACGCTCGTTGACGCCACCCCCGCCTCTGCGAAGATCGCTTCAGCGAAAGCGCGCAGATCAAACCACAGATTATCGCTGCCGCGCGTCGCGGCTTTGAGCGGATCGCTGACCGGGCCAGAACGGGAATGGAACAGCCGCTGGCGGTGCCGGGCCACCCGGTCACCGCCGGGCTGGTCCAGCAGTTGCTGATAAAATCCGGCGGAGACTTCGTAACAGCAAGGGTGAATATGCGGCCCCACGGCGATGACCAGATCGGCCAGCGCCGCCCCCTGCTGGCGAAAAGTCGCCAGACTGTTGTCGACAATGCCGCTGGCCAGCCCCTGCCAGCCGGCATGCACGCTGCAGATGAAGCGACCGTCGCGCGAGGCGATCAGTATCGGCAGGCAGTCGGCGGTTACCACCCCCACCTTTTGCCCGGCGACGGCGGTAAACACCGCGTCGGCATGCGGGCGCGTCGGCAGCGGCTGCTGATAATGATGAACCTCATTGCCATGGACCAGCTTCACCGGCGCCATTTCGGCATAGGGAAAGGCGGCGGTTTCGTGGACATCGAGAAACGCGTGGCGGATGCCAGGGATAGCGTCGAGCAAGCGGGAGCGGTAAGCCATAGAGACGATAAGCGACAGAGAATGATGTCTTACCTTAGGCCAGGGCACGCGCAGAGGCAAGGCGGCGGCCCGGCATTTTTTCGCCGGACCGCCGGACAGGCTTCAGACAATGGCCGCGCGCTGCTGGCGATGCATCAGCCAGAATACCGCCACGCCGGCCAGCACAATGCCCGGCGCTGAGGCCGCCATCACCCCGACGGTGCCGGTGCCGAGGGCCAGCATCTTGCCGGCCAGCAGCGGACCGCTCATCGCCCCCAGGCGTCCCACCGCCACGGCGGTGCCGACCCCGGTGGCGCGGATCGCCGCGGGATAGAAGAGCGGCGCCAGCGCGTAGAGCACGCTCTGGCCGCCGGTGGCGAACAGCCCGGCGACAAACCCCGCCAGCAGCATCCCGCTCAGCGACGATGCGCTGCCCAGCGCCAGCAGCGACGCCAGAATGCCGCTGTATATCAGCAGCGACATGCGCAACGGAGTAAGCTTATCCATCAGCGCCCCCAGCAGCAGGGTGCCGCAGGCGGCGCCGATCTGCAGAGAGAACATCACCCCCGCCGCCTGGCTGGCGCTGAATCCCTGGCCTACCAGCAGCATCGGCAGCCAGTTGATCAGCATATAGACCACCAGCAGAGTGAAGAAATAGCCCAGCCACAGCAGCAGCGTGGCGGCGGCATGCCCCGGGGCAAACAGGGTGCGCAGCGGCACGCTGGTCTCCACGCGTTGAAACGCCAGCGATTCCGGCAGCCAGCGCATCAGCAGCGGGATCAGCAGCAGCGGAACCACGCCGCCAATCCAGAAGATGGTCTGCCAGGCCGCGGCAAGGCCAGAGAACCCCAGCGCCGCCGCCAGCGCGGCGCCAATGGGCACCCCGCAGTACATCAGGCTCACTGCCCGGCCGCGAAAACGCGGGCCAGCGGCTTCCGAGGTTAAGGCAATCAGGTTCGGCAATGCCGCCCCCAGCCCGACGCCGGTGAGCAGGCGCGCCAGCAGCAGCGTCGGGAAGCTCCAGGCCACCGCGGTGGCCAGCGAGAACAGGCCAAACAGCAGCACCGAGCCCAGCAGGATGCGTTTGCGCCCGTGGCGGTCCGCCAGCATGCCGCCCACCAGCGCGCCGGGCAGCAGGCCGAGGATCCCGGCGCTGAAGATCCAGCCCATCTGCATTTTATCCAGCGCAAAGGCCTGCGCCATGCCGACGGCGGCGATCCCCGCCGCCTGCAGATCCAGCCCCTCCATCAGGGCCACCATAAAACAGAGCCCGATGGTGACCACCAGGCGCGAGGAGTTTGCGGTCGTTATCTTGGTCATAGGGTACCTTTGCGATAGCCGGACAAGCGGAGCAGGTGATGGGCGGCTGATGCATGGTCAGCCGCCCGTTGTTATTTTTGGCGGTTAAGCAGATCCAGCGCGACGTCGACGATCATATCCTCCTGGCCGCCGACCATCCGCCGTTTGCCCAGCTCGACGAGAATATCCACCGCGCTGAGGCCATAGCGCGCCGCCGCCGCTTCGCTGTGGCGCAGGAAGCTGGAGTAGACCCCGGCGTAGCCCAGCGCCAGCGTTTCGCGGTCGACGCGCACCGGGCGGTCCTGCAGCGGCCGCACCAGCTCGTCGGCGGCATTCATCAGCGCGTAGAGGTCGGTGCCATGCCGCCAGCCGAGCTTGTCGGCGGCGGCAATAAATACCTCCAGCGGCGCATTGCCCGCCCCCGCCCCCATCCCGGCCAGGCTGGCGTCGATCCGGTCGCAGCCCTCTTCCACCGCGGCGATAGAGTTAGCCACCCCGAGGCTCAGGTTATGGTGGGCATGCATCCCGGTGGCGGTCTCCGGCTTCAGCACCGCCTTCAGCGCGCGGAAGCGATCGCGAATGTCGTTCATGTTCATCGCTCCGCCGGAATCCACAACGTAGATGCAGGTCGCCCCATAGGATTCCATCTTCAGCGCCTGCTGCGCCAGCGCCTGTGGTGAGATCATATGGCTCATCATCAGAAAACCGACGGTGTCCATCCCCAGCTCGCGGGCAAAGGCAATATGCTGCGCCGCGACGTCCGCTTCGCTGCAGTGGGTGGCGACCCGCACCACCCGCGCCCCGGCCTGATACGCGGCTTTCAGGTCGTGCAGGGTGCCGATGCCCGGCAGCAGCAAGGTGGCGATTTTCGCCTGGCTGACCGCCTCCGCCGCCGCTTCAATCCAGGCGATATCGCTGTGGGCGCCAAAGCCGTAGTTGAAGCTCGATCCCTGTAGCCCATCGCCGTGGGCGACTTCGATGGAGTCCACCCCCGCCTTATCCAGCGCGCCGGCAATCTGCTGCACCTGCGCCAGGGAATACTGGTGACGAATCGCATGCATACCATCGCGCAGCGTCACATCCGAAATGTAGAGTTTTTTACCGTTCATGCTGTCGCTCCCGCCGCGCTGTTCATTGCCCCGGCCATTTTCTCCGCCGTCGCCAGCGCCGCCGAGGTCATAATATCGAGGTTGCCGGCGTACGCCGGCAGATAGTGCGCCGCCCCTTCCACTTCGAGGTAAACCGCGGTTTTCAGTCCGGAAAAACGGCCCACGCCGGGCAGGTTGACCGGATTATCCTCGGGGATAACCTCAAACTGCACCTGCTGCTTCAGCCGGTAGCCAGGCACGTAAGCCTGCACCGCCGCCGCCATCTCGGCGATCGAGGCGGCAATCGCCTCCTGGGACGCCATCTCGCTCAGCACATACACGGTATCGCGCATCATCAGCGGCGGCTCCGCTGGGTTCAGCACGATAATCGCCTTGCCCTTGCCCGCGCCGCCGACCTTTTCAATCGCCTGCGAGGTGGTTTCAGTGAATTCGTCAATATTCGCTCGCGTCCCCGGCCCGGCGGATTGACTGGCGATGGAGGCCACGATCTCCGCGTAATGCACCTTCGCCACCCGCGAGACCGCGGCGACCATCGGGATGGTGGCCTGCCCGCCGCAGGTCACCATATTGACGTTGCCCTGGTGGAGATTGGCCTCAAGGTTGACCACCGGCACGCAGTACGGGCCAATCGCCGCCGGCGTCAGGTCGATGACGCGGATCCCTGGCTTCGCTTCGCGCAGCGCGGCATCGTTTTTGACGTGCGCGCCGGCGCTGGTGGCGTCGAAGACAAAGTCGATATCGGCAAACTCCGCCATCTGCATCAGGCCGCCGACCCCTTCGTGGGTGGTCGCGACGCCCATGCGCCGGGCGCGGGCCAGGCCATCCGACTGCGGATCGATGCCGACCATCACCGCCATCTCCAGATGCTGGCCGTGGCGCAGAATTTTAATCATTAAATCGGTGCCGATATTCCCGGAGCCGATAATGGCGACTTTACGTTTACGCATCACGATGTCCTTCTCCGGCGGCGACGAAGCGTGCCGCGACTGAGCCAATACCTTCAATATGGGCGACAAAGCTGTCCCCCTCGTTAATCGCCACCATCGGGCCTAACGCCCCGGTCAGCACGATATCCCCCGCCCGCAGCGGTTCGCCGAGGCTGGCCATCTTGCGCGCCAGCCACACCGCGGCGTTCAGCGGATGCCCCAGGCACTCGCTGCCCCGGCCGCTGGAGACCTGCTCCTGGTTGCGGGTCATCTGCATGGCGCACGCTTTCAGATCCAGACCCGCCGGTCGCTGCGCCGGGCCGCCGATGACGTACAGGCCGCAAGAGGCGTTATCGGCGACGGTGTCGACAAAGCCGATTGACCAGTCGCGAATGCGGCTGCCCACCACCTCCAGCGCCGGCAGCACCCATTCGATGGCGTTATACAGCTCATCAAAAGTGGTATCGGCATGGGGCAGATCATGTTTCAGCACCAGGGCGATCTCGGCCTCCACCTTGGGCTGCAGCACGCGGCCAAACGGCACATCGGCGTTGTCGCCGTAGCACATGTCGGCAAACAGGGTGCCGAAATCCGGCTGGTTGACCCCCAGCTGCTGCTGCACTTTGGGATGGGTCAGGCCTACCTTGCGGCCCACCACCCGTCGGCCATGGGCCACATGGTGCTGCACGTTCAGGCGCTGGATAGCGTAGGCGGCGTCGGCGTTGTCGACGCCGAGGATATCGCGCAGCGGGGCGATCGCCTGGCCGGTCCGTTCGGCGTCGCGCAACTGTTGCGCCAGCGCGTCAAGAGAAATAGTCATCATCACTCCTTAAGCCCGTGCGAGGAAATTGAGCACCAGCTGATTAAAACTGTCGGCATGTTCCCACTGCGCCCAGTGGCCGCAGTCGCGGTAAATATGCAGCTCAGAGCCGGCGATCCCGGCGAGCAGGCGTAGTCCGGCGTCCATCGGCACGAAGCGGTCATTGCGTCCCCAGACGATGAGAGTTTGCGCAGCGATCTCGCCGAGCCGCGGGCCAAAGTCAGGGAATTGTTTCGGGTTGGCTTCGAGGCTCTTGACGAAGTTGTCCAGATGGTCGCGGCGCGACAGCATATTGTTCAGCCGCGCCTCGAACAGCGCGTCGGTGAGGTCACGGGTGTCGAAGACGAAAATGCTCATCATCTTCTTCAGGTTTTCAATGGTCGGCTCGCGGTACAGGGCGTTCAGCAGTTTGATGCCCTCCGTCGGCATCGGCGTGAACAGGCTCATGCCGCCGGTTCCCCCGCCCATCAGCACCAGCTTCGCCACCCGCTCCGGCCAGCTCAGGGTGAAGGCCACCGCGCTGTGACCGCCCATCGAGTTGCCCAGCAGATGGACTTTATCGATCCCCAGCTGATCGACCACGCTTTTCAAAATGCGGGCGTTGAGATCCGAACGCGAACCGCTGTTGACGATCGAATCGCTCTTCCCCCACCCCGGACAGTCCAGGAGCAGCACGCGATAGCCCGCCTCGACCAGCGGGTCAATGTTGCGGCTGAAGTTGGCCCAGCCGGTGGCCCCCGGCCCGGAGCCGTGCAGCATCACCACGGTCTCTTCCCCGTCGCCGCAGTCATTGATATGGATGCGCAGCGTGCGGCCTCCCTCGTCGACGTTGAGGAATCGGCTGGTGGCGTCTTCGGTTTGCGGTTGATAGCTCATGTTAGTCTCCCGGTTAATCAAATCTCGGTGGTGGCGCTCAGCGAGCCGAATCCGGCGATCCACTCGGGGATCGGCCGGTAATAGCGGCCTTCGCTGCGCCAGCGGCCAAAAGCGGATAGCGCGGCAAAGGCGGCCACCCAGGTCTTAATTTCGTGCGTCGATTTGCCGGCCATCGCCGACAGCTCGTCGTTGCCGATCGCGTCCAGTTCGCTCAGCCGCCCCTGCTCCAGCAGGCTCATAAAGCGGTTGTCCCAGACCGGGTTGAGGGGATGGAGCGAGCGCTGGTCTTCGGTAAACCGTCGGGCGGCGCTGATCACCCGCTGCTGGCGCAGCTCGCGTTCGTCCGGCGGCAGCTGTTTGCCGCTGCCGAGCAGGCGGTCGCGCAGATGGGCGTCCGCCTTCGCCAGCTCCGGCACCGGCGGCTGGTGCGAAAGCCCGCCAGAGCCGAGGATCAGCACCCGCTTATTGAGGGTGTTGAGGAAGCGGCCCATCGCCGCGCCCAGCAGCCGGGTGCGTTGAAAACCCGGCAGCGGCGCGGCGACGCCGTTAATAAACACCGGCAGCACCGGCAGGCGATCCAGCCCACCCAGCAAAAACTCCAGCGGCTGGGCGAAGCCATGGTCCACCTGCATGTTGTACGACACCGCCAGGTCGATACCGCTGTTGATCACGGCGTGGGCGCAGGCTTCCGCCAGCTCGGTGGGCACCGGCAGGTCGCCGGCGGCGCTGGCGAAGTCGCCGATGGCGGTGGCGCCGACGCCCAGGCAGAACGGCGGCATCACGTCATAGAAAAAACCGTTGTAGTGATCGGGGGCGAAGAGCACCACCAGCTCGGGATCGAATTCAGCGATCCGCCGCCGGGCGTCGGCAACCACCCCGTTCACCTCATCGAGGACCGCCTGCTCCGGGTCAACGAATCCCACCAGCGGGGTGTGCGACAGACAGTGTAAATAGGCATGCATATCAGGCCACCTTCTCTTCAGCGTGACCGGTATCCCCGGACGCAAGGGTCATTTTTTCCGCCAGGGCGGTCAGCTGCGCGCCGAGGGTTTGCGGGATAGCGAGAGCGGCGACAAAGCGGTCCGGCCTGACCACGGCGATGGCGGTGTTATGTTGCGCAAACCAGCTCTTCAGACGGTTTTGCTTATCCCCCACCCGCAGCGTGCCCGGGGCGTTATCCTGCTCGCGATGGATCTGCACCTCCGGCACGACCTGGATAAAGCGCACCCCTATCGCGCGCCAGCGGGCGATCTGCCCGGCGTCGAGCCCCCACTGCGGGTTGCAGCCCCAGCCGATAATGGCGAAATTCGCTCCGATAACCTCATCGAGCAGGAGACTCTCGCCGTTCTCCAGCGTCACCTGCGGTTGAATAAACATTTTGCCCACCGGCGAGGCTTTGCCTGCGCCGTCGGTCAGCAGCGCCCCTTCGCGATACTGCGGCATCGGCTTAAAGCGCATTTCGAGGAAGTAACGTTTCACCGGCGGCAGGTAGTTCAGCAGCCAGGAGAGGCCATCGCGCGCCGCGCCCTGCCAGCGCTTCGGCGGCGCCAGCACGTGACCGGCGGTGACCGACAGGTCAATCATCGCCTTCGCGTGGTCGCGACGCTCCTGCTGGTAGCTGTCAAGCAGCGCCTCTCCCGCTTTGCCGTTGACCACCAGCGCCAGCTTCCACGCCAGGTTGAAGGCGTCACGCATGCCGCTGTTGTATCCCTGGCCCTGCCAGACCGGCATGATGTGCGCGGCGTCGCCGGCCAGCAGCACCCGGTCAATGCGAAAGCGCTCGGCAAGGCGCGCGTTATGGGTGTAGACCCGCTGGCGGATCAGCTCGACGCGATCCGGGTCCGGCAGCACTTTGCTCAGCAGACGGCGCATATTGTGCGGCTCGCTGAGCTGGGCTTCGGTTTCCCCGGGCATCACCATAAATTCAAAGCGGCGCACGCCGTGGGGCAGCGCGGCGGAAACATAGGGCCGCACCGGGTCGCAGCACAGGTAGACGTGCGGGGTGGCCAGCGGATCGTTGGCGATATCGATGACGATCCACTGGTTCGGCGCGGTCTTGCCTTCGAAAGGGACGTTCAGCGTGCGGCGAATAAAGCTGGCGCCGCCGTCGCAGGCCACCAGCCAGTCAGCGCGCACCGTCTCCCGCTCGCCGTCCGGTCCTTTGATATTTAACGTGACACTGTCACTGCTCTGGCTAAAGGCTTCCACCTCGCGGGAAAAGAGGCAACGGACCTGCGGGAAACGCTGCAGGCCGTGATACATCACCGCATCCACCTGCGGCTGAATAAAGGCATTGCGCCGCGACCAGCCAAACTCATCGGTCATCGGCTGGATGTCGGCAAAGCAGCGGCCCTTCGGGGTCAGAAAGCGCATGGCGTGCCACGGCGTGGTGTGCGGCAGCACGTCATCCACCAGCCCCACCGCCTGCATCGCCCGCAGCGATTCATCGTCAATACCGATGGCCCGCGGGTAATCGATCAGTTTGTCGAGCTTTTCCACCAACAGCACGCTGATGCCCATCTGGCCAAGGTAGTTGGCCATCATCAGGCCTACCGGACCGGCGCCGGCAATGGCGACCTGGGCGGTATGCTGCACGGCGGGTTGAATATCGGGTGTAGATGTTGTCATTCTTAGCGACCTCACGACTCGGAAACTGCCCGGCTGACAGGCAATTTGTTAATCATGTGTAAACGTATTTTTATAATGGGCTGAGTATAGGGCGGGTGTTTTCGGCTACAATCAAAACATCGCTGAATGTGCACCAGGTGCACATCACTGTTTATAAAGCATTTTAAGGAAGGATTTATGCGTGATGATGGGGCCACTGAGTACAAAACGGTGCGCGGATTAAGCCGGGGTTTATTGTTATTAAAATTGTTAAATAAATTCGACGGCGGCGCGACGCCCGGCCTGCTGGCGGAGTTTAGCGGCCTGCATCGCACCACCGTGCGCCGGCTGCTGGAGACGCTGCAGGAGGAAGGTTTTGTCCGCCGCAGCCGTTCCGATGACAGCTTTCGTCTGACCATTAACGTCCGCCAGCTGAGCGACGGATTTCGTGACGAACATTGGATTTCTGCCCTCGCCACGCCGCTGCTCGGGGAACTGCTGCGCGAGGTCCAGTGGCCGACGGATATCACCACCCTCGACGTCGACGCCATGGTGGTGCGCGAAACCACCCACCGCTTCAGTCGGCTGTCGTTTCACCGGGCGATGGTCGGACGGCGACTGCCGCTGCTGCTCACCGCCTCCGGTCTGACGTGGCTGGCCTTTGCCCCCGACGCGGAGCGCGACGCCATTCTCAGCATGCTGGCCGCCCGTCCGGAAGCAGAGTATCAGCTGGCTCGCGAACCGGAACGGCTGGCGGCGATCCTCGCCCGCACCCGCCAGAACGGCTATGGTGAAAATTTCCGCGGCTGGCGGCAGGAGGAGAAAATCGCCTCTATCGCCGTGCCGGTCTGCAGCCAGCAGCGGGTCATCGGCTGCCTCAACCTGGTCTATATCGCCAGCGCCATGACCATTGAGCAGGCGGCGCAGAAGCATCTCTCCGCGCTGCAGAGGGTGGCGGGCCAGATAGAAGCCCGCATGGAGGATGAAGAAGTGTGGTACGAAATGCCCTGAACGTCCGTTGGCATGTGAGAAACCGCCTGCAGATAACGTGATGATAAACCCGGCCACACTGCGCGGTGCGGCCGGATGGGCGTCGCGTCAGTAGCGAATTTCCGCCAGCGCCCGCAGCTGTTCGGGGGTGGCTACCGGCAGGTCGAAAAAGCGCAGATAGGCAGGGATCATTTCAAACAGCATGTCGGTCCCGCGCTGGATGTGGCACTGTCGCGCCTGGGCGGCTCTCAGCAACGGAGTATACTCCTGGGTCATCACCACCTCCCCCACCCAGGTGCCTGGCGCCAGGCGGTCAACGTCCAGCGGCAGCGGATCGCTGACCTTCATTCCCAGCGGCGTGGCGTTGACCACCAGCTCGTGTCCGGCAGGATCGTGCTGCATCAGAGTGATATCGAGCTGGGGATAGTGCTGATGCAGCCGTCCAGCGAGAGCGTGCGCCACCTCGGGACGGGTATCGTACAGGGTCAGGGCGCTGACCCCTGCAGCCGCAAGGGAGGCGGCGATAGCCGACCCCACCCCGCCGCTGCCGACCACCAGCGCCCGCGTCCCCTCAGGCTGAAATCCCTTACGGCGCAGGCCCAGCACAAAGCCGTCGCCATCGAACATGTCCCCGAAGAGGCTGCCGTCCGCCTCGCGACGGATGGCGTTGCAGGCGCCGGCGATAGCCGCCGTCGGGCTCAGGCGTTGCACCAGATCGCAGGTGGCGATTTTATGCGGCATCGTCACCAGCGCGCCGATGATATTGGTCATCGTAAACAGCGGCGGAATAAACGCGGCATAGTCCTCCGGCCTGACGCCCATTGGCACCACCTTCACGTCCACCTGCTGGTCGACAAACCACGGGTTGTAGATCATCGGCGCCTTAAAACTGGCGGTCGGATAGCCAAGATGCGCTATCAGCCGCGTATTCCCACTTATCACCATGCCTTGCTCCTTTGCTTACTGCGATAACTCGATACGTTTGACGTCGCCGAGGATAAACAGATAGGCCGCCACGCCCAGCAGCGCGGCGCCGCCGATGTAGATCAACGCGTAGAAGAAATTGCCGAACCCGGCGACGATAAAGCCGATCACCAGCGGGGTGAGGATCCCCGCGAGGTTGGCGCAAAAGTTGAACAGGCCGCCGGTGAGCCCGCCCAGCCCCTTCGGGGCGATGTCGGAGATCAGCGTCCAGCCGAGGCCCACCATCCCCTGGCCAAAAAAGGCAAACGACATCACCAGGATCACCGCCAGGTCGCTCTGCAGCCAGTTGGCGGAGATGATGCAGCTGGCCATCAGCAGGCCGGCGACGATCGGCAGCTTACGCCCCAGGTTGGCCGACCCGGTGGCTTTAAGCAGCTTGTCAGAGATCCAGCCGCCAAACATCACCCCGCCGGCGGCGGCGACAAACGGCAGGATGGAAAAGAAACCGACCTTCAGCCACGGCATATGGCGTTCGGTGGCCAGCCAGGTGGGAAACCAGGTGAGAAAGAACACCAGCACCGTATTGCCGGCAAACTGGCCGATACTGGCGCCGATGATCTGACGTTTGCTCAGCAGCTGGCGGACCAGCGGCCAGCTGAACGCCACCTGCTGGTCGGCTGGGGCGCTCAGGCCGCCGCCGTTTTCGATATGCTCGCGCTCCTGCTGGCTGAGACGAGGGTCTTCATGCGGTTCGCGGTAGCAGCGCCACCACACCAGGGCGAACAGAATGCCGACCACGCCGACGCTGACGAACAGCACCCGCCAGCCGAAGCCGTCCATGATCCAGAACAGCAGCGGGGCAAAGCAGGCCAGCCCGAGGTATTCCCCCACGGTGTACACCGCCGTGGCCTTCGCGCGCTCCTGCTGCGGGAACCAGGCGCTGACCACCCGGCTGTTCACCGGAAAGCACGGCGCTTCGCTGACGCCAAGCCCGAAACGGCACAGCAGCAGCGTCTTCAGCCCCACCGCCATGCCGTGGAACAGGGTAAACAGCGACCACAGGGTCAGCGACAGAAAATAGGTCACTTTGTTGCCAAAACGGTCGAGAAACAGCCCGCCGGGGATCTGCGCCAGAGCGTAGGTCCAGGCGAAAGCGGAGAAGAGGATCCCCATGAGCGCAGGGTCGATCCCCAGCTCACCGGTCAGCTTTGGGGCGGCGATCCCCAGCACGGTGCGATCGAGGTAGTTGATCATGGTGCCGATGGCCAGCAGCGCAAGAATGCCGATGCGCCGCCGGGAGCGGCGCGCGGTGACGGCTGGCTGGGCGGCGGCCGTCGGGTTAGGGCTATATGAGCTCATAGTCGGTTCCTGTCTCGGGTACAGAGGGTGTTGTTATTGTGTTTCAGGCATAATGAACCATTTGATTCAGGCTAACAATACTGCATCGCCGCCAGACGGACGGCCGCATTCGCCGCGCCATAGAGCGCGTAGCCTGCCCGTCGTTCGGTTAATTCAAAGAAGAAGCGCCCGGCGATGAAGGGCCGGGTATACAGATGCAGGAACGCACCGCCCTGCGGATCGCGGTCGTAGAGGAGCTGCCGCCGCTGGAGCTGCCCGACGTCCAGCTCGCCGCCAAAGCGCGCCAGCAGATCGTCATAGTAATTGGCCGGGATCGGCAGCGCATGATCGGCAACCGCGGCGAGCTGGTCGCAGGTGGCCGGCAGATCGCGGCAGGCAAAGGCGGCATGCTGCAGCCCCGCCCCCTGGTAGCAGGCGACCGAGCGGGCGATCTGCGTCGCCCGGCTCTGGGAGATATTCAGCGCCAGGCGGATCTCCCCCTGCGGGCTGCGCACCGCCAGACTACGCACCAGCCCATAGGGATCCGGCAGCGTCTGCTCATGTTCGAGCGTAAAACCAAACACCGTGCGGAAAAACATCACCCAGTTGTCGCGGCTGTCGGCTTCCATCCCCAGCGCCAGATGGTCGATGCCGAGGTAATCTTCGCGCACCGTCACGCCATCGCGCAGGAGAAAGTCGCGCTCGTAGATCGCCTCCCCGGCATCGATGAGATAGACCAGGCTGCCGTCAGGGGCGCAGATCGCCGGGATCGGCGTTTCGTTCGGCCCGGCGTCGCCCTGCCAGGTGGCATACCCCAGCGCGCGGGCGCGAGCGACAATCGGCGCGCTGCTGTCGACCCGCAGCGCCATCGCGCAGAGCGATACCCCGTGGCGTTGATAAAAGTGATCGGCCCAGCTGTGCGGCTGATGGTTAATCACGATCCGCGCCCCGCCGTTGCGCCACAGCGTGACCTGTTTGGAGCGGTGGCTTCCCTCGTGCTGAAAACCCAGCGCCTGCAGGTGCTGCCCCAGGCGCTGCGCCTCGGCGACGCTGGCGGCGAATTCGATAAACTCCAGCCCGTGACAGACCGGCGGTGGCGGCGGTGAAAACAGATCGGCATCGCACGCCGGGAGCCGGCGACGAGTCTGCTCCTCCAGCCACAGCAGCGAACGATAGCCATCTTTGGCCGTCGCGCCGTTCGGCGAGGCGCGAAAACCGTCATTAAAGATCTCCAGCGACCAGGGGCCGCGATAGCCGCAGCGGGTGATCTGCTCGGCAAACGCCTCCAGCGGCAGCTCCCCCTGCCCGGGGAAGCAGCGGAAATGGCGACTCCACTCCAGGAGATCCATTTTCATATACGGCGCATCGGCGAGCTGAACGAAGGTGATTTTCTCCACCGGCACCGATGGCAGCGCGTCGAGGGTGTCGCCCCGGGCCAGGATATGGAAGCTGTCGAGCACCAGGCCCAGCGCCGGGCTGTCCACCCGCTGCACCCGCTCCCAGGCCTGCTGCCAGCGGTTCACATGGGTTCCCCAGGCCAGCGCCTCATAGCCGATAGCGATCCCCTCCTCTTCCGCCAGCGTGGCCAGCGCCCGCAGGTCCGCCACCTGCAGTTCGCTATCCGCCGAGCAGTCCGGCTGCACATTGCTGCACAGCAGCAGCGTGTCGCAGCCCAGCTCGCGCATCAGCGCAAATTTGCGTCTGGCGCGGGCCATATTGGCCGCAAACTGCGCCCGGCTGGCACCTTCAAAATCGCGAAAGGGTTGAAAAAGCGTGATTTTTAACCCTAAATCGGCGGCCAGCTGGCGGATTTCCGCCGGCGTCCCCGTATAATAGAGCAGATCGTTCTCGAAAATTTCCACAGCCTGATACCCCGCCGCCGCAATAGCGTGCAGCTTCTCTGGCAGGGTGCCGGAAATCGAAACGGTGGCGATAGAGCGCAGCATAAGGTCCTCGGGTCAACAGCTGACGTGAGCCTTGAATATGTATCATTTGGTTCATTTGCGCCATACCAGGTTGCTAAATTGTGATCATTATGTGTATTTTTTGTCACCCAAGAAAAAGGAGTTGCCATGACCGCCGTTGCTCATGATGAAGCACAATCGCTGAAGGAGCGGATCTTCAGCGCCGCTATCGCCGTCTTTGCCGAACACGGGCTTTCAGGCGCCCGCATGGAGCAGATCGCCACCGAGGCGCAGACCACCAAGCGCATGGTGGTCTACTACTTCAAAAGCAAAGAGCAGCTCTATCAGGAGGTGCTGCAGCATGTGTATGCGCGGATCCGCGAAACCGAGCAGCAGCTGGGGCTGGAGAATGTGCCGCCGGTAGAGGCGCTGGTGCGGCTGGTGCGCTGGAGCGTGCGCTATCACGCCACCCACGCGGACTATATGCGGGTGATTTGCATGGAGAACATGCAGCGCGGCAAGTGGCTGAAGACCTCGGGAGAGCTGAAGCCGCTGAATCGTACCGCCCTGTCGATTCTGGAAGACATTTTGCAGCGCGGCCAGCAGCAGGGGGTCTTTCAGGCGGGGCTGGAAGCGCGCGATGTGCACCGGTTAATCAGCAGCTTTAGCTTTTATCAGGTGTCGAATTTCTACACCTTCAGCAGTCTGTACCTTGACGATCCGCTGCCCGCCATTGACGATGAAGCGATGGTGGCCCACCACTGCGACATTGCCGTCCGGGCGGTGGTCCGCTTCGTGATTTCCTGACCCGCCGGCGAAAGGCGTCAGTGTCCGGAGAGGGCGTGAATGACCTTCGCCATTGCCTCCTCGGTGAGCGGTGAACGCTGGATTTTGCTGTTCGCCAGCGAGGTGCGCAGCACGCCGGCGATGACAATGTGTTTCGGCTCCTGGCCAAGGTCACGCATCTCCAGCACCACTTTGCCCACCACGCGGCACATTTCCTGGTACAGCTCGTCGTCTTTCGCTTTATTTCCCATTGAGTCTGGCTCGCATTTTCTCATTATCAATCAAATCATTATTGATAGATTTTTCCGGCAACGCAAATCATCCTCCCGTTACCGGGTCAATGGCGCATTTTACCGCCTCATGACGGGAGAAAATTCCCTTTCCGCCGCCCCTTTTCATCCCGCCTGTTGAAAAAATGTGTTGCATAGTTTTATGCATAACGTGCCGGTTTTGTTACGCGTTTTGTCCATAATTTGAAACGAGGTTTTTATTTTCCTTTTTGATTTCGCCAGCGTATAATGCGCTTCGATTCTTTCTTGAATGGTTTCAGCGCATTGGACTGCATGATAAAACGCATAACACCTTGCCACATTTCATGGGCTGAACCGCCAGCACACATTCTTCTGCACGCTTCGGGGTTGTCACCTATCCTTAGGGCGTGGCTTAGCAACTTTCGTAATACAGGTTTGGCTCCCCGGCAGTGCGCCCGCGGAGCGAGAATTCCATATCCTTCACAACTTAAAGACTAAAACTGTCATGAAAAAGACCAAAATTGTTTGCACCATCGGTCCGAAAACCGAATCTGAAGAGATGCTGACCAAAATGCTGGAAGCCGGCATGAACGTGATGCGTCTGAACTTCTCCCACGGTGACTATGCGGAACACGGTCAGCGCATCCAGAACCTGCGCAATGTGATGAGCAAAACCGGTAAGAAAGCCGCTATTCTGCTGGACACCAAAGGACCGGAAATTCGTACCATCAAGCTGGAAGGCGGCAACGACGTCTCCCTGAAAGCGGGCCAGACTTTCACCTTCACCACCGATAAATCGGTCATCGGCAACAGCGAAATCGTTGCGGTAACCTATGAAGGCTTCACCTCTGACCTGAGCGTCGGCAACACCGTTCTGGTGGACGATGGCCTGATCGGCATGGAAGTGACCGCTATCGAAGGCAACAAAGTTATCTGTAAAGTGCTGAACAACGGCGACCTTGGCGAGAACAAAGGCGTGAACCTGCCGGGCGTCTCTATCGCCCTGCCGGCGCTGGCGGAAAAAGACAAACAGGACCTGATCTTCGGTTGCGAACAGGGCGTCGACTTCGTCGCGGCCTCCTTCATCCGTAAGCGTTCCGACGTCGTCGAGATCCGTGAGCACCTGAAAGCCCACGGCGGCGAAAACATCCAGATCATCTCCAAAATCGAAAACCAGGAAGGCCTGAACAACTTCGACGAAATCCTCGAAGCCTCTGACGGCATCATGGTTGCTCGTGGCGACATGGGCGTTGAGATCCCGGTTGAAGAAGTTATCTTCGCGCAGAAAATGATCATCGAAAAATGTATCCGCGCGCGCAAAGTGGTTATCACCGCGACCCAGATGCTGGACTCCATGATCAAAAACCCACGTCCGACCCGCGCTGAAGCCGGCGACGTGGCCAACGCCATCCTCGACGGCACCGATGCGGTAATGCTGTCCGGCGAATCGGCGAAAGGTAAATACCCGCTGGAAGCGGTCACCATCATGGCGACCATCTGCGAACGTACCGACCGCGTCATGACCAGCCGTCTGGATTTCAACAACGACAACCGTAAACTGCGCATCACCGAAGCGGTGTGCCGCGGCGCGGTAGAAACCGCTGAGAAACTGGAAGCGCCGCTGATCGTGGTCGCCACCCAGGGCGGTAAATCCGCACGCGCTGTGCGCAAATACTTCCCGGATGCCACCATCCTGGCGCTGACCACCAACGAAACCACTGCTCGCCAGCTGGTGCTGAGCAAGGGCGTTGTGCCGCAGCTGGTGGAAGAGATTGCCTCTACGGATGATTTCTATCACCTGGGTAAAGATCTGGCGCTGAAGAGCGGCCTCGCGCGCAAAGGCGACGTGGTGGTGATGGTCTCTGGCGCATTAGTCCCGAGCGGCACCACTAATACCGCTTCCGTGCACGTGCTGTAATAATTTACAGGTTAATTGGTTTTTTTTTAATAAAGCGCCTCTCGGGGCGCTTTTTTTTATTCATCGACTAGCTCTTCCTATTAAAAATGCAAATCGGAATTTACTATTTAATAAGAGATTATCTAAGATGAATCCGATGGAAGCGTGCTGTTTTCACTCGCCTTTTTCAGCGATTTTGACCAATTCGATGCTTCTTTGAGCGAACGATCAAAAATAAGTGCGTTCAGGTAAAAAAAATATTCTCATCCCAAAAAAGTTTGTGTAATACTTGTAACGCTACATGGAGATTAACTCAATCTAGAGGGTATTAATAATGAATCGTACTAAACTGGTACTGGGCGCGGTAATCCTGGGTTCTACTCTGCTGGCTGGTTGCTCCAGCAATGCTAAAATCGATCAGCTGTCTTCTGACGTTCAGACTCTGAACGCTAAAGTTGACCAGCTGAGCAACGACGTGAACGCAATGCGTTCCGACGTTCAGGCTGCTAAAGACGACGCAGCTCGCGCTAACCAGCGTCTGGACAACCAGGCTCACTCTTACCGTAAGTAAGAGTTCTGGTAATAAAAATGGCGCACTCTGTGCGCCATTTTTTTTGCCCTCGCGCTGAGGG
This sequence comes from Klebsiella sp. 2019SCSN059, assembly GCF_021739525.1. Lineage (NCBI taxonomy): Bacteria > Pseudomonadati > Pseudomonadota > Gammaproteobacteria > Enterobacterales > Enterobacteriaceae > Klebsiella > Klebsiella sp. 2019SCSN059. Next base: position 284,466 of record NZ_JAKKOM010000001.1, on the reverse strand, counting down.
CTACTGGGTGAGCAGGCCGTTGTCAGACGAACTGTTCTGCGCCGACAGCGACGTCGCCGCGCTACCCGCCCCCGTCGATACCACCACCGGATAGCCCGCCCTTCTCGACATCGCTTTTTTCAGCTGCAGGTCATCCACCGCTTTATCCTCTGCGAAGGCGTGAAACGCCGCTGGCAGCGTGTAAGCGATGGTCCGGGTGTTTTCCCCTTCCGTTTGCGACAGCGGCCTGTGGACCTCTACATAACGTTTACCATCCGGCTCGACGGCAAACTTCACCGGCTGATTGATGATCCGCACCGGCGTCCCGGTTTTCACCTGACTGAACAGCGCCTTGATGTCATCGGCGTTCATCCGCATACAGCCCGAGCTGACGCGCAGCCCAACGCTGTCCGGCGCGTTAGTCCCGTGGATGAGATATTCGCCGTTACCGTAGGCCAGACGCAGCGCATAGCGGCCCAGCGGGTTATTCGGCCCGGCCGGCACCACCGCCGGGAGCGTCACCCCTTTCTCCAGCGAGCGCGCGCGGATGCCGGCGGTCGGTGTCCAGGTCGGGTTAGGGATCTTCTGCCCGACGCGGGTGGTCATCTCCGGCGTTTCCAGCCCTAACTGGCCGATGCCCAGGGGATAAACCTGGACCTGATTCTCTCCCGGCGGGAAGTAGTACAGCCGCAGCTCCGCGAGGTTGACGACAATCCCCTCCCGCGGCACGTCGGGCAGCAGCATCTGAGAAGGGATCAGCACCTGGGTCCCGGGCTTCGGCTGCACCGGCGCGATGGTATCGTTGGCTTCAAGGATCAGCATCGCCGCGGTATCGAAATGGCGGGCAATCGCCTGCAGGTTGCGATCGCTCTCCTGAACCGTCCAGTACTGGTTCTGGCCAATCAGCCGGCTGTTGGCCGGAGGCAGCGGGTAATCGACGGCCCAGGCGGCCGGGGTGGCGCCAAGGGCGCCGAGAAGGGCTAAAGCGATCATCGTTTTGCGTTTCATACTGAGATTCCTTCTTTCGCTGATAAAACGCCAGGAGACTGAACGGCGGCAGGGTCAGCGCCCTGCCGGACGTAACAGAATGAAATCTACCTGTTTATTCTAGCTAATATTTGCGGCTTTCGCGCGTATCGCGCGGATCATGGCTTCGAGGCCCTGCGAGCGGGAGGGGGTAAGATGCTGGGTGAGGGCCATTTTTTCAAACCACGGGCGGACGTCGAACTCGGTGATGTCCTGGGCGGTCATCCGGTCATAAAGGATAAACACCACCGCAATCAGCCCTTTGACAATCGCCGCATCGCTGTCGCCGCGCAGGGTGACAACGCCGGAAGGATCCTGCGCCATCACGATCCACACCTGGCTTTGACAGCCCTGAATAATGTTCTGCGGGCTGTGCTCCTCGGCGCTCAGCGGCGGCAGCCGCTGGCCCAGCTCAATGATATAGAGATACTTCTCTTCCCAGTTGGCGCAACGGCTAAAATTGCGCAACAGTTTGTCTTTGTCCGGTAATGCCGCCATCGTCACGTCCTTTACCCTAATAGTTTGTGGATCCGCTGGAGGCCGGCCACCAGGCGGTCCACCTCTTCCGTGGTATTGTACATCGCCAGCGACGCCCGACACATGGCCGGTACCTGATAGCGGGCCATCAGCGGCATGGCGCAGTGATGCCCGGTCCGCACGGCGATCCCGTAGTTATCGAGGAAGCTGCCGACGTCATAGGCGTGATGCTGGCCGAGGTTAAAGGCAATCACCCCTTTGCGCTGCGCCGGACCGTAGAGGATCAGATCCGGCACCGCGCGCAGGGCCTCCAGCGCGTAGCGCATCAGCGTCTGCTCGTATTCGGCGATCTGGGTCAGTCCCAGCTGGCTGACGTAGCTCAGCGCCGCGCCGAGGCCAATGATCCCCCCGGTATTCGGCGTGCCGGCCTCAAAGCGCCACGGCGCCAGGTTCCAGGTGGTGCCCTCCGTCAGGCTGACGGTGGCGATCATCGACCCGCCCCCTTCCCATGGCGCCATTGTCTGCAGCAGCTCGGCCCGGGCGTAGAGCACGCCGATCCCGGTCGGGCCGTACAGTTTATGGCCGGAGAAGACATAAAAATCGCAGCCCAGCGCCTGAACGTCCACCGGGTGGTGCATCACCGCCTGGGCGCCGTCCACCAGCACTTTCGCGCCATGTTGATGCGCAAGGGCAATCAGCGCCGACAGCGGGTTTTCCGTCCCCAGCACGTTGGAGACTTCGGTTATCGCCAGCAGGCGGGTACGCTGGTCAAACAGCCCGGGAACCACGTCCAGCATCAGGGTGCCGTCCGGGTTGAGGGGGATCACCCGCAGCTCAGCCCCTACCCTGGCGCAGAGCATCTGCCACGGTACGATGTTGGCGTGGTGCTCCATCTCGCTGATGATGATGTTATCCCCGGCGCCGACGTTGGCGTTTCCCCAGCTGTTGGCCACCAGGTTAATGCCCTCGGTGGTGCCGCGCACGAATACCAGCTCCTCCGCCGAGCCGGCGTTAAGGAAGATGGCCGCCTGCTGGCGCACCGCCTCCATCCGCGCGGTGGCTTCCGCGCTGAGGGTATGGATCCCACGATGCACCGCCGCGTAGCCGTGGCGATAGAATTCCGCTTCGGCGCCAATCACCGCCTCCGGTTTCTGGGCGCTGGCGGCGCTGTCAAGATAGACCAGCGGCTGGCCGTTGACCTCCCGGCTCAGTACCGGAAAATCGGCGCGAACCCGTTCTACTGAAAATGTCATGCTGTGCCTCCCGGCAAACGCTCTCCAATCCGCGCCAGCACCTGCTCTCTGAGCGCGTCGCTGTGGATAGCTTCGGTAAGCTCGGCGGCGAAGGCGTAGAGGATCATCTGCTGCGCCGCCTGCTGTTCAATCCCGCGCGAGCGCAGATAGAACAGCTGTTCTTCGTCAATGCGCCCTACCGTCGCCCCGTGGCTGCATTTCACGTCATCGGCGTAAATCTCCAGCTGCGGTTTGGTGTCGACCTCCGCCAGCCGCCCGAGCAGCAGATTGTTGTTGGTCATCTGGCCGTCGGTTTTCAGCGCATGCGGCGCGACGTTGATCAGCCCGTTAAACACCGCCCGGCCCTTATCGCTGACAATGGTTTTATGCAGCTGGCGGCTGGTGCAGTACCCCACCTGGTGGTCCAGCCAGGTGCGGCTGTCGCAGACCTCATTTTTCACCGGCATCGCCAGCGAGTTAAGACGCAGGCCGCTGTTTTCGCCGCCCAGACGCGTGCTGGTGTGATGACGCAGCACCTGACCGCCGAGCAGGAAACTGCTGCTGAAAGCCGAGGCGTCGCGGCCCAGCAGCAGGTCGTTATGGGCGAAGTGGTAGCTGTGCGCGTTCTCGAACGCCAGCTTGATGTGCTGCAGGCGCGCGTTGTCCGCCACCGTCATGGTCAGCCGCCCGCCGGTGAAGTGCGGTTGCTCATCAAGGCTAAGATAGTGCTCGATAATCGTCGCCTCCGCCCCGCTCTCCAGCGCCAGATGGTGACGATAGTGGGCGGTATTCAGCGCATCGCCGGCCAGGCCGCGGGTGATATGCATCAGCAGCAGCGGCTTATCCAGGCGGCGGTTGCGCGGCACGCGCAGGCGGGTCACCGTCTGCGCCAGGCTTTCGGTCAGATGGAGAAACACCTCCGGCTGGAGGGCATCCGGCAGATGCTGGCGCTGGTTATCGACACTGACCTCCACGCCGCTGGCGGCGAGATCGTCGCTCAGCTCAGGATGATAGCGACCGTCGATAAACACCAGTCGCCAGGCGTCCAGCGGCAGCGCCAGCGCGTCACGCTGTTCGGCGCTGATCGACGCTCCCTCATCGGCGACGAAGCGGCCGTTAATCAGCGCGTCCAGCGGGGTGTATTTCCAGTCCTCCTGCTTGCGCGTCGGCAGACCCAGGCGCAACAGCTGCTGCAGATGCTGACTGGCCTCCGGCGTACGCTGGTCGCCCTGCGCTTCAAACAGATGGTGCCACTGCTGCAGCGCATTACTGCTGTTCGGTAAGCCAGCCATAGCCCTGCTCCTCCAGCTGTTTGACGAGAGTGAAATCCCCCGACTTCACAATCCGCCCCTGATACAGCACATGGACATAGTCCGGCTTGATATAGTCAAGGATGCGCTGATAGTGAGTGACGATGATGAAGGCGCGTTTGCCGTCGCGCAGCGCGTTCACGCCCTGGGAGACGATTTTCAGGGCATCGATGTCGAGCCCGGAATCCGATTCATCGAGAATGCACAACTCCGGCTCAAGCACCGCCATCTGCAGAATGTCGTTGCGCTTTTTTTCGCCGCCGGAGAAACCCACGTTCACCGAACGGGTCAGCAGATCTTCCGGCATCTGCAGCAACCTGATTTTCTCTTCCATTAAATCCTGAAAGTCAAAGCGATCTAGCGGCTCCTGGCCGCGATAGCTGCGCACGGCATTCAGCGCGGTCTGCAGGAAGAACTGGTTGCTGACGCCGGGGATCTCCACCGGATACTGGAAGGCCATAAAGATGCCTTCCCCGGCGCGATCTTCCGGGGCGAGCTCCAGCAGGTTTTTGCCCTTAAATTCGACGCTGCCGCCGGTGACCTCGTAATCTTCGCGCCCGGCCAGGGTGGCCGAAAGCGTGCTTTTCCCCGAGCCGTTCGGCCCCATAATGGCGTGGACCTCCCCCGGACGCACCTCAAGGTTCAGCCCGCGCAGGATCGCTTTATCTTCGACGGCGACGTGTAAATCTTGAATACTTAACATCTTTTTTCCTTAATTATCAGCCGACGCTATGCTCAAGGCTAATGGCCAGCAATTTTTGCGCTTCGACGGCGAACTCCAGCGGCAGTTCGGAGAAGACGTCTTTACAGAAGCCGTTGACGATCATCGAGATGGCATCATCTTCGCTGATCCCGCGCTGCAGGCAGTAGAACAGCTGGTCCTCACCGATCCGCGAGGTGGTCGCTTCGTGCTCCAGCTGGGCGCTGTTGTTGCGACATTCCACATACGGGAAGGTATGCGCCCCGCAGTCCGGGCCGATCAGCATCGAATCGCACTGGGTGAAGTTGCGGGCGTTGGTCGCGGTCGGCATGATTTTGACCAGCCCGCGATAGCTGTTCTGGCTGTGTCCGGCGGAGATCCCTTTCGAGATGATGGTCGAGCGGGTGTTCTTGCCGATATGGATCATTTTGGTGCCGGTGTCCGCCTGCTGATGACCGCTGGTCAGCGCCACCGAAAAGAATTCGCCGATCGAGTTATCGCCGCGCAGGATGCAGCTGGGGTATTTCCAGGTGATGGCCGAGCCGGTTTCCGACTGGGTCCATGACATTTTGCTGTTCTCCCCTTCGCACAGGGCGCGTTTGGTGACAAAGTTGAGGATCCCGCCGGTGTTGTTATCCCCCGGGAACCAGTTCTGCACCGTGGAGTATTTCACTTCCGCGTCTTTATGGATGATGACTTCCACCACCGCGGCGTGCAGCTGATAGCTGTCGCGCACCGGCGCCGAGCAGCCCTCAATGTAGCTGACGTAGCTGCCTTCATCGGCCACCAGAATGGTGCGTTCGAACTGGCCGGTCTTTTCGGCGTTGATGCGGAAATAGGTCGACAGCTCCATCGGACAGCGGACGCCCTTCGGCACATAGATAAAGGTGCCATCCGAAGCCACCGCGGCGTTCAGCGCGGCAAAGAAGTTGTCATTGCCCGGCACCACGGTCCCCAGATACTTTTTCACCAGTTCCGGATGGTCGTGGATCGCCTCGCCGAAAGAGCAGAAGATGATCCCCTGCTCCGCCAGCTTTTCACGGTAGGTGGTCGCCACCGACACCGAGTCGAAAATCGCGTCCACCGCCACCTCGCGCCCTTCGCGCACCGGCACGCCCAGCTGGTTAAAGGCTTCTTCCACCTCGCTGGTCAGGAAGGTGTTGGCCCCGGTCTGCTGCACCGCGCCGGGCTCGGAGGCGCAGGTCTCATCGCAGTTGCCGCAGGAGGGGGCGGAATAGTAGCTGTAATCCTGATAATTCAGCTTATCGTAATGCGCCTTCAGCCAGTGCGGCTCTTCCATCTCCAGCCACGCCCGGTAGGCATTGAGCCGGAACTCCAGCATCCACTGCGGCTCATTGCGACGGGCGGAGATGGCGCGAACCACCTCTTCATTAATGCCTTTGGCCAGCTCATCGGTCTGCAGGCGAGTGAAAAAGCCCTCTTTATAATTGAGCGGGCCGCCGGTCCAGGTTTTGACATCGTCTGTTGCTTCAGTATTACGCGACATAGTTACTCCGCCTGCACCCCAAAACTTTCGCCGCAGCCGCACTCGTGCTGCGCTTTCGGGTTATGAAATTTAAAGATTTCATTTAAACCTTCCCTGACGTAATCCAGCTCCGTGCCGTCAATGAACGGCATCGCCTGCAGCGGCGCAAACAGCTTCGCCCCGTCAGATTCAAAGAGCAGATCGTCGGGCGCCGGCTCGGCAATCATTTCGAGCACATAGCCAAAACCGGCGCAGCCGCTGGTTTTGATACCCAGCCGTAGCCCCTTTTTGTCCGGCTGCTTACGCATCAGATCGCGAATATGCGCGGCAGCGGCCGGCGTCATGGTCAGTCCCTGCCAGCTGAAATCGGCGGGATTAAAGGTTCCTGCTTGTACTTCCATCGATAGACCTCCAGGTTGGCGCCATCAAGGCATACCGCCATGTTAGTGATAATGATTATCACTTCAACCCTTCTCCAGCAGGGGTATTGCCTCATTTAGCGCTTTTTATAAGCATAGACCCTTGCCCGGGGATTATCAGGGTACGCAAGTGGAACCTAATCATATGATTTATAATATGTTATTCTGATATTGTTCTGTTACCGCACGCAATGGCAAAGATGTATCGAAAATACCGATTTATGCGATAGCAGCAGACCACCTTCCTGATTCACCCTGGCGCAGAAACGGAAAAAGTGACGGCGTCACTAAGCGGCCATGCGCGCTGAACAGGCGCTGGCCTGCGGAATGAGAAAGCGTGAGAAGAAAGCGTCAAGGCGCGACGCTTTCGGCAGGGGCGGTCGCGGCCTGGCGGGGACGTGGCCGCGATCGGGGGGGATGTAAACCGCGATGAAACGGGTAGTCAGGAAGGCTATCGGTTGGCTAGGTCCCTTTTCTCACCAGGCGGGCGGCCTGGACAAAGACCTCATCCTCCACCCCATCCCCCTTCTGTCTGCCCAGCCGCACCAGCTCATCCACGATACTCCCCTGATTAATCTGCTTTTGGGTCGCCACTAAGCTAATGACCGCCGCGCCGATAGCCATGCCAATCAATGCCGTTTGTTCATCTTTATCTTTCATGGTGTCGCTCCGTCTGTCCTCATCAGAAAGGCTAGCAAAAGATATCCACTGCTCCATTTCAAATTCACTTTCTTTACGCCTGCTGGAAAAGGCAGGCGCCGAGTTGACCACGCTTCCTTACTATGGCGATAGCGCATAACGCTGTCGCACCACGTCGGGTCTTTTATTTGGCCGAATTCACGCGTCGCGGAAATAAATAAAAATAACGCGCGTGCCTGAGGCAAAAAAAAGAAATAACTCATTAAGCGACAAATCCAGATTATTCCATTAGGGAATGGCTGAGATGCTAATATTTCATTTCCCCAACGATTTTAAGAAGCCTATAGTTTTTTTGCCTGCAGAACATCCACTTAGGTTAAAAGACATAAGGATATAATTATGATTGTTTCAGCCCCCAGCGATTATCGCGAAGCCGCTCGTCGCCGTCTGCCCCGTTTCCTTTTTGACTATATTGACGGTGGCGCGGTGGCGGAAAATACCATGAACGCCAATGCCGCCGAGCTCGCCTCGGTCGCTCTTCGCCAGCGCGTGCTGTGCGGGGCGGGTGAACCGACGCTGGCCACCACCATCCTTGATGCCCCATGGGCGATGCCCGTGGCGCTGGGGCCGGTCGGCGCCACCGGCATGTATGCCCGCCGCGGCGAAGTCCAGGCGGCCCGCGCCGCCTCCCGCGCCGGGATCCCTTACACGCTGTCCACCGTGTCGGTCTGCTCCATTGAGGAGGTGGCGAGCCACGCCAGCGGCGCGCTCTGGTCCCAGCTGTACGTCCTGAAAGATCGCGGCTACATGCGTAACGCGCTGGAGCGCGCCTGGGCCGCCGGCATGAAAACCCTGGTATTCACTGTCGATATGCCGATCCCCGGCTCACGGTATCGGGACAACCGCTCAGGAATGTCCGGGCCGCACGCCACCTTGCGACAGTATCTTCAGGCCTGCACCCACCCGCGCTGGGCAATGAACGTCGGCCTGGCGGGCAGGCCTCTGTCGTTCGGTAATATCGAAGCCTATACCGGCCACAAAATGACCATGGACGACTATATGGGGTTTATCAGCAACAACTTCGACCCGTCCATCGCCTGGCACGATCTGGAGTGGATCCGCGACAGCTGGCCAGGAAAGCTGATCATCAAAGGGATCCTTGATGCCGAGGATGCGCGCAATGCCGTGCGGCTGGGCGCCGACGGCATTGTGGTCTCCAATCACGGCGGCAGACAGCTCGATGGCGCCATCCCCACCGCCCGAGCGCTGCCGCGGGTGGCGGAGGCGGTCGGCGACGATCTGACGGTCCTAGCCGACTCCGGAGTGCGCTCCGGCGTGGACGTTATTCGCCTGCTCGCCCTCGGCGCGAAGGGGGTCCTGCTTGGTCGGGCCTATATTTATGCCCTGGCCGCCGCGGGCGAAGCGGGCGTGGCGCACCTGCTGCGCTTATTTGCCGAGGATATGAAGGTCACCATGACCCTCACCGGCGCCACCTCCCCCTCGGCCATCAGCCTCGATTGCCTCGACCGGCTGGAAAAAGATCAACAGCGCAGCCGTGCGGTCCCGGTATCCTTATCTGCCTGACGCAGCCCGGGGCCGGGCCTGACCGCGTGCCTTGGCCCGGCAACCGAAATTACCCCTGCGGGTCCAGCGCCGGCCGTTGCGCTGCGTCAGCCGGGCGCTCCGGGCGGATGCGGAACCAGATCGCATACATGGCCGGCAGGAAGATAAGGGTCATGATGGTTCCCCCCAGCGTCCCGCCAATCAGCGTATAGGCGAGCGTCCCCCAGAAAACCGAATGCGTCAGCGGAATGAACGCCAGGATCGCCGCCAGCGCGGTCAGCAGAACCGGACGGGCTCGCTGCACCGTCGCCTCCACCACCGCGTGGAACGGATCGAGCCCCGCCTGCTGGTTATGGTGGATTTGACCAATCAGGATCAGCGTATTTCGCATCAGGATCCCCGACAGGGCGATCAGGCCCACAAGGGCATTGATGCCAAACGGCTGATTGAACAGCAGCAGCGTCGGCACCACGCCAATCAGCCCCAGCGGGGCGGTCAGGAAGACCATGACCATCGCCGACAGGGAGCGCACCTGCAGGATAATGATCAGCAGCGTGAGGGCGATCATGATCGGAAATAACGGCACCATCGCCCGGGTGGCTTTGCCGGACTCCTCGATTGACCCCGCCGTCTCGATGCGATACCCCGGCGGCAGGGAGTCGATAATGGGCTGCAGCGACGTCATCAGCGCGGTGGAGACATCCGGCGGCTGCAGGTTATCCGCGACATCGCCCCGGACGGTAATGGTCGGCGTGCGGTCGCGACGACGGAGCAGGGGTTCTTCCATCCTGATCTCGACTTCACCGATCTGCGACAAGGGAACTCGCTGCCCGTCGCTGCCCACCAGGGTGAAATCGGCGATTTTTGCCGGATCCAGACGGATATCCCCCGCCGCGCGGCCGATGACCTGCACGGCGCGAATATCTTCCCGGACGGTGGTGATGGGGATCCCTGACAGCAGGAACTGCAGCTGCCGGGCGACGGCCTGGGAGCTGAGCCCACTCGCCTGCAGCCGGTCCTGATTGAGGCTGAAATGCATCACCGGCACGCGCGAACCCCAGTCGCTATTGACGGTGCGCATCAGCGGACTGGCCTGCAGCACCGATTTCACCCGATCGGCGATGTCGCGCAGGGTATGCGGATCGGGCCCCATCACCCGCCAGGCGACCGGATACGGCGAATAAGGACCAAAAACCAGCTGCGTGACGCGCACCCGCGCCTGCGGCGCCAGGCCATTAGCCACCGCCTCCCGCAGCCGCAGCTTAAGCGCCTCGCGAGAGGCCGGACCGTCGGTCAATACCACCAGTTTGGCAAAGGAGGGGTCCGGCAACTCCGGGGCCATCGCCAGGTAAAAGCGCGGCGCGCCCTGGCCGATATAGCTGGTGACAATCTTCGCCTCCGGCTGCAGCTGCAGCCAGCGCTCAATATTCGCCGTCGCGGCGCTGGTCTGGATAATCGACGACCCGTAAGGCATCTGCACCTCAACCAGCACTTCCGGGCGATCGGAGGTGGGGAAAAACTGCTTTTTCACCACGCTCATTCCCAGTAACGCCACCATAAACAGCACCACCACCCCGGCGGCCACGCGCCATTTGCGGGCGATAACCCGGGTCAGCAGCCGGCGAAAGCCCTGATAGCGTGGGGTGTCATACAGCGCGGCGTGGCCCGCCGCCGCGGACTTCCTCTCCGGCAGCAGGTGCACGCCCAGCCAGGGGGTAAAAATCACCGCCACAATCCAGGAGGCAATCAGCGCGATACCGACGATCCAGAACACATTGCTGGCATACTCCCCGGCGGTGGATTGCGCAAACCCGTTGGGCATAAAGCCCACCGCCGTCACCAGGGTGCCGGCCAGCATCGGCGCCGCGGTATGGCTCCAGGCATAAGCCGAGGCTTTGAGGCGGTCGTACCCCTCCTCCATTTTGACCACCATCATTTCGATGGCGATAATGGCATCATCCACCAGCAGCCCCAGGGCGAGGATCAGCGACCCGAGGGTGATGCGGTCGAAGTTTTTGCCGGTGGCCGCCATCATCACAAACACTACGGCCAGGGTGAGCGGCACCGCCGCCGCGACCACCACCCCCACGCGCCACCCCATGCTGACAAAGCACACCGCCATCACCACCAGCAGGGCGACAAAGAATTTGATCATGAACTCATCGACCGCGGCGCTGATATTCACCGACTGATCGGTCACTTTCGTCAACGACATGCCGAGCGGCAGGCTCTGATTGATGCTGGCCGTTTCGGCGTCCAGCGCTTTCCCCAGCGCCAGGCCATTCCAGCCCTCGCGCATCACCACGCCGAGCAGCAGCGCCGGTTCGCCCTGATTGCGGATCAGGAAGGTGGCGGGATCTTCATACCCCCGCTCAACCGTGGCGACATCGGCGAGCTTCAGCGTTCTGCCCCCGGCAATTATCGGCGTGTCGCGGATCTGCTGCAGGCGGTCGAACGCCCCGTCGAGGCGGATAAAGATCTGCCCGCCGCGGGTCTCGATAGCCCCGGCCGCGGTCAGCACATTCTGATTGTTCAGCGCGGCAAAAATCGCCTCCGGCGAGAGCCCCAGGGTGGCAAGACGGTCATGAGAAAACGCGAGATAAATGCGCTCCGCCTGTTCGCCGAGAATATTCACTTTTTTCACCCCGGGAACATGCAGCAGCTGCTGGCGCAGGGCTTCGGCATCACGCACCAGCTGCCGGGGCGGCTCTCCCCGCGCCTTCAGCGCAAAAAGGGCAAAGGTGACATCGGCGAATTCGTCATTCATCATCGGACCGGAGACGCCGGCAGGCAGGTTTTTCGCCTCATCGCCCAGCTTCTTGCGCGCCTGATAAAACTGCTCCGGCACCTCGGAAGGCGGGGTCTGATCCTGCAGCGATAAGGTGATCAACGCCATCCCGGGGCGGGTATAGGTCTCGGTGCGATCGTACCACTTCAGCTCCTGGAGCCGTTTCTCCAGCGGCTCGGCGACCTGATCCTGCATCTCCAGCGCGGTGGCGCCCGGCCAGACGGTGATGACCGTCATTTGCTTGACCGTGAAGGGCGGATCTTCCGCCCGCCCGAGCCCGAAGAAGGCCACCAGCCCGGCAACCGAAATAAGGATAATCAAAAACAGGGTCACCGACCGCTCGCGGACGGCCAGCGCGGAGAGATTAAAACGTCCGTCGCTCATGGCTGGCTCCCGACGGCAGTATGCTCGCGTCGTTCCGCCAGCCGCACCGTCTCGCCCTGGTGCAGAAGATGGGCGCCCAGAGCGACGATCGGCTCCCCGGGCTTCAGCGGACCGGTCACTCGCGCCGTTTCATCATTCAGGCCGACCACCGTCACCGGTTGCCAGGAGACGGTGGCCGGGCGGGAGGCAACGCGCCAGACGCCAGGGCCGTTGCCCGGATCGTAGACCGACGCCAGGGGCACCTCCAGCACCTCGCCTGGCCCCTGGTCGTTGCCGATGCGCAGGGTTACGGTAGACCCCAGCGGGGCGTTCGCCAGCGCCCCGTTCAGCACATAGCGCGCTTCAAAGGTGCGGGTGGCGGCGTCAGCTGCGTCCGAAAGCAGGCGCAGGGTTGCGGTGACCGGCTGAGATTCGCTGCCATAGCGTGTCGCCAGCGCCTCGCTGCCGACCGCCGGGCGCAGCGTCTCCGGAAGCTGCACCCGCGCTTCGCGCTGCCCCGCCCGGGCCAGGCGGATCACCACCTGCCCGGCGCTGACCACCTGCCCCGGCTCGGCGAGCGTTTCCACCACCACGCCGTCAGCATCCGCCAGCAGTCCAGCATAGCCGGTGGCGTTTTGCGCCACGTTTGCCTGCGCCTGAGCCGCGCTGAGGTCGGCTCTCGCCGCCTCTGCCGCCGCGTTGATCTGATCGAACTCCGCCGCCGAGACGGCGCCGCTGGCCACCAGGCCGCGATAGCGGGCCAGATCGTTAGCCGCCTTTTTGGCTCGTGCCCGCGCGGCGTCGACCGCCCGCTGTTGGGACTGCGCCTGCAGGGCAAGATCAGCCGGATCCAGGCGCAACAGCAGTTGACCGCGCCGGACGCTCTGCCCTGTCTCTACCAGCCGTTCAAGGACTTTTCCCGCCACCCTGAAGCCGAGGTCGCTTTGGGTACGAGCCACCACCACGCCGGTAAAGGCTCGCGAGCTGGCCTCCGCGCGCTCGACGGTGGCCACCCGCACCAACGGCGGCTGCGTGCGGGGATCGTCATGGTCGGCAGGTTCGCCGCAGCCCGTGAGGGCCAACGGCAGGAGGCAGACGGCAAAATGGACGGCGTTGAGCCTGAGCATGGGTCACCTTAATGAAAAGACCGGTTGGTGAGCGCATTCTCAGACGAGTGACCAATAAAGTCAATAGTCACTAATCAGAGGGAGAGACTTCTCAGGATGAGGGAGGCAAGCAGCACCGCCGCGGTAGGCGCGGTGTCGAGATTGTATTGCAGCTGCACCGGGTTGATGAAAGGACACATCACCATATAGACCGCCAGGGTCGCCTCATCCAGCGGAGTTTTGCGCTCGAACTCGCCCGCCTGGCGGCCTTCGACAAGAATTTGACCAATCAGCTGCTGCAGATGACCGGCATACTGCTCCGTTGAGGGCCATTTATCGCGCGCCGCGACGGCGGCGATGTCGTACAGTTTGCGATCCTCGAAAAACAGTTCACTGCCGGCCTCGGTCAGCGCCCGGAAGAGGCGGCGCAGCTTTTCACTGGCGGAGGGGGCATCGGCGATGGCCTCGCTGACGGCCACCATGATCTTCTCCAGCCGGCTGGCGCAGATTGCCTCGCCAATCGCCTGCTTGGAGTCGAAAAACTTGTAGATATAGGCTTTGGAAAAGCCTATTGCTTTGGCGAGATCGGTGACCGTGGTCTTTTCATAGCCATAGCGACTAAAGTGCGCCATGGCCGCGTCAAGAATCTGGTCGCGAACGCTGTGGTCAAGGGGGCCACGGCTTGCTGGGTTGGGGGTATTTTTCGTCATCCGTTTAGCTTAATGCGATCGCTATCGTTTGACAACGAGTGACGTTATTATGATTTGGTCACAATAACGCCCCGATCTGATCCTCTCTCTCGCCGCGTTACGCCTCACGCGCCTCATTATTTATCGCGCCGGCGGGCAGACAGCCCAGGCCTTGCAGCGTCATATGTACGGCACGATCGAGCGGGGTATGCGGCTCCGCGCCTAAAAAGGCCACCAGCTTATCGTTGCGCAGGCGTACCGGCAGACGCCAGAGATAGTGCATCTCGACCATTTCGCGCAGGGTGGCGTTGAAGGGCGCCGCCAGCTTCACCAGCCACCAGGGAAAGGACTTCACTACCGCCCTGCCGCCATAGCGGGCGACCACCCGCTGGATCGCCTGGCTCATTTCGCTGCCGTCCGGGTCCCAGTGGCCCTGCATATGGAAGCGGGCAAACGGCTCAAGCTCATGCCTGCGGGCCAGCAGCGCGGCGATGGTGGCGGCGACGTCGGGCAGCCAGGCCCACTGATGCCCCACGCCGATCGCCCCCGGGCGGCGAATGACGCCGGGAAGCTGACCGGGCCTGATCAGCCCCTGGGAAAACCAGCTATTCCCGGCGCGCGGACCAAAAAAATCCCCCGCCCGGACAATCAACGCCCGGCCGCCGCGCTGCACATAATCCTCCAGCGCCTGCTCCATCTCCACCCGGATGGCGCCTTTGCGGGTCACCGGCTGTTGTGCGGCCTCTTCCGCAATCAGCGGAAAGGCATCCGGTCCATAGTTATAGACCGTGCCGGGCAGGACAACTAACGCCCGCTGCTGTTCGGCGGCCTGCAGGGTGTTGCGCAGCATAGGCAGTACCTGTTGCCGCCAGTGTCGGTAGCCCGGCGGATTGACCGCATGGACGATCACGTCGCAACCGGCAGCCGCCGCAGCCACCTGCCCGGCATCCAGCGCGTCGCCGGCTATCCACTGCATCCCCTCCTCGGGATCGCGCACCTGGGCGCCGCGCTTCAGCGCCCGAACCTGCCAGTTGTCCGCCGCCAGCCGGCGGGCCACTTCCCCGCCGATGCCCCCGCTTGCTCCCAGAATAAGGACCTTGCCGCTGCTGTTCATCGTCTTTCCCCGTTCGCTAATGGATGCTTGACAGCCTACCTGCGGCTCATATCAAATGAAATTGCATATCATCATCGAGCGGCTATACATTTTTGTATGAATACCTCTATTCCCTGGGAGTGGTACCGAACCTTTCTCGCCGTCCTGCAGGAAGGCTCTTTATCGGGCGCATCGCGCACTTTGAACATCACCCAGCCGACGGCGGGGCGCCATATCGCCGGGCTGGAAGCCGCCCTCGGCCAGGCCTTATTTACCCGTTCGCAGACCGGCCTGCTGGCGACCGACGCGGCGCTGGCGCTGCGGGTGCACGCCGAGGCGATGGCCAACACCGCCCGGGCGCTGGCACGCACGGCGGCCAACTTTAGTCGCGACAGAACCGATCTGCGTGGCGTGGTGCGCGTGGCCGCCAGCGAGGTGGTCGGCGCCGAGGTGCTGCCGCCGCTGATTGCCCGGCTCAGGCAGGCGTGCCCGAATATCGTCATCGAACTGATGCTCTCCAATCGGTTTCAGGATCTGCTTCACCGGGAGGCGGATATCGCGGTGCGGATGGTCGCTCCGCAGCAGGAGCAGCTTATCGCGCGGCGTCTCGGCAGGATCGAGCTCGGGCTGCATGCCGCCGATGCCTATCTGACCCGCCGGGGTCGGCCCGCTACGCCTGAGGAGCTTGACGGTCACGCGCTGATTGGTTTCGACAGCGCCACGCCCCTCGTTCGCCGGGCGCTTGAGCGCTACCCCCGTTTCCAGCGCGAGGCGTTCGCGATGCGCACCGATAGCGACCTCGCCCAGCTGAGCCTGATCCGCGCCGGGGCGGGGATCGGCATCTGCCAGGCGCCCCTTGCCGACGGCATCATTCCCCTGCGGCGAGTGCTGGCGGCCGACTTTTCTCTGTATCTCGAGACCTGGCTGGTGATGCATGAGGACCTGCGCCATAGCCCCGCCTGTAAGCGAGTATTTGATTTCCTCGCCGAGGGGTTGCAGGCGTATATTCGCGGCCCACTGGCGCGCTGAGTCACCCGCCTCGCGGGTAACTCCTTCCCTGCTGAAATAGTCACTCATTGACACTGTAAATACGGCATTGTATAAAACCCCGCCTCAATAATGAGTTTCATTTGCATTACTTCCATTTGCTGGTCATCCACTCGCCTGTTTACAAGGATAGCGTTTAATGAAGAAGGTCCTCTGCGCGTTAGGCTTGATGTTCACCGCCGTCAGTTCCGCGCTGGCAACAACCTACCCCCTGACGATTGAAAACTGTGGCTATCAGGAGACCTTCACCCGGCCGCCGGAGCGCGTGGTCGCGCTGGGGCAAAATACGGTCGAAATCCTGCTGCTGCTTGGGCTGCAAAAGCAGGTGGTGGCCAGCGCCTTCTGGCCGACCAGGGTATTACCGCAGCTGGCTGAGCAAAACGCGAAGATTAAAACCCTGACGGTGGAAATCCCGAGCCTGGAATCCGTACTGGCGCAAAATCCCGATTTCGTTCCCGCCCAGTTGCCGCTGCTGCTGGGGCCGGAAAGCAAAGTCGCCAAGCGTGAAGATCTCGCGACCGTCGGCGTGAACAGCTACGTGTCGCCGGGGATGTGCGCCACCAAAAAGGCTACCGGCGATATGTACGGCAGCCGGCAGAAGCTGTGGGACATGACCTGGCTGTATCAGGAAATTAGCGATTTTGCCCGCATTTTCAACGTGGAAGATCGTGGCCAGGCGCTGATCGCCGATTTCAAAAAACGTGAAGCCGACCTGCGTCAGGAGTTCGGTAAAAGCAAAAAAGATCTCTCCTTCGTCTTCTGGTTCTCCAGCGCCTCGCCGTCGGCCGATGCCTATGTCGGCGGCAAAAACAGCGCCTCCGGCTTTATCGCCAGCGTGCTGGGCGGACATAACGCCATTACCGCCGAGACCGAATGGCCCACGGTGAGCTGGGAGAGCATCATTGCCGCCAACCCGGACGTGATCGTGGTCTCAAGCCTGGATCGTAACCGCTGGGCGCTGGATAAGGCCGAGGAGAAGATCAAATTCCTCAAAAGCGATCCCGCCGTCAGCCAGCTGGAGGCAGTGAAAAAAGGCCATATCGTGGTGATGGACGGCCAGGCGATGAATCCGACCATCCGCACCCTCTACGGCGCGGAACAGGTGGGCGAACAGCTGAGAAAAATGGGGCTTAACTGATGAGCGTCGCCGTGCTTCAGACGCGCCGCAGCATGCTGCTCACCGGCTGGTGCGTCGTGGCAGTGTTCGTGCTGGCGCTGGTGATAGCGGTAGGCGTCAGCGTTGGCGAACTGCCCATCCCGCTGCACAACGTCTTTTACGCTATCAGCAATAAAACCGGCTTAACCGCGGTGCCTCTCAATCGTATCTACGAGAGCGTCATCTGGGATTTCCGCCTCAGCCGCGCCCTGGTCGCCGCCTGCTGCGGCGCCGGCCTGGCTATCTGCGGCGCCGTGCTGCAAAGCCTCCTGAAGAACGCCCTCGCGGAGCCCTACGTCCTCGGCGTCTCCGCCGGGGCCTCCACCGGCGCGGTATCAATCGTGGTGCTGGGCCTTGGCGCCGGGGCGATCTCCCTCTCCGCCGGGGCGTTTGCCGGAGCCTTCGCCGCCTTCGCCTTTGTCGCCTTTCTGACCAACGGCGCGCGCGGCGGCAATGAGCGCACCATCCTGGCGGGCGTCGCCGCCTCGCAGTTATTTAACGCCCTCACGGCCTACACCATCAGCACCTCCGCCAGCGCGCAGCAGGCGCGCGATGTGATGTTCTGGCTGCTGGGCAGCTTCAGCGGCGTCCGCTGGCCCGAATTCCAGCTGGTCCTGGTGGTGGTTCTTGCGGGCCTGGCGGTCTGCCTGTGGTATGCCCGGGCGCTGGACGCGTTCACCTTCGGCGACGATGCCGCCGCTTCGCTGGGCATTGCCGTGCCGCGCGTGCGCCTGATCCTCTTCACCACCGCGGCGGTGATCACCGCCACCATCGTCAGCATGGCCGGCTCGATCGGCTTTGTCGGCCTGGTGGTGCCCCACGTGATGCGCTTCTTCTTTGGCCCGCTGCACCGGACGTTGCTGATCGCCAGCGCGCTGGCGGGGGCGATCCTGATGGTGCTGGCGGACATTGCCTCGCGCCTGCTGATTGCCCCGCAAAGTCTGCCGGTCGGGGTGGTGACCGCTCTGGTTGGGGTGCCTTTCTTCGCCGTGATTATCTACCGCTCAAGGAATAAGTGATGAGTATTTGCGCTGAAAATATCACCTGGAAGGCAGGCAAAAAGGTCATCGTCAATACGGTCTCGCTGCGGGTGTCGCGCGGCGAAACGGTGGGACTGCTGGGGCCCAACGGCTGCGGCAAATCCTCTCTGCTGCGGGTTCTGGCGGGCCTGCGCCGCCCGGATGCGGGTCGCGTCACCCTCGACGGCCAGGACATCGCCAGGATGGCGAAAAAGCAGCTCGCCCGCCGGGTGGCGTTCGTCGAGCAACACGGCATGACCGAGGCCAATATGCGGGTGCGCGACGTCGTGCGCCTGGGGCGTATTCCGCATCACTCGCCGTTCTCAAACTGGAGCGCTCAGGATGACGAGGCGGTCACCGCCGCGCTGCAGCGGGTGGCGATGCTGGAGAAAAGCGACCAGGGATGGCTGAGCCTCTCCGGCGGCGAGCGGCAGCGGGTGCATATCGCCCGCGCCCTGGCGCAGAACCCAAGCGAGATCCTGCTGGATGAACCCACCAACCATCTGGATATTCACCATCAAATGCAGCTGATGCAGTTGATCAGCGAGCTGCCGGTGACCAGCATTGTGGCCATTCACGATCTTAATCATGCCGCGATGTTCTGCGATTCGCTGATCGTGATGCAGCAGGGGCAGATCCTCGCCAGCGGGACGCCGGAGGAGATTTTGTCCGAAGCGCTGCTGTGGGACGTTTTCCGGGTGAAAACCAAAATCGAGATCTCCCCGTACCACGGTAAAAAGCACATTCATTTCATCGTTTAGGTTTGGCGTATATGCCTCTCTTCTCCCTGCGCCCTGCGGCGACCCTCTGGCCTCCCGTTTTACTGGGAAGCCAGTTCGTTTTTAATATTGGCTTTTATGCGGTCGTCCCTTTCCTTGCCCTCTTCCTGCGCGACGAGATGCTGCTCTCCGGCGGGCTTATCGGCCTGATCCTCGGGCTGCGCACCTTCTCCCAGCAGGGCATGTTTATCATCGGCGGGACGCTGGCCGACCGCTATGGCGCTAAGGCGATCATCCTCGCCGGCTGCGTGGTTCGCGTCGCCGGCTATCTGCTGCTGGCGTGCGGCACAACGCTGGAGCCTATTATCCTCGGCGCCTGCCTGACCGGCGTCGGCGGAGCGCTGTTTTCTCCGTCGATCGAGGCCCTGCTGGCGCGGACCGGTACCCACAGCCAGTCCAACGGAAACCGCAGCCGCGCCGAGTGGTTTGCGCTGTTTGCGGTGTGCGGTGAACTGGGGGCGGTTATCGGCCCTGTGGCCGGAGGGCTGCTGAGCGGGATCGGCTTTCGGCATATCGCCCTCGCCGGCGCGGGGCTATTTCTTCTGGCGCTGCTGGTGCTCTTTTTCTGTCTGCCCGCCGACGGGCAGCGGACACAAACGCGCAGCCGGGTGCCGTGGTGGACCCCTTTGCGTCAGCCGCGCTTTGTCGCGTTTATTATCGCCTACAGCTCATGGCTGTTGAGCTATAACCAGCTGTACCTCGCCCTGCCGGTGGAGATCCAACGCGCCGGCGGCCGTGAGCAGGATCTGGCGCCGCTTTTTATGCTGGCCTCGCTATTGATTATTACCCTGCAGCTTCCTCTCGCCCGTTTCGCCCGACGTATTGGCGCCGTGCGCATTCTGCCGGTGGGCTTTCTGCTGCTGTCGGCTTCTTTTGTCAGCGTGGCGTTATTCGCCGCCTCGTCGCCCGCCGAAGGCTGGCTGCGATTATTGCCGTCGGCCTGCTTTGTCACGCTGCTCACCCTCGGCCAGATGCTGCTGGTGCCCTCAGCCAAGGACCTGATCCCGCTGTTCGCCGAGGAGTCGACGCTGGGCGCCCACTACGGGGCGCTCGCCACGGCGGGGGGTTGCGCGGTGTTAGCCGGGAATTTGCTGCTCGGCCATATGCTGGACCAGGCGCTCACCCCCTCGCCGCAGGCGGTCTATCCCTGGCTTCTGCTGGCGCTGTTTCCGTTGTGCAGCGCCGTGGCCCTGCGGGCGATCTGCCGCCCGCTGGCGGCAACCTGACGCTGAGCGGGTAACGGCCCGCTCAGGAAGTTAACCGGGAGAAGCGCACGGAGGCCAGCCCGCCTTATTGTGCCGCCAGCTCGCGGCGAACGATCTCGGCGCCGGCGCTTAAAGCGTGCAGTTTGCCGGTCGCGACCTGGCGCGGCAGCGGCGCCATACCGCAGTTGGTGGACGGATAGAGCTTGTCGGCATCGACGAACGCCAGCGCCTTGCGCAGGGTAGCGGCCACCTCTTCCGGGGTTTCGATAGCATGGCTGGCCACATCGATGGCTCCGACCATCACCTTTTTACCGCGGATCAGTTCCAGCAGATCCATCGGCACCCGCGAGTTGTGGCACTCGAGAGAGATAATATCGAGGGACGATTTCTGCAGCTGTGGGAAGGCCTCCTCATACTGACGCCACTCAGAGCCCAACGTTTTTTTCCAGTCGGTATTGGCCTTGATGCCGTAGCCGTAGCAGATATGCACCGCCGTCTCGCACTTCAGCCCTTCGGTGGCTCGTTCCAGCGCGGCGATCCCCCAGTCGTTCACCTCATCGAAGAAGACGTTGAAGGCCGGCTCATCGAACTGAATAATATCGACCCCGGCGGCCTCTAACTCTTTCGCTTCCTGATTGAGGATTTTGGCGAACTCCCAAGCCAGCTTTTCCCGGCTTTTATAGTGGTTGTCATACAGCGTGTCGATCATGGTCATTGGGCCCGGCAGCGCCCATTTAATCGGCTGACTGGTGAGCTGACGCAGATAGCGCGCGTCCTCAACGAAGACCGGTTTCTGGCGCTCCACGGCGCCCACCACGGTTGGAACACTGGCCTCATAGCGGTTACGAATTTTCACGATCTCGCGTTTGGCAAAATCAACGCCGCTGAGGTGCTCAATAAAGGTGGTGACAAAGTGCTGCCGCGTTTGCTCGCCGTCGCTGACAATATCGATCCCGGCCCGCAGCTGGTCGTCGAGGGACAAACGCAGGGCGTCGCGCTTGCCGGCCAGTAATTCTTCGCTGGACAGTTTCCAGGGCGACCACAAGGTCTCTGGCTGCGCCAGCCAGGAAGGTTTCGGTAAACTGCCGGCGGTCGATGTCGGAAGCCATGTTTTCATAATCAGTAGCCTTTTATTTTGGTTTAGCAAAGCGCGAAGTTAGCAGACCATTGCTCAAGCAACGTCTTGTGCGGGTTGATAAAATGTTGTTGTGTAAATTTACCCTGCTCTATCGCCAACAGGCTGCGCTCTTCCCGGTCATAAACAATTTTGGTTACGGAATGATCCAGGTGATTGAGATTGGGCTGATAGTATTGCCCCGCCGCAGAATTCGCGTTGTAGATCTCCGGTCGGTATATTTTCTGAAACGTCTCCATCGTGCTGATGGTCGCGATCAGCTCCAGGCTGGTGTAATCGCTGAGCAGATCGCCGGAAAAATAGAAGGCCAACGGCGCGACGCTATGTTTTGGCATAAAATAGCGCACCTGCAGCCCCATTTTGCTGAAATAGCGCTCGGTCAGCGAGACGCCTTCCTGGGCATATTCAATGCCGAGGACCGGATGTTCGTTGCCAGTGCGACGGTAAACATCTTTGCTGGATACGCTCAGGCAAATCACCGGCGCCTTGCTGAAGCTGGTCTTATAGGCGCTGGACTGCACGAAATCCTTAAAGATATTGCCGTGCAGCTCGCCAAAGTTTTCGGGCACGCTGAAGCGGTTCTGGTCTTTATTATGCTCCAGCAGCAGCACGCTAAAATCATAATCCCGCACATACGAAGAGAAGTTATTGCCGACGATACCGGCATGGCGCTCACCGGTTTTTTTATCGACAATATGCGTTTGCAGGATCTCTATCACCGGAAAACTGGCGGCATCCTGAGCAATATTCATCTCGACAGAAATAATATCCAGTTCCACCGCATAGCGATCGTTGTAGGGATTATCCCAGTGCGCCAGGGTATTAAACCGGTTATTCATCATGATTAACGTATTGCGCAGATTGTCCTGACGGCTCTCCCCTCTGGCCAAATTGGCAAAGTTGGTGGTAATACGCGTATTTTCCGCAGGGTTATAATTTTCATCAAACCGGCTGCGCTTAATCGTATAGGTAAATTCGTTATTCATGGCGATTGTCCATCCTGGTGTCGGGCATAAAGCGGAATAAGCGGAGTATTTTCCACAGGCGACGCAGAGTCAGACCTGGCGCGCTTCAACCGGTAAATGTTGTTGATTCGTTAATGGGTCTATTTTTGCCAGAGTCGGTGATGGAGGGAAAGCGACTTAAATTCATTGCAACATGAGCTATCCTCATGTTGCTCCGCTAAGCGCCAGGTGTGCTCGAGGTATCGTCATGATGCCATGGTCAGGGGCGGCAGTTCAGGCCACGTCAGGCTAATAAACGTTTGTGGTGTGAATGTATGCCAGGGTACAATCTTTAACCACTATAATACGTGCTTTAACATAGCCGTCGTACCCGTTTAGCTGGAGCTTTTGTCGTACAGAATGATTGTTGATATCAGTATTATGTCGATGTGCATGGCCGTGCTGCTGATTATGAGCGTACTGCTGAATTAAGAGGCTCCCGAACACAATGACACCCGCTCTCATCTGACCTTCACATTCGCGAGGAATAAAGGAGATTCAGAGGATTCGCGCCGCACGGGATTGTCCCGCCTGCCGCCGCCCTCTACTCTTTTGGTACTTGTTAATCGAGGAATACCAGATGAAAAAAGCTCTCCTTGCCCTGTTCGCTATCGCCGCCGTGGCCACCGCCAGCGCGTTTGCCGCCGATAAAACCGACGCCCCGACGCCCGTTGTCGACAACGGCGGTCGTCCTCCGCTGGAGATGGGTCATGGCCCCCAACCGCCGTTCCCGCCACCGTTTCCGCCGCGCAAGCCGGTGCTGTTTTCAGCAACGGTCGCGACCGATACGCCGGCGGAAACCATTAACAAACTGACCGCCCTGATCCCCACCGGTCAGGCGAAGCACTACGAAGTTCACGTTGAGGTGGTGCCGGTTGCGGAGGATGCCGACGGGAAATAGCCCTGGCGTGGGCGCTTTGCATGAGTCCTGCGATAATAAAAAAGCTGCCGCTTATCGCGGCAGCTTTTGTTAGCTTGAATAAAACAGAATGCAGAAAATTAGCTGCGCACTTTACGGTAGATAAACAGCACGACCAGCGCACCGATTACCGCCACCACGAAGCTGCCGAAATTAAACCCGTCGACTTTGCCAAAACCAAAGAAGGTACTGATCCAGCCGCCGACCACGGCGCCGATGATCCCCAGAATAATGGTTACAATAAACCCGCCGCCGTCTTTCCCCGGCATAATCCACTTGGCTAAAATACCGGCAATAAGTCCAAAAATGATCCAGGAAAGAATACCCATGGTTAACCGTCCTCTTGTTACCTTTAAGCATTTCGTATTGAAAAGAGTAGCATATATAACGAGATTGGATCGGTAATAATCTATTTATTAGATAATTTCTTGCCGCCGCGCGGTAGCGCTGCTGGCCTCATGTTTCGCGCTGGCGGCCCCGCCCCGCTTATTCCCCTGAAAAAAGGGAGGCTATTCGCCTCCCGGTCATGACTTATATTACCGCGGTGGTTAGCCGTGATGAACAGCATAATCGCGACTGTTCGTCGAAGATTTCAATTTGCCAGACCTGGTGGCGAGTCCCGACGTGCAGCGCTTTGCACACGCCCCGCACCCGGCCCCCGCGCGCCGAACGAATGTGGTTGGCGTTAACCTCCAGCCCCACCACCTTCTGTTCGCCTTCGCTGCACAGATAACCCGCCACCGACCCCAGCGTCTCCGCCAGCACCACCGACGCCCCGCCGTGCAGCAGGCCAAACGGCTGCTGTGTACGGCCATCCACCGGCATGGTGGCCTCCAGCGTATCGTCGGTAAAGGTCTCAAAGCGAATATCCAACAGCCCTACCATGTTTCCCTCACCGAGCCGGTTGAGCTGCTCCAGCGTGGCCTGACGTTTCCAAATCATCCGATTATCTCCAGTAACGCCTGCAGCGGATGGCGAACGCCGCTGCCTTCAATGCGCTTCACCTGGCTGCGGCAGGAGTAGCCCGTCACCAGACAGCGGTTACGCGGCAGCCGCTGCATCGCCTGCTGCCAGGAGAGCGCGTAAATGGCCAGCGAGTTGGCATGGTTTTTCACTTCATGACCATAGGTGCCTGCCATCCCGCAGCACCCGACGCTGACGTTTTCCAGCTTCGCGCCGAAGTGGGCAAAAATCTCTGCCCACTGCTTCGTCGCCGCCGGCAGCGCGGTCACTTCCGTACAGTGACCGAACAGGTACCAGGGCTCGCCGCCCGGATCGGGACGGTCGTCGGCGGTCAGGACCTTCGGCAACCACTCATGGACTAACAGCACCTGAAAATCGCCGCGCTTGTCGCCAAGCGTTTGCTTGTATTCATCGCGGTAGCAGAGCACCAGCGCCGGATCGACGCCGACCAGCGGCATACCCAGCTGCGCCACGCGGTTAAGGAAGTCTGCCGTTTTCTGCGCGGTGCGCGCGAAGCGGGTCAGGAATCCTTTAATATGCTGCGCCTTGCCGTTCGGCGAGAACGGCAGCAGCACCGGCTGATAGCCTAAGGCCTCAACCAGACGGATAAAGTCAGCCACCACCTGGGCGTCGTAATAGCTGGTAAAGGGATCCTGTACCACCAGCACCATCTTCGCTTTCTGCTCGGCGCTCAGCGCTTCGAGCTGCTCAAGGGTCATGTTGGCGGAGCGGTGGCCGGCCATCTGCTGCTTCAGCGACGGCGCCGAGAGCAGCGGCAGATCGACCATCCCGATATGCTTCTCCGACAGCTTTTTCAGCCACGGCTGGTTCATGAAGAAGTTAAAAGTCTTCGGCGCCTGGGCCATCAGCGGCGCATAGGATTCCACCGACGCCACCAGATGATCGCGCACCGGCCGCAGATAGCGGCTGTGGTACAGCTGCAGGAAGCGTGAGCGGAACTCCGGGACATCGATTTTGATCGGGCACTGGGTCGAACAGGCTTTGCAGGCCAGACAGCCGGACATCGCCTCTTTGACCTCGTGCGAGAAATCATATTCCCCTTTGCGCGCATGCCAGCTGTTGCGCGTGCGCGCCACCAGCGAGCGCAGGCTAACGCCCTGCTCCGGCAGCGCCTTCTCCAGCTGATTGGGGTCGACGCCGCGATCCGCCAGCAGACGCAGCCATTCGCGGACCAGCGTCGCCCGCCCTTTCGGCGAGTGGATGCGCTGGTTGCTCACCTTCATCGACGGACACATCGGGCTTTTTACGTCAAAGTTGAAGCACAGCCCGTTGCCATTACACTCCATCGCCCCGCGCCAGGCGCTGCGCACCGCGATAGGGATCTGCCGATCCCAGGTGCCGCGCTTCACCGCGTCGACTTTCATCATCGGCGCGTCAATCCCTTCCGGCGGACAAATTTTCCCCGGGTTCAGGCGGTTATCCGGATCGAAGACCGCTTTGATCTTCCGCAGCTCGCCGTACAGCGCCTCGCCAAAGAATGCCGGGCTGTACTCGGCGCGGAAGCCTTTGCCATGTTCCCCCCACAGCAGACCGCCATATTTCGCCGTCAGCGCTACCACATCGTCGGAGATCTGCTTCATCAGCACCTCCTGCTGCGGATCGCACATGTCCAGCGCCGGGCGCACGTGCAGCACCCCGGCGTCGACGTGGCCAAACATGCCGTAGCTCAGGCCGTGGCTGTCGAGCAGCGCGCGAAACTCCACGATATAATCCGCCAGGTGTTCGGGCGGGACGCAGGTATCCTCGGCAAAGGGGATCGGCTTGGCGGCGCCTTTGGCATTGCCCAACAGGCCTACCGCCTTCTTGCGCATGGCGTAGATGCGCTCCACGCCATCAAGATCGTGACAGACCTGCCAGCCGATGACCCCCGCCTCGCTGCGGGCCATCAGCTCGTCCAGACGCTGGCACAGCGTGGTGACCTGCTGGTCAATCAGCGCCGCGTCATCCCCGGCGAATTCGACGATATTGAGCCCGAGCATCTCTTTATCCGGTACGTCGGTGATCAGTTCGTTCACCGAGTGCCAGACGATATCCTCGCGCGCCAGATTGAGGACTTTAGAGTCGACGGTCTCCACCGACAGGGCCTTGGCCTCCACCATAAAGGGCGCATTTCGCAGCGCAGAGTCAAAGGAGTCATATTTGACGTTGACCAGCCGGCGTACCTTCGGCAGGCGGGTAATATCCAGCCGCGCTTCGGTGATAAACGCCAACGTCCCTTCCGAACCGGTTAAAATACGGGTCAGGTCGAACTCGCTCATCTCATCGTTAAAGACGTGGCGCAGATCGTATCCGGTGAGGAAGCGGTTGAGTTTGGGAAACTTATCAATGATTAGCTCGCGCTGCGCCTTGCAGCGCTGGTAGACCGTGTTGTAAATCCGCCCTATCGTCGAGGGCGTATTGCCAAGCGTCTCCGCCAGCGCCACCGGCACCGCCTGGGTATCGAGGATATCCCCGCCCATCAGCACCGCCCGCAGGCCAAGCACGTGATCCGACGTTTTACCATACACCAGCGATCCCTGACCGGAGGCGTCGGTGTTTATCATCCCGCCCAGGGTGGCGCGGTTGCTGGTGGAGAGCTCAGGCGCAAAGAAGTAACCATAGGGTTTAAGAAACTGGTTCAGCTGATCTTTGATGACTCCGGCTTCGACGCGCACCCAACCCTCTTCGGGGTTGATTTCGATAATGCGATTCATATAGCGGGACATATCGACGATAATTCCGCCATTCAGCGCCTGGCCGTTGGTGCCGGTGCCGCCGCCGCGCGGGGTGAAGATCAGCGATTTAAAGCGTGGTTCGGCGGCGACCCGCGCCAGTAACGCTACGTCTGCCGTGGAACGTGGAAACAGGACCGCATCCGGCAACAGCTGATAGACGCTGTTGTCGGTGGCCATCGTCAGCCTGTCGGCATAGCTGGTGGCGGTATCGCCGGTAAAACCCTGTTGCTCCAGTACCTGCAAAAAATTCAGCACCAGTTGAACTACCCCTGGCGCCTGAGAAATTTGTGGGATCATCACACTTGACCCTGCCTGACTATGTTGTGTTTGAAAATATTGTGTTGGTGCTAACTAAACGTTTGCGTAGCGCATTCAACTTTTTATCACATTTTTTTCATATGCGCCCACGTGTTTTCTGTGCAAAATCAGCCCGGCAAAATTATTGATATTATTATCAGTACATGGATTTACGCGGCGCCAGCTTTTTGGCGCGACTGGAAAGGTAAAAATTCTCTATGATTAACCCCCATCAGCCTCGGGACATACCGCAAATACTGCTGTCGGTGCTGTTCCTGGCCCTGATTATCATATCCTGCCTGTGGGTTGTGCAGCCGTTTATTCTGTCCTTCGCCTGGGCCGGCACCGTGGTGATCGCCACCTGGCCGGTGCTGCTGCGTCTGCAGCGCGTGCTGTTCGGCAAACGGATGCTGGCGGTGCTGGCGATGACCCTGCTGCTGTTTTTGCTATTCGTGATTCCTATCGCTCTGCTGGTCAACAGCCTGGTGGATAACAGCGTTCCGCTGATCAAACTCATCAGCAGCGGAAATGTGACGCTGCCGGATTTCGCCTGGCTCAACAGCGTGCCGCTGGTCGGCGATAAGCTCTACGCCGCCTGGCATGGCCTGCTGGATATGGGCGGCTCGGCGATTATGGCCAAGGTTCGCCCCTACATTGGCACCACCACGAGCTGGTTTGTCGGTCAGGCGGCGCACATCGGCAAGCTGCTGGTCTACTGCGGCCTGATGCTGTTATTCAGCGCGCTGCTTTACTGGCGCGGCGAGCAGGTAGCCTACGGTTTTCGCTATTTCGCCACGCGCCTGGCGGCTAAACGCGGTGACGCCGCCGTGCTGCTGGCCGGCCAGGCCGTGCGCGCCGTGGCGCTGGGCGTGGTGGTGACGGCCCTCACTCAGGCGGTGCTGGGCGGGATCGGCCTTGCCATCTCCGGCGTGCCCTACGCCGCCCTGCTGACCGTGGTGATGATCTTTACCTGTCTGGTCCAGCTCGGGCCTTTGCTGGTTCTGGTGCCGTCGATTATCTGGCTTTACTGGAGCGGGGACACCACCTGGGGCACCGTGCTGCTGGTGTGGAGCTGCGTGGTCGGCACCATGGACAACGTTATCCGTCCGGTGCTTATCCGTATGGGCGCCGACCTGCCGATGATCCTCATTCTTACCGGCGTCATTGGCGGCCTGATCGCCTTCGGCATGATCGGCCTGTTTATCGGTCCGGTGCTCCTGGCCGTCTCCTGGCGCCTGTATGACGCCTGGGTGCACGAAGTGCCGCCGCCGCCGAAAGACCCCGATGTCGTGCTCGAAGAGCTCAGCGAGCTGGAGGCCGGGCGCAAGTAATGCCCTGTCAGGCGGGGGGACCCGCCTGTCTCCCCCCTGGACAATTGTTAAGCAAAATTTATTGATTGGCGGCAAAACGCCAGCCTTGTACGCCCCTCACCCACTTTTACCCTCCCGGTCCTTCACAACAATTTAACTATTGAGAGGAATCTGATCGACGGCAAAGGCCCCGCTGCCTACTATTAGCTCACGGTTATAAATCAACACCTTGATTTATAAGCATGGAAATCCCCTGAGTGAAACAACGAATTGCTGTGTGTAGTCTTTGCCCATCTCCCACGATGGGCTTTTTTTTGTCCTGCGCATCGCGACGCCGGGCGGCCTGACACCGGCAAAAAAAATCCCCGGCATCGCTGCCGGGGATCTGTACTGTCAGGGCGAACCTATTTATTCAGTTCCGCCAGACCTAACCAGGTTTGCACCACGGTATCCGGGTTGAGGGACAGGCTATCAATCCCCTCCTCCATCAGCCAGGCGGCGAAATCTTCATGGTCAGACGGCCCCTGGCCGCAGATGCCGACGTATTTACCCTGCTGCTTCGCCGCGCGGATCGCCATCGACAGCAGCGCTTTCACCGCGTCGTTGCGTTCATCAAACAGCTCAGAGACCACGCCGGAGTCGCGGTCCAGACCGAGCGCCAGCTGGGTCATGTCATTTGAGCCGATGGAGAAGCCGTCGAAGTACTCGAGGAACTGCTCGGCCAGCAACGCGTTCGACGGGATCTCGCACATCATGATGATCTTCAGCCCGTTCTCGCCGCGCTTCAGCCCCTGACGCTCCAGCTCTTCGACCACCGCTTTCGCCTGGGCGACGGTACGGACGAACGGCACCATCACTTCGACGTTGGTCAGCCCCATGTCGTTACGCACGCGCTTCATCGCTTCACATTCCAGCGCGAAGCAGTCGCGGAAGCTTTCGGAAACGTAGCGTCCGGCGCCGCGGAAGCCGAGCATTGGGTTCTCTTCTTCCGGCTCATAGCGCTCGCCGCCCACCAGGTTGGCGTATTCGTTCGACTTGAAGTCAGAGAGGCGCACAATCACCCGTTTCGGATAGAACGCGGCGCCAAGGGTGGCGATCCCTTCGGTCAGGCGGCCAACGTAGAACTCTCTCGGCGAATCGTAGCCTTTCATCAGCTCGCGGATTTCGTTCTGCAGGCCCGGCTCCTGGTCGTCAAACTCCAGCAGCGCGCGCGGGTGAACGCCAATCATGCGGTTGATGATAAATTCCAGCCGCGCCAGACCCACGCCTTCGTTCGGCAGGCAGGCGAAGTCGAAGGCGCGATCCGGGTTGCCGACGTTCATCATCACCTTCAGCGGCAGATCCGGCATGTCGCCGACGCTGGAGCTCTTGACGCTGAAATCCAGCAGCTCGGCGTAGACATAGCCGGTGTCGCCTTCGGCGCAGGAGACGGTCACGTTCTGGTTTTCCTGAATGCGATCGGTGGCATCGCCGCAGCCGACCACCGCCGGAATACCCAGCTCACGAGCGATGATCGCCGCGTGGCAGGTACGTCCGCCGCGGTTGGTGACGATCGCCGAGGCTTTCTTCATGATCGGTTCCCAGTCCGGGTCGGTCATATCGGTAACCAGCACATCGCCTGGCTCAATGCGGTTCATCTCGCTGATATCGTGGATCACCTTCACCGGACCGGCGCCAATGCGGTGGCCGATGGCGCGCCCTTCGGCGATGATCTGCCCCTGAGCGTGGAGGGTATAACGCTCCATCACCTGGCCGCGGGAACGCACGGTTTCCGGACGCGCCTGGACGATAAACAGCTTACCGGTGTGGCCATCTTTCGCCCACTCGATATCCATCGGACGGCCGTAGTGCTTCTCGATCTGCACCGCCTGCTTCGCCAGCTCCTGCACCTCCTCGTTGGTTAACGAGAAGATATCGCGCTGCGCCTGCGGCACATCTTCGATACGTACCTGCTTGCCGTGCTCCTGAGTCGGCGCGTAAACCATGCGGATCTTTTTCGACCCCATGGTGCGGCGCACGATCGCCGGGCGGCCAGCGGCCAGCGTCGGTTTGTGGACGTAGAATTCGTCCGGGTTCACCGCGCCCTGCACCACCATCTCGCCCAACCCCCACGCCGAGGTGATAAACACCACCTGGTCAAAGCCGGATTCGGTATCGATGGAGAACATGACGCCGGAGGAGGCCAGATCGGAGCGGACCATCCTCTGCACCCCGGCGGAGAGCGCCACGCCGCGGTGATCGTAACCCTGATGCACGCGATAGGAGATCGCGCGATCGTTAAACAGTGAAGCAAACACGTGCTTCACGGCAACGAGCACGGCGTCAAAGCCCTGCACGTTGAGGAATGTCTCTTGCTGCCCGGCGAAGGAGGCGTCCGGCATATCTTCCGCGGTGGCGGAAGAGCGCACGGCGAATGAGGCCTCGGCGTCATCGGCGGACAGCAGGTCATAAGCATCGCGAATCGCGTTTTCCAGTTCGCTCTGGAAGGGGGTATCGATGATCCACTGTCGGATCTGCGCGCCCGCTTTCGCTAATGCGGAAACGTCGTCAATGTCGGTTTCATCCAGCAGCGCATAAATGCGCTGGTTAACACCGCTTTGGTCCAGGAACTGATTGAAAGCATCAGCGGTGGTGGCAAACCCGTTAGGTACGGACACACCCATACCGGACAGATTCGTAATCATTTCACCAAGGGAGGCATTTTTGCCCCCAACTCTGTCTACATCATTCATGCCGAGTTGGTTATACCAAAGCACCAGCGGTGACGAGCCATTGTTGGACATCGAGACAATCCTTTTGTGATTTAATACCAGTGAAAAAAATTTCACGATCGACTGCAAGATTATCCTGACATATTTATGGTGCTGAAAAAAACGGTGAATCGTTCAAGCAAATTATTTTTTCTTTTTTCGGACTGTTCCCCCGATATAGATAACTCAATGATTTTTAGGAATTATGACAAAAAACGCTGGAAATTACGGCAAAAAAAAGAAAATGAACCACCCTTTTCATAAAAAACAAAAATAGTGTTTCAATTTTAAGAAGAGACAAATCAAACAGGGATATGCTTAAATTTAATATCTGCTTTCAGGCAATTAAACTCATTATACCGGATGGTCAAAATGGAAAGTGCTGTAGATCGCCACGTATTTTATATTTCTGACGGTACCGCCATTACGGCGGAGGTGCTGGGGCATGCCGTCATGTCGCAATTCCCGGTCGCCATCAGCAGCGTGACCCTGCCGTTTGTGGAAAATATCAGCCGCGCGCGGGCGGTGAAAGAGCAGATCGACGCCATTTATCAGCAAACGGGCATCCGCCCGCTGGTGTTCTATTCCATCGTTATTCCGGAGATCCGCGATATCATTCTACAAAGCGAGGGCTTTTGTCAGGATATCGTTCAGGCGCTGGTGGCCCCGCTGCAGCAGGAGCTCAACCTCGACCCGACGCCAGTGGCCCACCGCACCCACGGCCTGAACCCCGGGAACCTGATCAAATACGATGCGCGCATCGCCGCCATCGATTACACCCTCGCCCATGACGATGGCATCTCGCTGCGCAACCTTGACCAGGCGCAGGTGATCCTCCTCGGCGTGTCGCGCTGCGGTAAGACGCCCACCAGTCTGTACCTCGCTATGCAGTACGGCATTCGCGCCGCCAACTATCCGTTTATCGCCGACGATATGGACAATCTGGTTCTGCCGGCGTCGCTGAAACCCCTGCAGCATAAGATGTTCGGCCTGACCATCAATCCGGAGCGTCTGGCGGCGATCCGCGAGGAGCGCCGGGAGAACAGCCGCTACGCTTCGCTGCGCCAGTGTCGGATGGAAGTGACCGAAGTGGAGGCGCTGTATCGTAAGAATAAAATTCCCTGCCTGAACAGCACCAACTATTCCGTTGAGGAAATAGCGACAAAAATCATGGACATCATGGGGCTGAATCGCAGGATGTACTAATACACTAGTACATTATTAAAAATTTGTTTATGCTATCACCCGTGGCCTATACAGGATCATGCCCTGCTCTTGCAATAAGCAGGGATTGGTTTATCGTGATGCGCATCACTTCCCGGCATTTTCGCTGGCGAAGAAACAGATTTTTGAGACCCCAATGAATAAAACAGACGAATTGCGTACCGCGCGCATTGAAAGCCTGGTAACGCCCGCGGAGCTGGCCCAGCGCCATCCCGTCACCGCCGACGTGGCCGCCCACGTCTCGGCCTCCCGTCGCCGCATTGAAAAAATCCTCAACGGCGAAGACCGCCGCCTGCTGGTGATTATCGGCCCCTGCTCCATTCACGACACCGACGCGGCGATGGAGTATGCCCGCCGCCTGCAGACCATGCGCGAGCGCTACCAGCCGCAGCTGGAGATCGTGATGCGCACCTACTTTGAAAAACCCCGTACCGTGGTGGGCTGGAAAGGCTTAATCTCCGACCCGGACCTCAACGGCAGCTATCGGGTCAACCACGGTATTGAACTGGCACGGCGCCTGCTGCTGCAAGTTAATGAGCTGGGGGTGCCGACGGCCACCGAGTTTCTCGATATGGTGACCGGTCAGTTTATCGCCGATCTCATCAGCTGGGGAGCCATCGGGGCGCGCACCACGGAAAGTCAGATCCACCGTGAAATGGCCTCGGCGCTCTCCTGCCCGGTCGGGTTTAAAAACGGTACCGACGGCAATACGCGCATCGCCGTAGACGCCATCCGCGCCTCCCGCGCCAGCCATATGTTCCTCTCTCCGGACAAGCAGGGGCAGATGACGATTTACCAGACCAGCGGCAACCCGTACGGACATATCATTATGCGCGGCGGCAAACGGCCGAACTATCACGCCGAGGATATCGCCGCCGCCGGCGAAGCGCTGCGTGAATTCAATCTGCCGGAGCAGCTGGTGGTCGACTTCAGCCATGGCAACTGCCAGAAGCAGCATCGCCGTCAGCTGGAGGTGTGCGCCGATATCTGTCAGCAAATTCGCGCGGGCTCTACCGCCATCGCCGGCATTATGGCGGAGAGCTTCCTGCAGGAAGGGACCCAGAAAGTGGTTCCCGGCCAGCCGCTGGCCTGGGGCCAGTCGATCACCGATCCCTGCCTGAGCTGGGAAGACAGCGAACGTTTATTGAGCGAACTGGCGGCCGCCACGGCCACCCGTCTGTGACCGCTCCGCCCGCCGCGCCTGCGGTGGGCGATCCCCTTCTGCCATTCCCCTACCAAATTCGGTAACACGATAAATAACGCTTGCCGTCAAAAACAACATTATTGATAATGATTATCATTGTTGCTTTGATTTTTATTTTGAGAGCTATGACGCGTATGGATAACACTGCCACAGCTGAAAAACCAAAAGACAATGCCCCCTATCCCGTGGCGACGGACAGACAGATCAGCAGTCGGGTTCTGTTAGGCAGCGAAGGACGGGTAGTCATTGAGCATGGCGGCCAGCGCTATCTGCTGCGCCAGACCCACGCCGGGAAGTTGATCCTGACCAAATAATCGCCCCGCAGCGCGCGGGGCGAGGCGAGTTAGCTCGAGCAGCTGACTTCCAGACGTTTCCCCCAGTCCGGCGGCCGGCGGACGTAGTCGTCCTCGCGATCGGTGAAGGGATCGGCCAGCGCGGCATGCAGACGCTCCAGCTCCCCCATATCGCCAGCCTCAGCCTGCTCGATCGCCCGCTGCGCCAGCCAGTTACGTAACACCAGCGCCGGGTTGACGCCCTGCATCCGCTGCTGGCGCTGGGCATCCTCCACCTGTTCATCACGAAGCCGCGCGCGATAGCCGGCGAACCAGCTGTCGAATGCCGCACGGTCGATAAACTCGTCGCGCAGCAGCGTGGCCGCGCTGAGCTGTTCGCTATGGCTCAGCAGGCGGAACGTTCGGGTATAGTCGCTTCTCTCGCGGATCATCAGGGCAAACAGACCGTCGAGCAGATCGTTATCCCCTTTCTGCTGAGTGAACAGGCCAAGTTTGTCGCGCATCCGCTGGCCATAGGCGGTCAGCAAGGCGTGCTGATACTCATCCAGCGCCGCGTTCAGCGCTTCGGCGCTGATAAACGGCGACAGCGACTGGGCCAGACGCTGCAGATTCCACAGCCCCACCGCCGGCTGGTTTTC
The DNA here is from genome assembly GCF_021739525.1 of Klebsiella sp. 2019SCSN059. Taxonomy (NCBI): domain Bacteria; kingdom Pseudomonadati; phylum Pseudomonadota; class Gammaproteobacteria; order Enterobacterales; family Enterobacteriaceae; genus Klebsiella; species Klebsiella sp. 2019SCSN059. Next base: position 249,918 of record NZ_JAKKOM010000001.1, on the reverse strand, counting down.
AAAACTGTAGCGCCCCTGGTAATCGGAGTGGTTGCAGATAAAGTCCGGCTGAAAATCGTCAAGGAAGCCATACGGCCCGTAGTCGATGGTCAAACCGAGAATTGACATGTTGTCGGTATTCATCACCCCATGGGCAAAGCCCACGGTTTGCCAGCTGGCGATGGTCTGCGCGGTACGCGTGACAACGTCACGGAACCATAACAGGTACTTGTCCGCTTCATCCTGCAGCTGCGGCCAGTGGTGACGAATGACATAATCGGCCAGCTGCTGAACCTTCTGCGGCTCGCGACGATAGTAAAAATGTTCGAAATGACCAAAGCGGACATGGCTCTCGGCCACCCGCATCAGCATCGCGCCAGGCTCCACGCGCTCGCGGTAGACCGGGGTATCGCTGGTGACCATCGCCAGGGCGCGCGTCGTCGGGATCCCCAGGGCGTGCATCGCCTCCGACGCCAGGCTTTCCCGGATCGTCGAGCGCAGCACGGCGCGGCCGTCCCCCATCCGTGAATAGGGGGTCAGGCCGGCGCCTTTCAGATGCCAGTCGTAACGGCGGCCATCCGCCAACTGCTGCTCACCGAGCAGGATCCCGCGTCCGTCGCCCAGCTGGCCGGCCCAGGCGCCAAACTGATGGCCACTGTAGACCTGCGCCAGCGGCGACATGCCCGGGAGCAGCGCTTCGCCGCCCCAGACGCCGGCCCCGCTTTCCGGCGCAAACAGCGCGTCAGGGACGCCCAGCTGTTGCGCCAGCGGAGCGTTGCGCCAGATGAGTCGGGCGTTATCGAGCGGCGTCGGTGACAGGGAAGTGTAAAAGTCCGGCAGTTCATCCCGCCAGTGGGTGGTAAAAGAAAGGGTCATGGTTCCTCCTCTTTCCAGTGTAGTGCCTGGAACAGCGGATTAACACGGGCGGAGTGCAGGGTTATCGGCATAAAAAAAGGGAAGCGCTCGCTTCCCTCCGGCCGCTGAATGACGTCAGATACGCCGCGCCTGCCAGAATTTTTTGTTCCAGTAGACGTTATCCAGCGAGGAACGGGTGACGCCCTGACTGGTGGAGGCATGAATAAACTGGTTATCGGTATCGTAGATGCCGACGTGCAGGCCGCTTTCGCCTGAGCCGGTTTTGAAGAACACCAGATCGCCGGGCAGCAGATCGCGCTTATCAATTCGGGTGCCGATTTCCGCCTGCTCGCGGGTTTCGCGCGGCAGCTGGAGGGCAAATTTATCGCGAAACGTGCGCACCACAAAGCCGGAGCAGTCGACGCCGCGCGGCGTCATGCCGCCGTAGCGATACGGTGCGCCGCGCCAGCTGCGCAGCTGCTCGTTCAGATTCGCCACCACCGTAATGGAGTCAGCCAGCCGAGGATTCGGCGGCGGTGCCCGATGGCTGCTGCAGCCGGCTAAAATTAACGCCGCCGCCAACATGAACCAGAAGCGCATTTCAGATGATCCCTCTGTCCCTAGTCTCTTTATCGCAATAATTTAGCTTGTTTATCAATATAGTGACAAGATAACTGCGTGCTACTGTGACGCGATGAGCATAATATGACCGGCCACCTCCACGCGCTGGAACGGGATCGCATAGGCAGCGGTTAAATTTTCCTCGTTCAGCACCTCGGCGGTCTCCCCGCAGGCGATGGCTTCCCCCTGGCAGAGCAGCCAGCTCTGTCCGGCATGGCGCAAAGTGTGGTTGAGATCGTGACTGCTCATCACCACCGCAATTCCCGCCGCGCTCAGCTCGCGTAACAGCCGATCCAGCGCCGCCTGCTGGGCCACATCCAGACTGTTCATCGGCTCATCCAGCAGCAGCAGCTGACCCGCGGGATTGCTTAAGGGATCGATCTGCAGGATCACTGCCGCCAGCCGCACGCGCTGCCACTCGCCGCCCGACAGCTGATTGACCTGACGGCCCAGCTTATTGTCAAGGCCAAGCCTGGCCGCGATATCGTTCACCCGGGCGCTGTCGCCCTGCTGCTGCCTGTGCAGCGCCAGATAGTGCCACACCGGCATGGCGAACGGCGGGGTCTGCTGTTGGCACAGATATCCGCGGCGGCGCGCCAGCTCCGTCGCCGGCCACTCGTCAAGCAACCGTCCGTTAAAATGAATCGTGCCGGGGCCGTCGGACAGCCCCGCCATGCGGGCCAGCAGCGTGCTCTTCCCTGCGCCGTTCGGCCCCACCAGGTGAACGATCTCCCCGGCGCGAAAGGCCGCAGAAAACGGGGCCAGACGCCCCGCCGCTTCTACATCCTGTAGCTGCATCAGAAACGACATTATTTCGCCAGCGCTCCTTTAATCGCCGCCACCAGCTGCGGATCGTCCGGCGTCATATCCGGAGAGAAGCGCTGAATGACGTTGCCCTGGCGATCGACGAGGAATTTTTCGAAATTCCACAGAATGTCGTCCACGTACAGCGGCGCGCGGCCCTTGCTGGCCATCCGCTCATAAAAACCGCTACCTTCCGGGGCCACCGCCTTCGGCGCGGCGGCAACCAGCTTTTGATAGAGCGGTGCGCGATGCTCGCCGTTGACGTCAATCTTGCTGAACAGCGGGAAGGTGACGCCGTAGGTGGTGCTGCAGAAGGTCTTAATCTCTTCTTCACTCCCCGGCTCCTGGCCGAGGAACTGGTTGCAGGGGAAGCCCAGCACGCTGAAGCCCTCGCCGGCAAACTGCTTTTGCAGGTCCTCCAGTTGCTCATACTGCGGCGTCAGGCCGCATTTGGAGGCCACATTGACGATCAGCAGTACCTTGCCGGCAAAGGATGCCAGGGTGGTCTTCTCGCCATCAATGGTCGTCACTTCGGTATTCAGAATGTCATGTTGCATAGCCTGTCCTCAATGGATAAACCGGTTTCCGGTGAAGGTGATCCCTATCTACTGTAGCGGATTCAGCGCCCGCCATTCTACTGCCAATCCCCGCGAGTTGTCGCATGATGTAACAGCGCTTCGCTGCCCGTCGGCAACATGAAATCCTCTCAATTGGGCAGGCACCTATTTACGTGTACAGTGTTCCATGAATGTAATATTGTTTCGTTACTTGTTAATTTAAGAGAGTTTTGTTGATGAAGAAGTTGTTTAGCCTGGCGTTAATCGCCGCCTCTGTCGCCCTGCTGAGCGCCTGCTCTCCGGATGAAGATAATAAAGTGAAAGTCGCTATCAATACCGGGCCGGACGAAGCCATCTGGAAAGTGGTGGAGCAAGTGGCGAAGGATAAATATCACCTCGACGTCGAAGTGGTCTCCTTCAATGATTACGTGCTGCCTAACGAAGCGCTGAACAACAAAGATGTGGATGCCAACGCCTTCCAGACCCTGCCGTACCTTGAGGCGCAGTCGAAAGAGCGCGGCTATAAATTCGCGGTGGTCGGTAAAACCTTTGTCTTCCCTATCGCCGCCTATTCACATCGCATCAAAAATATCAGCGAGCTCCCCGAGGGAGCGACGGTGACCATCTCTAATGAAACCACCACCCTGGGCCGCAGCCTGCTGCTGCTTCAGGCGCAGGGGCTGCTCAAGCTGAAACCGGGCGTCGGCTATTTACCCACCACGCTGGATATCATCGACAACCCGAAACAGCTGAAGATTGTGGAGGTGGATACCCCGCAGCTGACCCGCACCCTGGATGACCCGAACGTCAGCCTGTCAATCATTAACACCAACTTCTCCGCCCAGGCGGGCCTGTCGGCCGCCCGCGACGGCCTGTTCATGGAGGGACCAGATTCCCCTTACGTGAATGCGATTGTCGCCCGCGAGGATAACAAGGACAGCAAGAAAATTCAGGTACTGAAAGCCGCCTTCCAGACCAGTGAGGTCGCGGAAAAAGCGAAGGAAGTCTACAAAGGCGACGCGATCAAAGGCTGGTAAGCCCGAGCCGGCGCCGTCCCTGCAGACGGCGTCGCGCTATCCCCGTCACCGCGAGCGCAGCAGCAACCAGATAAAGACCGGCGCGCCCAGCGTCGCCGTCACCACGCCAATCGGCAGCTCAGCGGCGGAAAGCGCCAGCCGGGCGATAATATCCGCCCCCAGCAAGGCGCTTGCCCCTGCCAGCATGCAGGCCGGGAGCAAGACCCGGTGATCGCTCAAGCCGCATAGCCGCAGAATGTGCGGAATTACCAGGCCGATAAAGCCAATCGCCCCCGCCAGCGCCACGCTCACGCCGACCATCCAGCCGGTCGCCATCACCAGCAGCTTACGCCACAGCCACAGCGGCAGCCCGAGCTGACGGGCGGAGACTTCGCCCAGCGCCAGTAAATTCAGGGGTTGCGACTGCAGACAAACCCAGCAGAGCGCTGGCAGGAGGGCTATCATCAGCCACAGCTGCTGCCAGTCGACGCCGCCAAACCCGCCCATCATCCAGTACATCAGCTGACGCAGATCAAAAGAGGTGGAGAAGTAGACCGCCCAGGTCATCAGGGCGCTGCAGATGATCCCCAGCGCCACCCCCGCCAGCAGCAGGCGGCTGGTGGAAAGATGGCGGCGGGCAAAACGCAGCAGAATAAAGGTGATCAGCAGCGCGCCCAGGATCGCGCACAGCCCGAGCGCCCAGCCCGGTAACAGGCCTTTACCCAGCAGGACGGCGGCAATCAGCCCGACGCCCGCGCCGTTGGAGACGCCCAGCAGACCCGGTTCCGCCAGCGGATTTTCAAACAGCGCCTGCATTATCGCCCCGGAGAGCGCCAGCGCCGCCCCCACCAGCAGCACCGCCAGGGTCCGCGGCAGGCGGATCTGCCAGATAAACAGCTGACCTTTGGCGCTGAGCCACTCGCCGGGCGGGATCCATTGATCCCCCGCGCACAGGCTGATCAGCAGGGTGACCAGCAGCAACAGCGTTAAACCAAGGAGCCAACGCCGGCTTCGGCGCTGTTGAAGATGGGCGAGAGTCAGCATAGATTCCATTACGCAGTGGGAACAAGAGGCTGATTTTACGGTGGGTGTCGCGGTGAGAAAAGGAAAACCTCACGACCAAAGGTCGACGCGGAGGACGCCCCCCCCCCGTCGACCATCCCGCTTTACACCAGAATCTGAAACAGCAGCGCGAAGAGAATGATGTTCGCCACCACGATTGCCCAGCCGTTATAGAGCATATACTTCAGATGTGTAGACTGCGCCAGCCCCATCTGGCCGAACATGTCCGATGAGGGAAACGGCCCGAACCAGTCCACCTGAGACGAGGCCAGCAGCACCGCGGTGGTCCCCTGCGGCGGCACGCCGGCGGCCATCAGCATCGGGCCAAAGATTTTATGCGTAAAGGTCATCTGGGCTACCGCCGCGCCGGGCACATGGCCGATAATATTGAACGCGAAGATGCTAAAGCACAGCCAGGCCGGGGAGATCCCCTCCAGCAGCGGCTGGGTATACTCCAGCAGCCCCTGATAGGCGTGCAGGCCATCCATCAGCTCAAGGATCGGGTTATACAGCCAGTAGAGAATAAACATCCACACCAGACGACCGCAGCCGTGATACAGCGCCTGCAGGATCTGCGTCGGCCGCAGGCCGCCCACCAGCCCGGTCATCAGCGCCACCAGCAGCATGACGATAATCGCAAAGCTGAAGCCGGCTTTAATCACCACCCCAACCACCGCCATCACGATGATGGTCGCGGCGAAAGCCAGCGCGCTTAATTTACGCCGGCGCTGCTGCGCGGCGCTAAGGTCCTCTTGCGGCTTTTCCGAGAGATCGACCTCATAGCGCAGTTTGCCTTCGGTCATCTTCTGGATCCGTCCGGCCATGATCCAACCGGCTAACAGGGTGACGGCGCTCATCGGCAGGCCGACATACAGCAGATAATCCGGATAGCTCAGACCGCCGAGGCTGAGGATCGTCACGGTGCTGGGGGTGAAGGGCCCGGTAAAGAGTCCAACGGAACCGGCGGTCATCATCAGCGCGGCTACCGTCGGCGGCGTTAAGCGTACCGCCGCCGCTACGGGGATAATCACTGCGACAATAATCGCATTGCCGCCGGCCATGGTGCCCAGCGAACCGCAAATTAAAATCGATGACACCACAATGCCGAACTTGACCCGCGTCTGGCTCGACAGCCCAATACGGTGGACCACGAATTTCACCAGTTCAACCGCCGCGCCGGTGCGGGTGGCCACTTCCCCCACGCCGGCGCCGAGCATAATGATAAGCCCGACGGTGGCAATAAATGACCCGGTGGACTTCGCCAGCATCGCGCCCATTTCCGGCAGACCGGTCGAGGTCATGATCATGGCGATAATAATCGAGGAGATGACCGCCAGCACAATATCGACGCCGATCAGCGATAATATCGCTAACGCCACCAGCGGCGTAAATCCCAGCAGGCCAAGCTCGCTGCCCGGTCGACCGTGGCACCACAGCGCAATCAACACGAACAGCAGCAATAACAGACCGGTAATAACGTTTTTTCGCGTGATATTTCGTCTGACAGGCGTATTGCCTGCGAGCGTTGAGTCACTCATAACACTCCTTAATGCCAATCAATCCGACCATGATGGTCAGGTGGTGTATGGGGGCCTGCTCAGAAAATATCCTCCCTCTTTTTCATTATTGGCCGCAGCCTGAGGATCTGTTGGGGTACAAAGGAAACGATTCTGAGAGCGTTTTATTCCGCCATCAGGCGGGGCCAGCAGCACAATATGTAACCAATGCGCTGATTGGTGATTAAATTTATGTTAACTTAGTGTTAGTAGAAAATGACTTTTTATCGGTAGGCTATAACCCTGAGTTAACTGTTCATGAAACTGCGTCATCTGGAAATCTTCTATGCCGTCATGACCTGCGGCTCTCTGTCACGGGCGGCGGAATCGCTCAATATCTCCCAGCCAGCGGCCAGCAAAGCGTTAAAAAGCGCCGAACTGAAGCTGGGCTTTACCCTGTTTCAGCGGGTGCGCGGCAAGCTGCTGCCGACCAGCGAGGCGATCACACTTTTCGAAAAAGCGCAGACTATTTATCAGGACCTTGATAACCTGCGCCTGCTGGCCGATAACCTGGCCCGCGATCCGCGCGCCAAAATCACCTTAGGCTGTCTGCCGAGCCTGGGGTTAAGCCTGGTGCCGGAGCTGGTGACCGATTTTTATCAGCAAAACAGCAACCTGGTGATGACGCTCACCACCGAGCACACCGAGACGCTGGTCAGAAAACTGGATTTACGCGAGATAGACTTAGCGCTGACGCTGCAGCCGGTGCAGCAGGGAGAGATCCTTACCACCCTGATTGCCGAAGTGCCGCTGGTCTATATCGACCGTCATTATCGTCAGGGAGCGGTGGATATCAGCCAGATCGACCAGCAGCGCTGGATCTCGCCGGGGCCGCACTCGCTCTCCGCCGCCATCGCCACCCGTCGCGACTTTTCCACTACCCGGCTGAATGTCCAGACCTACTACATGGCCACCGAGTTCGTGAAGCGCGGCATGGGCTGCAGCATTACCGATATCTTTTCCGCCCAGCACAACCTGGCTCCCGAGATGATCCATCCCATTACGCCGCCGATGGCCATTAACCTCTGCCTGCTGCGTCGGGCCGACGTTTCCCTGAGCCCGATGGCGCAAAAATTCGTCGATTTTCTCTGCCAGCGCCTGCGCCAGCAGCTCAAGGAGATTAACCTGCGGTTATACCCTGACCATAAAAAGTCAATTGCGCCGCCAGGGTAAATGCTTTGACATAACCCGATAAATTGAACAGCGGTGGATATATCGGGTTATGAACAAACGCATTGTCATTATCGGCGGCGGCGTGGTCGGTCTGGCCACGGCCTGGGAACTGATCAAGCGCGGCCATCAGGTGCAATTACTGGAGCGCAACGGCGAACCGGCCAGCGCCACCAGTTTTGCCAACGGCGGACAATTAAGTTACCGCTACGTCGCCCCCCTTGCCGACAGCGGCGTTCCCCTGCAGGGGATAAAATGGATGGGCAAAGCCGATTCGCCGCTCAATATGCGTCTCAATATCTCTTTACAGCAGTGGCGCTGGCTGCTGCAGTTCCTGCGCGCCTGTAATAGCCAGACCAATAAAATAAACGGCGCTCATATATTGCGTCTGTCGCTGCTCAGCCGGCAGGTCATGCAGTCGTGGCGGGAAGAGGATAATCTTGCCGATTTTCACTGGCGGCGCAGCGGAAAATTAATTATCCATCGCCGGGAATATGATTTTACTAAAGCGGCAAAAGGGATAGATCCTCAGTATCAGCAGGCGCTGAATGCTGAAGCCTGCCTGCAGCTGGAACCGGCGCTAAAACATATCAGCCCTTCGCTGCAGGGCGGAATTTATTCGCCGGGGGATGAAACGGCGGATTGCCATCAATTTTGCGTTGCGCTGATCGACAAGCTCACCGCCAGCAGCCGCTTCAGCCTGCTGACCCACTGTGAGGTGCAGCGGCTCGCCAGGCGCGGCGGACGCGTCAGCGCCCTGGAGACCAGCCGCGGGACCATCACCGGCGATGAGTACGTCGTCGCCGCCGGCAACGGCAGCGGTCCGCTGCTGGGGCACATGGGCGTTCGCGTGCCGCTCTGCGCCCTGAAGGGGTACAGCCTGACCCTTCCCTATCCGCAGCAGGCGGGCATTGCGCCGGACATCAGCGTCACCGATTACGGGCACAAAATCGTTTATGCCCGCCTGGGCCAGCAGCTGCGCATCGCGGCGATGGTGGACATCGGCTACGACGGCGACACACTGCGCGAGAGCCGCATTCAGGCGCTGAAAAAAATCGTCTCCCGCAGTTTTCCCGAACTCGAGGGGTTGGACCAGGCCGAAGCCTGGACCGGCATGCGCCCCTCAACGCCAGCCGGGCCACCACTACTGGGACGCGCCGGCTACCCCAACCTGTGGATGAATCTCGGCCAGGGCAGCCTCGGTTTTACCCTCGCCGCCGGCAGCGCGGTGGTGCTGGGCGCGTTAATCGACAATCAGATGCCAGACATTTCTTTAGAAGGTCTCACATGGAAACAAACCGCATGACAATTATTCGCAATCATCCTCAACCTCGTCTTTCCGCCAGCGTTGCGTATGGCAATCTGCTATTCCTCTCCGGACAGACGCCGAAAAGCAACGAGGAGGACATCGCCTTGCAGACCCGCGAAGTGCTGGAGAAAATCGACGCCCTGTTGGCGGCGGCCGGGAGCGATAAGCGGCACATTCTCTCCGCGCAGATCTGGCTGAAAAATATCGAGCGTGACTTTGCCGCGTTCAATGAGGCGTGGGTGGAGTGGATGCCGGAAGGCCATAGCCCGGCGCGCGCGGCCGTGCAGGCGGAGATGGCGCGACCAGACATCCTGGTGGAGATCATGCTCACCGCCGTTAAAGCGTAAGATTCGACAGAAAAGAAAAAGGCCGCAATGCGGCCTTTTTAATTAGTTCAGATTATTTGTCTTTAGGCGACGCGTTTTCGACACGGCTTTTCAGCTTCTGACCGGGTCTGAAGGTCACCACGCGCCGGGCTGTAATGGGAATATCCTCCCCCGTCTTCGGGTTACGTCCCGGGCGTTGGTTTTTATCCCGCAAATCGAAGTTGCCGAACCCGGAGAGTTTGACCTGTTCTCCGTTTTCCAGAGCACGACGGATCTCTTCGAAAAACAACTCGACCAGTTCTTTGGCATCCCGCTTGCTAAGCCCAAGCTTATCAAACAGATATTCTGACATTTCAGCTTTTGTAAGCGCCATAGGTTCAATCCCTCAATGATGCCTGGAATCGCTCTTTTAATGCCTCTACACATCTGGCAACGGTAGCGGCAATCTCCTCTTCTTCGAGTGTACGGCTGGTATCCTGCAGGATCAGGCTAATCGCAAGGCTCTTATACCCTTCCGCCACACCTTTACCACGGTACACGTCAAATAAGTTTACGCCAACTACCTGATTTACGCCAACTTTCTTACATTCGGCTAAAACATCGGCGGCAGCCACGTTTTCCGCGACCAGCACCGCGATGTCGCGACGGTTCGCCGGGAAGCGGGAAATGTCGCGCGCCTGAGGCACCACGCGGTCTGCGAGCTTGTTCCACTCCAGTTCAAACACCAGAGTGCGACCGTTCAGATCCAGTTTACGTTCCAGCTCAGGATGAACAACCCCAATGAAACCAATGCGTTCACCTTTAAGATAAATCGCTGCGGATTGCCCCGGATGCAGCGCGGTGGTCGCTTCAGCACGGAATTCGATATCCGCTAATTTTCCGGTTAAATCAAGAACGGCTTCCAGATCGCCTTTCAGATCATAGAAATCGACCGTCTCTTTCGCCAGTGTCCAGTGCTCTTCGTAGCGGTTGCCGCAGATCGCCCCGGCCAGCATCACATCCTGACGAATGCCCAGCGGCGCATTGGTGTCCGGCACAAAGCGCAGACCGCTCTCAAAGATGCGAACCCGGCTCTGCTGACGGTTCTGGTTGTAGACCACGGTCCCCAGCAGGCCAGTCCACAGCGACAGGCGCATCGCCGACATTTCGCTGGAGATCGGGCTCGGCAGGATCAGCGCCTCTTCACCGGCGTGGATCAGCTGCTGGACTTTCGGGTCGACGAAGCTGTAGGTGATCACTTCCTGATAGCCTTTGTCATTCAGCAGCGTTTTCACGCGCTTCAGCGACAGGTCGGCTTCACGGTGGGTACCCATGATCAGACCCGCCTGCACCGGCTCATCAGGAATGTTGTTGTAGCCATAAACGCGAGCCACTTCCTCGACCAGATCCTCTTCGATCTCCATGTCGAAACGCCAGCTCGGGGCCACCGCCTGCCATTCGCCCTCGCCCACCGTCACTTCGCAGCCGAGGCGCTGAAGAATGTCAGTGACCTGCGCGTCGTCGATATGGTGGCCAATCAGGCGATCCAGTTTGCTACGACGCAGAGTGATGGTGGCGCGTTTTGGCAGGGTCGCTTCGTTGGTCACGTCGATCACCGGGCCGGCTTCGCCGCCGCAGAGGTCGATCAGCAGACGCGTGGCGCGCTCCAGCGCTTTATACTGCAGGGCCGGATCGACGCCGCGCTCATAACGATGAGAGGCATCGGTGTGCAGGCCGTGACGGCGCGCGCGGCCGGTAATGGACAGCGGGCTGAAGAAGGCACACTCCAGCAGTACGTTCTGGGTTTCGTCGTTAACGCCGGAGTGTTCCCCGCCGAAGATCCCGCCCATTGCCAGCGCTTTGTTGTGGTCAGCAATGACCAGGGTATCGCTGTCGAGCTTCGCTTCGGAGCCATCGAGCAGGACCAGGGTTTCGCCCTCTTTCGCCATGCGCACCACGATCCCGCCTTCGATACGGTCGCGGTCAAAGGCGTGCATCGGCTGGCCCAGCTCAAGCAGCACATAGTTGGTCACGTCAACCACCGCGTCGATGGAGCGGATCCCGCAGCGGCGCAGTTTCTCTTTCATCCACAGCGGCGTCGGCGCTTTGACGTTGATGCCTTTTACCACGCGGCCCAGATAGCACGGGCACGCCTGCGGGGCGTCAACCTGAATCGGCAGCACATCGTCAATGGTGGCGGCTACCGGGGTGATTTCCGGCGCGTTCAGCGGCGCCTTGTTCAGCACGGCCACATCGCGCGCGACGCCGATGATGCCCAGGCAGTCGGCACGGTTCGGGGTGACGCTGATTTCGATGGTGTTATCGTCAAGCTTCAGATATTCGCGAATATCGGTACCGATCGGCGCATCCGCCGGCAGCTCGATAATTCCGCTATGATCATCGGAAATGCCCAGCTCGGAGAAGGAGCACAGCATCCCCTCTGACGGCTCGCCGCGCAGCTTCGCGGCTTTGATTTTAAAATCGCCCGGCAGCACGGCGCCGATGGTCGCCACGGCGACTTTCAGCCCCTGACGGCAGTTTGGCGCGCCGCAGACGATGTCCAGCAGGCGTTCGCCGCCGACGTTGACTTTGGTGACGCGCAGTTTGTCGGCGTTCGGGTGCTGACCGCACTCCACTACTTCACCGACAACGACGCCGTTGAAGCTGCCGGCAACCGGCTCAACGCCGTCCACTTCGAGGCCCGCCATGGTGATCTGATCGGAAAGCGCTTCGCTGTCGATCGCCGGGTTAACCCACTCGCGTAACCACAGTTCACTGAATTTCATTGTTCTGTCCTGCCCTTATTTAAACTGTTTGAGGAAACGCAGATCGTTTTCGAAGAACGCGCGCAGATCGGTGACGCCATAGCGCAGCATGGTCAGACGCTCCATGCCCATGCCGAAGGCGAAGCCGGAGTACACTTCCGGATCGATACCCACGTTGCGCAGCACGTTCGGGTGCACCATCCCGCAGCCCAGCACTTCCAGCCATTTGCCGTTTTTACCCATCACGTCAACTTCCGCGGACGGCTCGGTGAACGGGAAGTAGGACGGACGGAAGCGTACCTGCAGATCTTCTTCAAAGAAGTTGTTCAGGAAGTCGTGCAGGGTTCCTTTCAGATTGGTGAAGCTGATGTTTTTATCAACGATCAGACCTTCCATCTGATGGAACATCGGGGTGTGGGTCTGATCGTAGTCGTTACGATAGACGCGGCCCGGCGCGATAATACGGATGGGCGGCTGCTGGTTTTCCATGGTGCGGATCTGCACGCCGGAGGTCTGGGTGCGCAGCAGGCGAGTGGCATCGAACCAGAAAGTGTCGTGGTCAGCGCGCGCCGGATGGTGGCCCGGGATATTCAGCGCATCGAAGTTGTGGTAATCATCTTCGATTTCCGGGCCCGTCGCCACGGTAAAGCCGAGCTCACCGAAGAAACTTTCAATACGGTCGATGGTGCGGGTGACCGGATGCAGACCGCCATTCTCAATGCGGCGGCCCGGCAGCGAAACGTCGATGGTCTCTGCAGCCAGACGAGCATTCAGCGCCGCGCCTTCCAGTTCGGCTTTGCGCGCGTTCAGCGCCTGCTGTACCTGCTCTTTCGCTTCGTTGATGACCGCACCGGCTGCCGGACGCTCTTCCGGCGGCAACTCACGCAGGGTGGTCATTTGCAGGGTCAGATGCCCTTTCTTACCCAGGTATTCCACGCGGACGTTGTCCAGCGCAGCAACATCTGATGCCTCGTTAATGGCTGCCTTGGCACTGGCAACCAGCTCTGCGAGATGTGACATGGTTTTCCTCATTATGTCGGTGCAGACACCGGTTATAGTGAAATTAATATTCCGAATCCATATACGAAAAAAGCCTCCACAGGGGAGGCTTTCTGGCGCTGTTTTCCGTTTCTTCTTTCACGCGCTAGCCTCCTGAGTTCAGGTGCTAAAGTAAAAAAAGAAGCGGAAAATAGCAGCATTCATGCTTGCATTACCTTGTCTGGTAAGAAACGTCAGACCTGTATTGAAAAGCCTGCGCCGATAAAAGTCAATGTATTGATGGTGTTGAAACGAAAAGAGGGAGACAAGCTCCCTCTTTCAACTGGCTTATGCCAGAGCTGCTTTCGCTTTTTCGACCAGAGCGGTGAACGCTACTTTGTCGAATACGGCGATGTCAGCCAGGATCTTACGGTCGATTTCAACAGAGGCTTTTTTCAGGCCATTGATGAATTTGCTGTAAGAAATACCGTTCTGACGTGCTGCTGCGTTGATACGTGCAATCCACAGTTGACGGAACTGACGTTTACGTTGACGACGGTCACGGTAAGCGTACTGACCAGCTTTGATAACAGCCTGGAAGGCAACGCGGTATACGCGAGAACGCGCACCGTAGTAGCCTTTAGCTTGTTTCAAAATTTTCTTGTGACGTGCACGTGCAATTACACCACGTTTTACGCGAGCCATGTGTGCTCTCCTGTATCTATTCTAAGTTAAAAAAGTTAAACGTTAACGACTTATGCGTACGGCAGGCACGCGATAACCAGGCCCAGATCGCCTTTGGAAACCATGGCTTTCGGACGCAGGTGACGTTTACGCTTGGTAGCTTTTTTAGTCAGAATGTGACGCAGGTTAGCGTGCTTGTGCTTAAAACCACCTTTACCGGTTTTTTTGAAGCGCTTAGCAGCACCGCGTACGGTCTTAATTTTTGGCATTTTAATAACTTCCACTTCGCATTGTTAATAAACGAAACAAAGGCGAACAAAACCAGTGAGCCGAAGCCCACCGGAAATGTTTCTTGATGGCCTTACTGTTTCTTCTTAGGAGCGAGCACCATGATCATCTGGCGGCCTTCGATCTTCGTTGGGAAGGATTCGACTACTGCCAGTTCAACCAGATCGTCTTTCACGCGGTTAAGCACTTCCATACCGATCTGCTGGTGGGCCATCTCACGACCGCGGAAACGCAGCGTGATTTTGGCCTTATCGCCATCTTCGAGAAAGCGAATCAGGCTGCGGAGTTTTACCTGATAGTCACCTTCATCAGTACCAGGGCGGAATTTAATTTCCTTAACCTGGATAACTTTCTGCTTCTTCTTCTGTTCCTTAGAAGACTTACTCTTTTCATAAAGGAACTTGCCGTAGTCCATGATACGACAAACTGGCGGCTCGGCGTTAGGGCTGATTTCAACTAAATCTACTCCAGCCTCTTCAGCCTTTTCGATAGCTTCTCTCAGACTCACAATACCCAGCTGCTCACCTTCCAGACCTGTTAAGCGAACTTCCTGGGCGCGAATCTCGCCATTGATACGATTCGGACGTGCCGTTTGAACTCGTTTTCCGCCTTTAATACCTTATTCCTCCAGTTGTTGAAGACTGCGGCTGCGAATCTCTTGTTGCAGCTTCTCGATCACTTCATTTACGTCCATGCTGCCGAGGTCTTTCCCGCGACGGGTGCGCACGGCCACTTTGCCGGCTTCGACTTCTTTGTCGCCACAGACCAACATATACGGGACACGACGTAAAGTGTGCTCGCGGATTTTAAAGCCAATCTTCTCATTTCTCAAGTCTGCTTTTACACGAATGCCCGCATTTTGTAGTTTACGCGTCAATTCGTTAACGTATTCAGCCTGAGAATCGGTGATATTCATGACCACCACCTGCACTGGTGCAATCCAGGTTGGGAAGAAGCCAGCGAACTCTTCGGTCAGGATGCCAATGAAGCGCTCCAGAGAACCGAGAATCGCACGGTGGATCATGACCGGCACCTGACGCTCGTTGTTTTCGCCCACATAGGAGGCGCTTAAACGCTGCGGCAGAGAGAAGTCCAGCTGTACCGTACCGCACTGCCATGCACGATCGAGGCAGTCATACAGGGTAAATTCAATTTTCGGGCCGTAGAACGCCCCTTCACCCAGTTGATATTCAAATGGGATATTATTTTCTTCCAGCGCCACCGCCAGATCCGCTTCCGCGCGATCCCAGGTCTCGTCGCTGCCGATACGTTTTTCCGGGCGAGTCGACAGTTTGACAACGATCTTCTCGAAGCCAAAGGTGCTGTACATATCATAAACCATACGAATACAGGCGTTCACTTCATCGCGAACCTGATCTTCAGTACAGAAGATATGCGCATCATCCTGGGTAAAGCCGCGAACGCGCATCAGACCGTGCAGCGCGCCTGATGGTTCGTTACGGTGGCAGCTACCAAACTCCGCCATACGCAGCGGCAGATCGCGGTAGGATTTCAGCCCCTGGTTGAAGATCTGCACGTGGCCCGGGCAGTTCATCGGCTTAATGCAGTATTCACGGTTCTCAGAAGAGGTGGTGAACATCGCATCTTTGTAGTTGTCCCAATGGCCGGTTTTTTCCCACAGCACACGGTCCATCATGAACGGACCTTTGACTTCCTGGTACTGATACTCTTTCAGTTTCGAACGGACAAAGGTTTCCAGTTCACGGAAGATAGTCCAGCCGTCGTTGTGCCAGAACACCATCCCAGGCGCCTCTTCCTGCATATGATACAGGTCGAGCTGCTTACCGATTTTACGGTGGTCGCGCTTGGCGGCTTCTTCCAGACGCTGCAGATAAGCATTCAACGCTTTTTTATCTGCCCACGCG
The DNA here is from genome assembly GCF_021739525.1 of Klebsiella sp. 2019SCSN059. Lineage (NCBI taxonomy): Bacteria > Pseudomonadati > Pseudomonadota > Gammaproteobacteria > Enterobacterales > Enterobacteriaceae > Klebsiella > Klebsiella sp. 2019SCSN059. The sequence continues at coordinate 234,083 of NZ_JAKKOM010000001.1, read as the reverse complement.
GTACCGTAGATACGCTGCAACATTTTATTGTTGCTGTCGCCGCGCCAGTAGGCACCGGCGGTTTTCATCAGCTTGAAGTGATGGCAGAAGCGCATGTTCGGCACGTGCGGACCGCGGCACATATCGATATATTCTTCATGATGATACAAGCCAGGCTTGTCATCATGGGCAATGTTTTCGTCAAGAATAGAAACTTTATAGCTTTCGCCGCGCTTCACGAAGGTTTCACGCGCTTCGTGCCAGCTCACTTTCTTCTTGATGACATCGTAGTTTTTCTCGGCGAGCTCATGCATACGTTTTTCGAGCGCGTCGATATCTTCCTGAGTCAGGGTATGGTCGAGGTCTACGTCATAGTAGAAGCCATTATCAACAACCGGACCGATAGCCATTTTGGTGTTGGGCCACAGCTGCTTGATGGCATGACCTAACAGGTGCGCGCAGGAGTGACGAATGATCTCCAGCCCTTCTTCATCTTTAGCCGTGATAATAGAGAGGGTGGAATCAGTTTCAATCGGGTCGCAGGCGTCTACCAGTTCACCGTTTACCCGCCCGGCGATGGTGGCTTTCGCCAGGCCCGGGCCGATATCCAGCGCGACGTCCATCGGGCTGACAGCGTGATCAAAATGGCGTTGGCTGCCATCAGGAAGCGTAATTACAGGCATTTTATGTCCTTATTTGCAGTGGTGCCCCACACGAAAGAGCACATACAAAACTATATAATCATCATTATCATCAGGTTAAGGCGCAGTTCCCGCTTCACTCTGCGAAAAGAGGAGCACGACCGGAGCGATCGTTCCCGCCTGCTGCCGCCTGCTGATAACACCGGGGAGTAGTTTACACATCATTGGTACGTGATTAAAGCCGTAATAGCATAAATGATGGCGGAATGTGGAGAAAACAAGAGCCGCGCGGATAAAAGCAGAATATCCGCCAGGAAGACGCGATAATAATCACCAGCGAAACCGGATGATATTATGCGGACAAACTAAAAGAGACGCCTTGATATTGCCTGCGTGATGTTTAGCGCGGGTCGTTAAACCGGTACCACTCTACCCGGCTTAATAGTCCGCCCGTGAAGCAGTAGCCTGCGATATTAAGACCACTCGCCAGCCACCAGCGTATGCACATTAAAGGCATCGCTCATGGATTGTCCGGTGCTACGGGAACCGGGGGCAATATTCGAACCGGCCTCAACGTCGGTTGCTTTGGCGATACCTACCTGCGTATGGTCCTGGTTACCCGACGGCGGAACTGGCGTGGCGGCTGATGCGCCAAAGGAAAGCACGCACAGCGCCAGGGCTGCGATGGTAAATTGGCTGTTTTTCATGATGTTTATTCTCTTATTACGGAAGACGGACCGAACAATGTCGCCATTCGGTCAGTGACTCTTAGTATAGATCCAGATCACATATTTGTCCGTCGAATATTTAGCTTTTCGTGTCAAATAGAATGAATATTTGTCAGCAAACGGAGAATAATGGAGAAAAGATGGAGGCCCGTTTCTTTTTATAAAAACTAAAACGAATTGCCAGAAAAAATAATGTCACTTATTGCTAAATCTAAAACGATCAGGCCGGGAAACCCGGCCTGAAAATATTACATCTTATACCCGAGGGAGAGCGAGGTCCGGCGATCGGTATGCTCCGGCGCAGACGCAGGCGGCTCCGAGTTCCAGGTGACGTTGTACGCCACTTTCAGCGCAAAGTGGGCGTTAATCGCCACGTTTAACGCGCTCTCTGAGTTGACCGTGGTGTCCTCGGCGCCAAACACCGATACCCCTTGAGTAAATTTGGCGTTGTCGGTCATCTGCCAGGCCCAGGTTCCGGAGGCGTAACCCAGCGGCTGAGTGTCGGTATCCCCGTCGGTGTATTCGTCATAGCGAACGCCAGGACCAAATTCAAACCGCAGGCTATGCACTGGTCCGTTGAGGATTTGACGACCATAGCCCGCCGTCAGAACATCGCGCTGCTGATAGCCGTTGTAGCGGTCGGTTAGCCAACTGCCCTGCCCAAAGACGTAGTTCATATCGGTCAGGTTATAGCGGCTACGGCCACCGACAGCATATTTCTCTGAGGAGCGCTCATCGTTGGACGAGGTGTTGCTGGCATTGCCCCACAGCGACCAGGCGGTGGTATTGCCATACCAGGTCAGGGTGGAATCGGCCGTCATTGAGGAGTTCTTGGTGTTGCCGGACTGCGCCAGGTAACCTGCGTTGACCACCCCTTCGAACGGTTTTTTGGCAGCGGAAGGGTCATCCATGACGGTAAATACAGAATCATCGGCCATTGCGCCAACAGACGCAAAAAGCCCCCCCGCCAGCATGACCGCTGCGGGTACTGTCTTTAAAAGCTTCATTATAACTCTCTAAAATACATTTTTTAGGACAGTACAAATGATGAACAGGCGTCACTTTGCCGGCTCATTGAATTTAGCGTCCGTACAACATAAAAGAGACCTGTGGGTCCCGGAAACTTTCGCGAGGATCGCGGAGTGCAGGTCCTAAGAAAGGTAGCAAATTATAAAAAAGCACGAATAACATAGCAATCACTTACTCTTTCGTTTTTTGAATAAGACAGCTCCGGAAACAATCTTTATTTCATAATGAAAATACAGGCTTCTTTGCAAATCTCTCAGGGACAGCCCTTTCCCTCCCTGGATCATCGTGCCATGCTTAAATAAAGTACAGTCGCCGTATTAAGGAGGAGAAGGAATGACCAAAATTTATACGCTCACGCTGGCCCCCTCGCTGGATAGCGCCACCCAAACCCCGCAGATCTACCCGGAAGGGAAACTCCGCTGCAGCGCGCCGGTATTTGAACCCGGCGGCGGTGGGATCAACGTCGCCCGCGCCGTGACCTTTCTCGGCGGGAAAGCCACCGCCATTTTCCCTATTGGCGGCGCCACCGGCGAGCACCTTGCCGCCCTGCTGGCCGATGAGCAGGTGCCGGTCGAGACCGTCGAAACCCGCGACTGGACGCGACAGAACCTGCACGTTCACGTAGCCGCCAGCGGCGAACAGTATCGCTTTGTGATGCCCGGCGCCGCGCTGACAGACGATGAATTCCGCCGTCTGGAAGAGAAAGTCCTGACCATCGACACCGGCTCTCTGCTGGTGATCAGCGGCAGTCTGCCGCCAGGTATCAGCGTCGAAAATCTGATGCAGCTGGTTAAGCATGCGCAACAGCAGGGCCTGCGCTGCATTATCGACAGTTCCGGCGACGCGCTGGCCGCCGCGCTGGACGTCGGCAATATTGAATTAGTGAAGCCAAACCAGAAAGAGCTCAGCGCCCTCGTGCAGCGCGATCTGAGCCAGCCCGATGACGTTCGCCTTGCCGCTCAGTCGTTGATCCAGTCCGGTAAAGTTCGCCGGGTGGTGGTCTCCCTTGGTCCGCAGGGGGCGTTGGGGGTTGACGCCAGCGGCAGTGTTCAGGTGGTGCCGCCGCCAATGAAAAGCCAGAGCACCGTCGGCGCCGGCGACAGCATGGTGGGCGCCATGACCTTACGTCTGGCGGAGAACGCCAGCCTCGAAGACATGGTACGCTTTGGCGTTGCCGCCGGTAGCGCCGCGACCATCAACCAGGGCACCCGCCTCTGCTCGCAGGCCAATACGCAAAAAATCTACGATTATCTCTGCGGGCGTTGATCTCCCCTGCCCCTCCGCGCTGGCGGAGGGGAGCCACGATATTTGCAGGATGGTCTATGCTGGAAAGGCCATGCATAACAACGGGGTGTAGAAATGAGCAATGATATTACCGCCTGGGTCGTCAGCGTGAACTTCCACGAACAGGCGCTAACGGAGATCAATGAGGTCAGCAACCATTTTACCCGGGCAGGGTTTGTACTGACGCTCAATGATGAAGAGGGCACTCCCCATGAGCTGGGCACCAATACCTTTGGCCTGCTGAGCGCCCAGGCAGCCGAGGAAGTGAAGGCCCTTAGCGCCGGACTGGCGGAAGCGGCCCTTGGCCGCCCGGCGGAGATCGCCGTCAGCACATTCGCTGAATGGTTAAAAGCTCAATAAGTGCGTTTAGCGCAACGTAAAGCGTCAGTTGTGCGTCAGTTCCAGGTTTACCCGGTAGTAATGCGCTAACCTTATGATATGGTGGAAAACATGGGGAGAGACAGCATGTGGCAAGCAATCAGTACTCTTTTACGCGATTGGCATACCGAAGACGCTGAAATCGAACTGAAAACCGAGCTGCCCGGCGGAGAGATCCATTCTGCCTGGCATTTGCGTTTCGGGGGCAAAGATTACTTCGTGAAATGCGACGAACGGGAACTCCTGCCTATCTTCACCGCCGAGGCCGATCAGCTGGAGCTGCTGTCGCGAAGCAAAACTGTTCGCGTACCACAGGTCTTTGCCGTCGGCAGCGATCGCGACTACAGCTTCGTGGTCATGGAATACCTCCCTCCCCGTCCGCTGGATGCGCATAACGCTTTCCTGCTTGGCCAGCAGTTAGCCCACCTGCATCAGTGGAGCGATCAGCCGCAGTTCGGTCTGGATTTTGATAACGATCTTTCCACCACGCCGCAGCCCAACGCCTGGCAACGTCGCTGGTCGGTGTTTTTCGCTGAGCAACGTATCGGCTGGCAGCTGGAGCTGGCGGCGGAGAAAGGGTTGCACTTTGGCGATATCGATACCTTAGTCGATGTGGTACAGCAGCGGCTGGCCAACCATCAGCCGCAACCTTCGCTGCTACACGGGGACCTGTGGTCCGGCAACTGCGCCTTAGGGCCGGATGGCCCCTACATCTTCGACCCGGCCTGCTACTGGGGCGATCGCGAATGTGATTTAGCTATGCTGCCGATGCACCCGGAACAACCTCCGCAGATCTATGACGGCTATCAGTCCGTCTCACCGCTGCCGGCTGGTTTTCTCGAGCGTCAGCCGATCTACCAGCTTTATACCCTGCTGAACCGGGCGATATTGTTCGGTGGCCAGCACCTGGTGACGGTCCAGCAGGCGCTGGACGATGTCTTGATGGAAAAAACGCGTTAGACAAGGTTTACGGCGGACCTCCCCGGTCCGCCGCCCTGCATTATCAGTTAATCTCGACGCCGTTGAGACGGAATTTAATGGTCATCGTCACGCCGGTTCCCGGTTTTGCCTGCTCGTAACGCCATCTGCGCATCGCGCTTTTCACCTCGCGCTCAAACATATTCGCCGGCTGGGCGGAGAGGATCTGCAGATTATCAATTCGGCCATCAGGCGTGACGTCAAACTTCACCCGCACCGTTCCTTCAATGCGCAGCGCCTGAGCGCGCGCCGGATAGGTCGGCTGAACGCGGCTGATCGCCCGCGGGCCGCTCGGGGCAGTGACGGTGGGTTTGGCCGCTGCGGTGGAGGTGCTCGGCGCGGTGCGCGCTGGCGTCGTATTGTTGTTTTCAAACGGTGAAGCCGGACGCGGCTCCGCGGCCGGTTTGACGTCCCGCTTCGGCTGCTCAACCTTTTTCTCCGGCCTGGGCTTCGGTTTAGGTTTGGGCTTCGGCTTAGGTTCTGGTTTATGGATCACCACCGGCGCCTCTTTCGGCGGCTCCGGGACCACCTCAGGCTCCGGCTCCGGTTCAGGTTCAACAACGGGCTGCACGACGGGTTGCGCCGCCGGGGGCGGCTCAAGATCGGCCGGCGCCACCATCGTGATCTCTATCGGCTGCGTCGGGGAAGGCTGTTCAATAACCTGATGTACCGAGGTATAAAGCAGCCCCGCCACAACGGCACCGTGGATAGCCACGGATAACAGCGTTGGCCACGGGAAGCGGCGAGGTAAATCAAGGGTCATTGCGCTCATAGTCGTTTCTGTTGAAAAATGATGCTCCGATTTTAAATGCAAATAGCAATCATATTCAATAAGCCGTCTTAACCTGAGTCAATTTTTGCCACCATTTGCGGAAAAAAGCCGCGTCAGCGGGGCATTCGACGCCGGGGCGCATCTTTGCATTGCAGTCCATCGTCGTTTAACTTAACGTAATTCGCCTGTTTAATGATAAGGAGCTTTGCCGTGCTTTACGTTATCTACGCTGAAGATATCGCCGATTCTCTGGAAAAGCGGCTCTCGGTTCGCCCCGCGCACCTTGCGCGTCTACAACTTTTACATGATGAAGGTCGGCTGCTTACCGCCGGGCCAATGCCGGCCGTTGACAGCAACGAACCGGGCGCAGCCGGATTCAGCGGCTCAACGGTGATCGCTGAGTTTGAATCGCTGGAAGCGGCTCAGGCCTGGGCTAATGACGATCCGTATATCGCCGCCGGCGTCTACCGCCAGGTCTCGGTGAAGCCGTACAAAAAAGTGTTTTGAAAAATATTCCCTTCGATTTTTCTGGTTAACAACAACGCACCAGGCCATCAGATGAAAGGGCGCATTTTGCTACATCACATTAAAATGTCGCCCTTTTTAACCGCACGCAAGCGTTGTCTGTTATCCGCCGGAGACGCCATGAAGATGAGCACATCCCTTCTCCTTCGACGACATCATCGACCCTCACCTCGCCTTCTGCGGCCATAGAAAATGCTGACCAAACGTCGACGCCGGGCATGATTTTGAATTGCTAATGTATTGAATCAGTCTGCAACAGAGGTCTTGCATTGGATTTAGCGCTTGCTTTACAAGCCAGCACATCCTGACATCGCCCGGTAAATCCAAAACACAATTGAAAGAAGATCGTTAAAGAGAGATAGATGCTGATCAACAGATATAAAGGCCTGGAGTAAATAAGCATGCATATCCCGTTCCGTAGGTATGGGACCCCATATCACCATCTTACTGCATTCAGAAACGCGGTGGCTTGAAAGCGTCTGAAAATAAATGGAGTGCGCTGATACAGGCACATATCAATATGGAATGAACGTATAAAACTACGCAACCAGATTTACGTTGCAGATGATCATTTTTTAAAGTCGATTAATTTCGCTGGGTAAACTTCACGCAGAGTAATTGTAGGGTGATTTTAGGTTGATTAAAAAAATTGAACGGGAATAACAAATGTTTTCAATAAGTGCAGCATTTTTTTGGGCTACCATTTATGTACCTGACGCTTATGAGGATTTTTGTGTGAATACCCTGAAAAAAACCGCATTGCTTTCTCTGCTTGCCTTATATATTCCTGTGTCACAAGCCGCAGCGACAGAATATAGTCTGGATCCGCAGCATACTTCCGTTGTTATTGCCTGGAACCATTTTGGCTTCTCTAACCCTACAGCGTATATCTCTGATGTTTCAGGTAAACTGTCTTTTGACAAAGACAACCCGGAGCAATCCTCTGTGCACGTCACGCTGCCAGTCAAAACCATTGACACGCATGTCAAAGCGTTAACGGATGAGTTTTTAGGCAAAGAGAACTTCGATGTCAACACGTATCCTGAGGCCACTTTTCAGAGCACCCGAGTGGAAAGTAAAGGCGGCAATAAATATGATGTTGAAGGTAACCTGACCATTAAGGGCATCACCAAACCGGTTGTATTGCATGCCACTTTGAATAAACAGGATATGCATCCGATGGTGAAAAAACAGGCCATTGGTTTTGATGCCACAGGGGTAATAAAACGTTCAGACTTCAAGCTTGATAAATATGTTCCGGCGGTGAGTGATAACGTGACTATCACGTTATCCACGGAAGCCTATGCCAAATAAATTACCGCCCGCAAAAGCGGTGCGTTTTATTCAGGGTGGGTATCACTGATAGTGAGCATGACATTGAAAAACGATCGACGACCCCACGCCCTGTCCGGACTTCCACACGGCGGTGAATACCTGTTGCGGAAAAAGGCGTTCTGTCGATAATCCCCCGTCATACCCTGACAGGCATCGCATAGATATTTCAATAGGCGATCTGGCGATGTTAAAAGGGAATGCCGCGCAGAGCGGGAAAACGACAACGGCACCGCGTTTGGTGCCGTTGTTCTGCTCGTTGTTTAACAGTCGGGGAAGATAAACAGCAGAGCATGACGCTGCCGTTTCACCAGTCCCTTCCTGATAGCGAGGATCCGCATATTGCGGCGTGATTGGGCTTCCAGCCAGCGCGCTTTACGGCGATTCACCTGTCTCAGCATGCGCCAGCGCCCTACTTCCGTTCTACTACGCTTCATTGCAACGACTCTACGAGTGAAAACAGCCCCCATTATAAACCTCTACCGGCGACTGACCACCGCTTTCGCTGCGTTTTTATTTGCCAGAAAAATACTGATGCGTAAACTCATCACATAACGTCATTCAAAAGGATTTTACATCTATGACAACCTTTTACACGGTGGTGAACTGGCTGGTCATTCTGGGGTACTGGCTGTTGATCGCCGGTGTAACATTACGAATTCTAATGAAACGCCGCGCTGTGCCGTCCGCCATGGCATGGTTATTGATCATTTATATCCTGCCGCTGGTGGGGATCATCGCCTATCTCTCCTTTGGCGAGCTGCATCTTGGCAAGCGGCGGGCAGAACGCGCGAGGGCGATGTGGCCTTCCACGGCCAAATGGTTAAACGACCTCAAAGCCTGCAAACATATCTTTGCCGAAGATAACAGCCCGGTGGCCGAGTCCCTGTTCAAGCTTTGCGAACGGCGCCAGGGCATTGGCGGCGTAAAAGGCAACCAGCTGCAGCTGCTGACGGAATCTGACGACGTCATGCAGGCCCTGATCCGCGATATTCAACTGGCTCGCCATAACATAGAGATGGTCTTCTATATCTGGCAGCCAGGCGGTATGGCCGACAGCGTCGCCGAATCGCTAATGGCCGCCGCCCGTCGCGGAGTTCACTGCCGGTTAATGCTCGACTCCGCGGGCAGTGTGGCCTTTTTCCGTAGCCCATGGGCGGCGATGATGCGTAACGCCGGCATTGAAGTGGTCGAGGCTCTCAAGGTCAATCTGATGCGTGTGTTTCTGCGCCGGATGGACCTGCGCCAACATCGTAAAATGGTAATGATCGATAACTATATCGCCTACACCGGCAGCATGAATCTGGTCGATCCCCGCTACTTTAAGCAGGACTCGGGGGTCGGGCAGTGGATTGATCTGATGGCGCGCATGGAAGGCCCGGTGGCGACCTCGATGGGCATCGTCTACTCCTGTGACTGGGAGATCGAGACCGGAAAGCGTATTCTGCCACCGCCGCCGGACGTCAATATCATGCCGTTTGAAGAGGCCAGTGGGCATACCATTCACACGATCGCCTCCGGTCCGGGCTTTCCGGAAGATCTGATCCATCAGGCGCTGCTCACTGCCGCCTACGCGGCGAAAGAGCATTTGATCATGACCACGCCCTACTTCGTACCCAGCGACGACCTGCTGCACGCGATCTGTACCGCCGCCCAGCGCGGCGTGGATGTGAGTATTATTTTACCGCGCAAGAACGATTCGCTGCTGGTGGGCTGGGCCAGCCGGGCCTTTTTCACCGAGCTGCTGGCGGCAGGGGTGAAGATTTACCAGTTTGAAGGCGGCCTGTTGCATACCAAGAGCGTGCTGGTCGATGGCGAACTGAGCCTGGTGGGAACCGTGAATCTGGATATGCGCAGCCTGTGGCTCAATTTTGAAATCACGCTGGTCATTGATGACGCCGGCTTCGGCAGCGATCTGGCGGCGGTTCAGGATGACTATATCTCGCGCTCGCGCCTGCTGGACGCCCGTCTCTGGTTAAAACGTCCGCTGTGGCAGCGGATCGCCGAGCGACTGTTTTACTTCTTCAGCCCGTTGCTGTAAAACGTGCCCATCAGATACCGAATGAGTAGCAATCATGGATATGGATTTAAACAACCGCCTGACCGAAGACGAAACGCTTGAGCAGGCATACGACATCTTCCTCGAACTGGCGGCCGATAACCTCGACCCGGCGGACATCATTCTGTTTAACCTGCAGTTTGAGGAGCGCGGCGGCGCCGAGCTGTTCGACCCATCCGCAGACTGGGAAGAGCATGTGGATTACGATCTGAACCCGGATTTCTTCGCCGAAGTGGTGATTGGCCTGGCGGATACCGACGGCGGGGAAATCAATGATATCTTCGCCCGCGTGCTGCTGTGCCGCGAGAAAGATCACAAGCTGTGTCATATTTTGTGGCGTGAATAACGCTGACCCGCCAGTGAAAAGCCTGCCGCGTTCCACCCGGCAGGCTTTTTTTATGCCGAGAGTTTACTTCGGTAAGACATGACCGCAGGCGTGGCAAAACCGGGCGTTATCGTCATGGTCGCCCTGCTGGCACTGCGGGCATACCCGCTGCTGGCGCCGCCGGTTCAGGGCGCTGGTCATATGGGTGGTGATAAGCCCGGTCGGAATGGCAATAATGGAGTAGCCGATCAGGATGAGAATGGAGGCCAGGATGCGGCCCAGCGGCGTGTGCGGCGTAATATCCCCGTAGCCGACGGTGGTGATGGTCACAATGGCCCAATAGACCGAAGCGTTGAGCGTGGTAAAACCATACTCTGGCCCTTCTATCAGGTACATTAACGAGCCGAAAATCACCATCACAATGGCGATAAACGAATAGAACAGGATCAGCTGATGGCGCGCGCTGACAATCGCCCGCCAGAACACATTGAGCGAAGGCATAAAGCGCAACAGTTTGAGAATACGCAACGCGCGGATCGCCCGCATTGCCCGCCAGGCAAAGACATAATTGAGGCTAATTTCCGGCCACAGCCACATCACGTATAGCGGCAGGATGGTCGCTAAGTCAATAAACCCCCAGAAGCTGAAAATGTAGTGGAGCGGATTGGGCCATGTCGCAATACGCAGCAGATACTCCAGGGTAAAGACCGCGGTCACCATCAGCTCCAGCCAGACGAATAAATGCCATTCATCTAATGTCAGATGATATTGCGTGCCCAGCCCCGATTCGACAAATATCACCACCACGCTGAGCAAGGCGAAAAGTCCGCACAGCCCTTCGAAGCGGCGGCCGGAACGTCGGTTTTGATCGAAAAGCAAATGATAAAGCCGCCGGCGAGCGGCAGAAAGCATACCCACTTCGTTAACCTCGCAAAAAAAAGGCTGACCTGCGTCAGCCCCTGAGATTATAACGGGTCTACCTTAAGGCAGGAAACCGCATGGCGGAAACTGCCCTCCAGCACCGGGCGGGTTTTGGCGCACTCCGGTCCGGCGAGCGGACAGCGGGTGCGGAAGACACAGCCCGACGGCGGATTAATCGGCGAGGGTAATTCGCCCTCCAGCAGCTGGATGGTTTTCGTTTTTTCGAGGTCCGGATCGGGGATCGGCACCGCCGACATCAGCGCTTTGGTATAGGGGTGTAGTGGATTATGGTACACCTCATCGTAGGTTCCCAGCTCCACCGCATGGCCCAGATACATCACCAGTACGCGATCGGAGATGTGCTTAACCACCGCCAGATCGTGGGCGATAAATATCAGCGACAGTCCCATTTCACGCTGCAGCTGCTGCAGCAAGTTGACCACCTGAGCCTGGATGGACACATCAAGCGCGGACACCGGCTCATCGCAGATAATCAGCTTCGGCTCGAGGATCAGCGCCCGCGCAATGCCGATGCGCTGACACTGACCGCCAGAGAACTCGTGCGGATAGCGGTTGATCAGGTTAGGCAGCAGCCCGACTTTCATCATCATCGCCTTCACGCGATCGCGCACTTCCTGACGCGGCATCTTCGGATGATAGGTACGCAACGGCTCAGCGATGATTTCTCCGATGGTCATACGCGGGTTCAACGAGGCCAGCGGATCCTGGAAGATCATCTGGATATCGCTGCGCACGTCGCGCCACTCTTCCTGCTTCATGCCCAGCAGATCTTTACCCAGCCAGGCCACTTTGCCATCGGTAGCCTTCACCAGACCAATGATGGCACGGGCGAAAGTCGATTTACCGCAGCCGGACTCCCCCACCACGCCGAGGGTCTCACCTTCATAGAGACGCAGCGTCACGCCATCTACGGCCTTCAGCGTTTTCGACGGCTGCCAGAACCACTGTTTGCCATCTTTAATATCGAAATGCACCTTCAGGTCGGCAATTTCGAGCAGGACTTTTCGTTGTTCAGTTACGGCGTTCATAGCAGCTCCCCCACCGGTTTAAAGCAGGCGCGCAGGCGGCCTGGCGCGAACGACTCCAGCGGCGGCGCGCTGCTGCACTGTTCCATTGCGTGCGGACAGCGCGGCTGGAATGGGCAGCCCTTCGGCAAACGCAGCAGGTTTGGCGGGTTGCCCGGAATGGTCAACAACGCATCGCCTTCGGCATCCAGACGAGGAACCGCATTCAACAGCCCAATAGAGTAAGGGTGAGACGGCTGATAGAAGACATCGCGCGCCTGACCGTACTCCATGGTGCGGCCCGCATACATCACCAGCACTTTATCGCAGATCCCCGCCACCACTCCGAGGTCATGGGTGATCATAATGATGGCCGTATTAAATTCGCGTTTCAGCTCATTCAGTAACGTCATGATCTGCGCCTGCACGGTGACGTCCAGGGCGGTGGTCGGCTCATCGGCAATCAGCAGCCGGGGCCGGCAGAGCAGCGCCATGGCAATCATCACGCGCTGGCGCATCCCGCCGGAGAATTCATGTGGGAACATCTTCATGCGCTTGCGCGCTTCCGGCATTTTTACCGCGTCGAGCATCTTCACCGATTCTTCAAACGCTTCGGCTTTGCTCAGCCCTTTATGCAGCATCAGGACTTCCATTAACTGCTCGCCCACCCGCATATACGGGTTCAGAGAGGTCATCGGATCCTGGAAAATCATCGAGATTTGCTCGGCGCGCAGTTTGTTCAGCTCACGCTCAGGCAAATTGAGGATTTGCCGACCGTTAAAGGTGGCGGAACCCCCGATTCGGCCGTTGGCCGCCAGCAGTCCCATCAGGGCGAAGGCGGTCTGCGATTTACCGGAGCCGGACTCCCCGACAATACCGAGCGTCTCCCCCGCCTGCAGGGTGAAGTTCAGATCATTGACGGCGGTGACATCGCCATCCGGCGTTTTAAAGGTGACGCGAAGATCTTTCACGTCCAGCAGCAGGCCGCTGTGGCTCTGCGCTTGCGGCGCTTTTGCCGTTTCAATCATGGTCATGGCAGCGCTCCTTAGCGGTCTTTCGGGTCGAGGGCATCACGCAGACCATCGCCGATAAAGTTGAAACAGAACAGGGTCACCACCAGGAAACCCGCCGGGAACAGCAGCAGCCAGGGCGAGACTTCCATTGAGTTGGCGCCATCGCTGAGCAATGCCCCCCAGCTGCTGAGCGGCTCCTGCGTCCCCAACCCCAGGAAGCTGAGGAAGGATTCAAAGAGGATCATGCTGGGGACCAGCAGCGAGGCGTACACCACCACCACGCCCAGCACATTAGGAACGATATGGCGCAGCACGATGCTCGCTGTGGAGACCCCGCCGACCTGCGCCGCCTCAATAAACTCTTTGCGCTTCAGGCTCAAGGTCTGTCCGCGTACGATACGCGCCATATCCAGCCAGGAGACCATGCCGATAGCGACAAAAATCAACAGGATATTCTGGCCAAAAAAGGTCACCAGCAGGATAACGAAGAACATAAACGGGAAGGAGTTGAGGATCTCCAGCAGACGCATCATCACCGAATCCACTTTGCCGCCGAGATAACCGGAAAGCGAACCGTACAGCGTGCCGAGGATCACCGCCACCAGCGCCGCCGCCACCCCGACCATCAGCGAAATACGCCCGCCGATCGCCACGCGCACCAGCAGATCGCGACCGGAGGAGTCGGTCCCGAAGTAGTGGCCAGAGGCCATGTCCGGGGCGTTAGACATCATGCCCCAGTCGGTGTCGAAATAGGAGAATGACGACACCATCGGCGCGAAGGTCACGAACAGCGCAATAAGCACCAGCATAATCAGGCTGGTGACCGCGGCGCGGTTATGCATAAAGCGGCGACGCGCATCCTGCCAGAGGCTACGCCCCTCCACTTCCAGCTTCTCACTGAAGTTTTCCAGCGCCTCGCTATTTTTCTTACTTAACATCATGGCGAACTCCGGCTTCAGTAGCGAATCTTCGGATCGATAACGGCGTACAGCACGTCAACGATGGCGTTGAACAGGATAGTCAGGGCGCCAACCAGGATCGTCAGGCTGAGCACCAGCGAGTAGTCGCGGTTAAGCGCTCCGTTAACGAACAGCTGACCAATCCCCGGCAGGCCGTAAATGGTTTCAATGACCATTGAGCCCGTAATGATGCCCACGAAAGCCGGCCCCATATAGGAGAGCACCGGCAGCAGCGCCGGCTTCAGCGCATGGCGCAAAATAATGCGGCGCATCGGCAGCCCCTTCGCCCGCGCGGTGCGGATAAAGTTAGAGTGCAGCACTTCAATCATTGAGCCGCGGGTAATACGCGCGATACTGGCGATATAGGCCAGGGAAAGCGCCACCATCGGCAGGATCATAAATTTCAACGCCCCGCCGTTCCAGCCTCCGCCCGGCAACCAGTGCAGGGTAATGGCAAAGATCATCACCAACAGAGGCGCCACCACAAAGCTCGGAATAACCACGCCGGTCATGGCTACCCCCATCACCGCATAGTCCCAGCGGGTATTCTGCTTCAAAGCGGCAATAACGCCCGCAGCGACACCGATCACAACCGCCAGCAAAAAGGCGGCGAAGCCCAGTTTCGCTGAAACCGGGAAGCTGGCCGCCACCAGATCGTTGACCGAATAATCTTTGTATTTAAAGGAGGGACCAAAATCGCCATGCGCCAGCTGCTTCAGGTAATTGAAGTACTGCGTCATGATGGGGTCGTTTAAATGGTATTTTGCTTCAATATTCGCCATGACTTCCGGCGGTAGCGTGCGTTCCCCGGTAAAAGGACTTCCCGGAGCCAAACGCATCATGAAGAATGAGATGGTGATAAGAATAAATAGCGTCGGAATCGCTTCCAGACAGCGACGTAAGATAAATTTTAACATTGCCCGTACCTTCTGGCGTGTGCCTTTGCACTGCTCTCAAATAAGACACGATGGAGCGAGCACAGGCCCGCTCCACGTATTGCCATTAATGTTTGATAACGTAAAGGTCTTTTGTATAGACGTTATCCATCGGGTCTTTACCGGTGTAGCCACCGACCCACGGTTTCACCAGGCGGGCGTTAACATAGTAATAGACCGGTACGATCGCGCTGTCTTTATCCAGCTGCTGCTCTGCTTTCGCATAGGCCGCCGTGCGCTGTGCTTCATCGGATGCTTTTACGGATTCAGCCATAATTTTGTCGAACGCCGGGCTCTTATAGTGCGCAGTGTTCATTGAGCTGTCAGAAAGCATGGTGTTCAGGAAAGAGGTTGGCTCGTTATAGTCAGCGCACCAGCCCGCACGCGCCACGTCATAGGTACCCTGATGACGGGTATCGAGGAACGTCTTCCACTCCTGGTTGACCAGCTTCACGTCAATGCCCAGGTTTTTACGCCACAGCGAGGCGGCGGCAATCGCCAGCTTCTTGTGCAAATCAGAGGTGTTATACAGCAGGTTGAAGGTCAACGGTTTATCGGCGCTATAGCCGGCTTCGGCCAGCAGTTTTTTCGCTTCTTCATTCCGTTTTTCCTGCGACCAGGTAAACCATTCCGGCTCGGTCAGCTTCGCGCCATCGGTATACGGCGGGGTGTAGCCGTAGGCCGGCAGATCGCCCTGTCCTTTCACCTTATTGGCAATGATATCGCGATCCAGACCCAGCTTCAGCGCGGTACGCACGCGCACGTCGGTGAACGGCGCTTTCTGGTTGTTAATTTCGTAGTAATAAGTACACAGATACGGGTCAACGTGCAGCTCGTTCGGGATCTCTTTTTTCAGTTTCTGGAAGAGCTCGATCGGCAGCTGGTTATAGGTCATATCCAGTTCACCGCTGCGATAACGGTTAACATAGGTCACTTCAGAAGAGGTCGGCAGCCAGGTGACGGTGTTGATAACGGTTTTGGCATTATCCCAGTAATGCGGGTTGCGCTCCATCACGATACGTTCGTTGACCACCCAGTCTTTCAGGGTGTAGGCGCCGTTGGTGACGATATTGCCAGGCTGCGTCCACTTCTCGCCAAACTTTTCAATCGCTGGTTTATAGACAGGAGACATCGCCGGGTTAACCAGCAGTTTGTAAAAATAGGGTACCGGCTCGCTGAGGGTGACTTCCAGCGTATGGTCGTCAATGGCTTTTACGCCCAGCTCGCCTGGGGCTTTCTTGCCGTCAATGATTTCATCAACGTTGAGGATATGACCATACTGCGGGTAGCTGGCATAAGGAGACGCTGTTTTCGGGTCTACCAGACGCTGCCAGCTATAAACGAAATCCTGGGCGGTAACCGGCTCGCCGTTAGACCATTTCGCATCTTTACGCAGATGGAAGGTCCAGACTTTGAAATCTTTATTATCCCAGCTCTCTGCCACACCAGGGATCGGGTGGCCATCTTTCGGCGAGGTATTCAGCAAGCCTTCGAACAGGTCGCGGCTAATATTCGCCTCGGGCACCCCTTCAATTTTATTCGGGTCCAGCGATTGCGGCTCGGCGCCGCTATTTCGCACCAGTGTTTGCTTATCCGAAAGCTGCACACCGGCCGGGACATCCGCTGCCATAGCCATATTGCCAGCCATGAGCGCGGATAGCACTCCTGCGGCGATCAAACGTTTTTTAGTGATGATGGTCATTGTGTTGTAACTCCAGTCATTATAATTACTGGTTTTTTAACCAGCCTGTTTTTTCCCCGTTTTCGGGATCTGTCCAACGCAGGAGTGTTTGCGATTGGCAGATTGCTATCACCGACTTATTTATTACGACCGCTCGAACGGCAGTCTTAACGTCGATTCGTTCCCCCTCGCTGGAGGGCAGTTCAGGCGCAATGAGACGATTAAAAATGATTCTCATTTACACGCATGATTCAGCAGACGATAACGGCGGAAAGTACCAAAAGGTAAACACCTCCGCCAATGCAATTTGCAAATATGTTACCGGATTCTCTTTTATTGCCGGCTTTGCCAGCATCACTAGCGGTTGCCACAATACGTCGACAGAAAAATATTCTTATTGATCATACACTTACGACATTTTCATCAGTCATCATACTGAGCAGCGACCGTGAGATGATTTTTTGTACAAAAATTTAACAATAGATTACTTTTTAGCACATTCATCTGCAGCCTTGTTAAAATTACTAATATCATTTCGATGATCCGACAGCAAGCGCCAGAGAATGATGTGAAGAAAATAACATCACAGGAGGGAGAGACGTGAGGGGAATGTTAAGAGAAATATTTCATATCTTAATGAAAAACATGAAATTAATAGCGATATCGCAAAATAGTATTCCTACCGCCGGTTCCGCGCTGGTTAATAGGTTTTGCTAATAATCGCGCAGGCGTGAAGGGAGCCTCCCCGCCTGCGTGGCAACGAACTAACTCAGCAGCCCCGGGAAGAGCGCTTTAATCCCCGTCACAATAAACTCAATGCCGAGAGCCATCAGCAGCAGGCCCATAATACGGGTGATAACGTTAATCCCTGTCTGCCCCAGCAGACGCACCAGCCATGGCGCCATGCGGAAAATCCCCCAGCAGCAGAGGGCAAAGACCGCAATCGCCAGTGAAAAACCGACGAGATGCACCCAGGAGTGATACCGCGTACCCCACACGATAGTGGAACTGATTGCCCCCGGTCCGGCCATTAACGGTAGCGCGAGAGGAACGACGCCGATGCTCTCCCTTACCGCCGTCTCCGACTTCTCCTGCTTGTTCTGCTTATCTTCGCCGAGCTTACCGCTGATCATCGACATCGCGATGGTCACCACCAGGATGCCGCCGGCGATACGGAAGGAATCAATGGAGATACCAAAAATCTGCAGAATGCCATCGCCGAGAAACAGTGACGTCAGGAGGATGATCGCCACCGACAGGTTGGCGGTCAGGTTGGTCTTATTGCGCACTGCTGCCGGCTGGTAGCTGGTCATACTAATGAACACCGGAATAATGCCCACCGGGTTAACCAGGGCAAATAAGCCGATGAAAAACTTGAAATATGCAGAAAAATCGAACAGTGATTGAGTCACAATGGGCTCCGCAGCATCATCAAAATTGGCGGTTGACTGTTAACAGCATAAAATAACTGCGCGAAACATACGCTTTTTGCATGCAATATTCATTATAAATATGCATAACCCGGTGATATGTATCGAATGTTAGCTATTTGTAGTTTTAATGCTAATCGTTTTTTTAATTTCAAAACCCTCCCATTACACTTGATCGAACCGGTCAAAAAGCAGCCAGCTGAAAGGTATCAGCAGTGCCAATACTTGATCTAAATCACGTAATTTGTACTCAGAAGTGAGTAATCTTG
This sequence comes from Klebsiella sp. 2019SCSN059, assembly GCF_021739525.1. Taxonomy (NCBI): domain Bacteria; kingdom Pseudomonadati; phylum Pseudomonadota; class Gammaproteobacteria; order Enterobacterales; family Enterobacteriaceae; genus Klebsiella; species Klebsiella sp. 2019SCSN059. The sequence continues at coordinate 215,820 of NZ_JAKKOM010000001.1, read as the reverse complement.
ATGACACCAACAGAGTGGAAGGCAGCAGTACCTGAAAGTTAAAAAGAGAAAGCTTTTTTAGTAAATCGGTAAAACAGCGTCCTGATTTTCCTACATAAACATTTACATGCAAGCTGTTTACAGCCTGTCTATAATGTCGAATCGAGCGACTGATTTACTAAAAAAGTTTAACATTATCAGGAGAGCATTATGGCTGTTACTAATATCGCTGAACTGAACGCGCTTGTTGAGCGTGTCAAGAAAGCCCAGCGTGAATATGCCAGTTTCACTCAAGAACAAGTCGACAAAATCTTCCGCGCCGCCGCGCTGGCCGCTGCAGATGCTCGAATCCCTCTCGCCAAAATGGCCGTTGCCGAATCCGGCATGGGCATCGTTGAAGACAAAGTGATCAAAAACCACTTCGCTTCCGAATACATTTACAACGCTTATAAAGACGAAAAAACCTGTGGCGTCCTGTCAGAAGACGACACCTTTGGTACCATCACTATCGCTGAACCAATCGGCATCATCTGCGGTATCGTACCGACCACTAACCCGACTTCAACAGCCATCTTCAAATCGCTCATCAGCCTGAAGACGCGTAACGCCATCATTTTCTCTCCGCACCCGCGTGCTAAAGAAGCCACCAACAAAGCGGCTGACATCGTCCTGCAGGCTGCCATCGCTGCCGGCGCGCCGAAAGACCTGATTGGCTGGATCGATCAGCCGTCTGTTGAGCTGTCTAACGCCCTGATGCACCACCCGGACATCAACCTGATCCTTGCGACCGGTGGTCCAGGCATGGTGAAAGCAGCATACAGCTCCGGTAAACCTGCTATCGGCGTAGGTGCCGGTAACACCCCGGTGGTGATTGATGAAACGGCTGACATCAAACGCGCCGTTGCTTCCGTTCTGATGTCTAAAACCTTCGATAACGGCGTTATCTGTGCTTCTGAGCAGTCCGTTGTGGTGGTTGATTCCGTTTATGACGCGGTTCGCGAACGTTTCGCCAGCCACGGCGGCTACCTGCTGCAGGGTAAAGAGCTGAAAGCCGTTCAGGACATTATCCTGAAAAATGGCGCGCTGAACGCCGCTATCGTTGGTCAGCCTGCGGCGAAAATCGCTGAGCTGGCAGGCTTCACCGTACCGGCCACGACTAAAATTCTGATTGGCGAAGTCACCGACGTTGACGAAAGCGAGCCGTTTGCTCACGAAAAACTGTCTCCGACGCTGGCGATGTACCGTGCGAAAGATTTCGAAGACGCCGTGACCAAAGCTGAAAAACTGGTCGCCATGGGCGGTATCGGTCATACCTCTTGCCTGTACACCGACCAGGATAACCAGCCGGCTCGCGTGGCTTACTTCGGCCAGATGATGAAAACGGCGCGTATCCTGATCAACACCCCGGCTTCTCAGGGTGGTATCGGTGACCTGTACAACTTCAAACTCGCTCCTTCCCTGACTCTGGGTTGTGGTTCCTGGGGTGGTAACTCCATCTCTGAAAACGTTGGTCCGAAACACCTGATCAACAAGAAAACCGTTGCTAAGCGAGCTGAAAACATGTTGTGGCACAAACTTCCGAAATCTATCTACTTCCGTCGTGGCTCCCTGCCTATCGCACTGGATGAAGTGATTACTGATGGTCACAAACGCGCGCTGATCGTGACTGACCGCTTCCTGTTCAACAACGGCTATGCCGATCAGATCACCTCCGTACTGAAAGCAGCGGGTGTTGAAACTGAAGTCTTCTTCGAAGTTGAAGCTGACCCGACGCTGACCATCGTACGCAAAGGCGCCGACCTGGCGAACTCCTTTAAACCAGACGTGATCATCGCGCTGGGCGGCGGTTCCCCGATGGATGCGGCAAAAATCATGTGGGTCATGTACGAACATCCGGAAACCCACTTCGAAGAACTGGCGCTGCGCTTTATGGACATCCGTAAACGTATCTACAAGTTCCCGAAAATGGGTGTTAAAGCCAAGATGGTGGCGATCACTACCACCTCCGGTACCGGTTCTGAAGTTACGCCGTTCGCCGTTGTGACCGATGATGCGACAGGTCAGAAATATCCGCTGGCAGACTACGCGCTGACCCCGGATATGGCCATCGTCGATGCCAACCTGGTGATGGATATGCCGAAATCGCTGTGTGCGTTCGGTGGTCTGGATGCCGTGACCCACGCCCTGGAAGCTTACGTTTCCGTGCTGGCTTCTGAGTTCTCTGACGGCCAGGCTCTGCAGGCGCTGAAACTGCTGAAAGAGTACCTGCCGGCTTCCTACCACGAAGGTTCCAAGAACCCGGTTGCCCGCGAGCGCGTACACAGTGCCGCCACCATCGCCGGTATCGCGTTTGCTAACGCCTTCCTCGGCGTGTGTCACTCCATGGCGCACAAACTGGGTTCCCAGTTCCATATTCCGCACGGTCTGGCCAACGCCCTGCTGATCTGCAACGTTATCCGCTACAACGCGAATGACAACCCGACCAAGCAGACTGCGTTCAGCCAGTACGACCGTCCGCAGGCTCGCCGTCGCTACGCTGAAATCGCCGATCACCTGGGTCTCTCCGCACCGGGCGACCGTACCGCAGCGAAAATCGAGAAGCTGCTGGCATGGCTGGAAAGCGTGAAAGCTGAGCTGGGTATTCCGAAATCTATCCGCGAAGCTGGCGTTCAGGAAGCTGACTTCCTGGCCCACGTTGATAAGCTGTCTGAAGATGCATTCGATGACCAGTGCACCGGCGCTAACCCGCGCTACCCGCTGATCTCCGAGCTGAAACAGATCCTGCTGGATACCTACTACGGTCGCGAGTTCGTCGAAGGCGAAGCAGCCGCGAAAGCCGAAGCAGCTCCGGTGAAAGCTGAGAAAAAAGCAAAAAAATCCGCTTAATCGACAAGCATAAACGTTCTGCAAGCCCCGTCATCTGACGGGGCTTTTTTTTGCCCACCGACAGCCAAGCTTTAACGCCTGCTGGCCCAACAGTGCGCAGGCAATAAAAAGGCGCCCACAGGCGCCTGGACGAGCTTCTGCGCGTATTAGCTGGGGCGGTGCTGGTTTTGTACCTGAGTTAACGAGCCGACGCTCAGCGCCTCTTTATAATGCTTACGACAAACTGACACGTACCGCTCATTGCCGCCGATGACGACCTGCTCGCCCTCGTTGTAAGGACGCCCCTCCTGATCGAGGCGCAGCACCATACTGGCCTTCCGGCCGCAGAAACAGATGGTTTTCAGCTCCACCAGCTTATCTGACCAGGCCAGTAAATACTGGCTGCCGGTAAAGAGCTCACCGCGAAAGTCTGTCCGCAAACCATAGCAAAGCACAGGAATATCCAGCATATCGACAACTTCAGACAGCTCATGAACCTGCTCGCGCGTCAGAAACTGGCTTTCATCCACCAGCACGCAGTGAATCGGCTTTAGCTTGTGCTCTGCGGCAATATCGTTAAATAGCGACGTCTGTGGATTATACAATCGGGCCGGCGAGGAGAGACCGATACGCGAGCTGACTTTTCCGGCGCCAAAGCGGTCATCAATCTCAGCGGTATAAACGACGGTACGCATCCCCCGCTCCTGATAATTGTACGAAGATTGCAACAGAGCGGTCGACTTACCTGCATTCATTGCAGAGTAGTAGAAATAAAGTTGTGCCATCGGCTGCGTGACCCCAATCAAAGTGTTTTATCGCGGCGGCGATTGTACCATATTTTATGCGTACAGCCGCCCATTCGGCAGGGGTATTGTATCGCAGCTGAAGAGCCTGCAAAGCCAAAGGATTAAGAGGATGAATTGAATTTTCAGGGCCATTATTTGTACGCCCCGCTACGCTACTGGCGGGGTAACCATTGTCTTTTCGTGCTTATAGGGCGGTTACCTATGGGGCTATAAGCGGCGCCGCGCGTTGTTTTATATTAAGCCTCGTAACCAAAAATGCGCTAATACTGACGAGGGTTATTTACCCATGTAAAGGATAATTTTTCTCACCGAACCTCAGAAAAAGCATACCGTCTCAGTGTTTTAGCTTACCTTCTGCTCATCGCTATAAGGATGAAAGATGTGAAGCGGCACGGGAATTTTAACTTAAATTAATTAATTCTCGCGACAAATAACCAGTAATTTTGAATTCCTTACATTCCCCCCTATTGCACAACGCATTTTATCGCTCTATTATTAGTTCAACAAACCACCCCACAATATAAGTTTGAGATTACTACAATGAGCGAAGCACTTAAAATTTTGAACAACATCCGTACTCTTCGTGCGCAGGCAAGAGAATGCACCCTGGAAACGCTCGAAGAAATGCTGGAAAAATTAGAAGTCGTTGTTAACGAGCGCCGTGAAGAAGAAAACGCCGCCGCGGCAGAAATTGAAGAACGTACGCGTAAGCTGCAGCAATATCGTGAAATGCTGATCGCTGACGGTATTGATCCGAATGAACTGCTGAGCACCATGGCAGCCGTTAAAGCCGGTACCAAAACCAAGCGTGCTGCACGTCCGGCTAAATACAGCTATGTCGACGAAAACGGCGAAACCAAAACCTGGACCGGCCAGGGCCGTACCCCGGCGGTGATCAAAAAAGCAATGGATGAGCAAGGTAAATCACTGGACGATTTCCTGATCTAATCTCCGTTGTTACGATATAAAAAATCCCGCTGCGGCGGGATTTTTTTTGCCCCCAGGGGCCGATATAAAAAACCGGGAGCGCATTGCGACTCCCGGTTTTGTGCTTTCAGCAGCGCTGCGGATTACTTCGCAACCGCGGTTTCCAGCCAGGCTTTAAAATCGTCACCCAGCGTTTTGTGGCGAATACCATATTCGACGAACGCCTGCATGTAGCCAAGCTTATTACCGCAGTCATGGCTCTTGCCTTTCATATGATAAGCTTCGACCGTCTCTTTTTCGATCAGCATATCAATCGCGTCAGTCAGCTGAATTTCATCACCGGCACCCGGAGGAGTCTTCGCCAGCAGCGGCCAGATATCGGCGCTGAGGACATAGCGCCCCACCACCGCCAGGTTGGACGGCGCAACGTCAGCTTTTGGCTTCTCGACCACGCCTACCATCGGCACGCTTTCTCCCGGCTTGAGAGATTCACCTTTGCAGTCAACGACACCGTAAGCGGTCACGTCGTCGACAGGCTCAACCATAATCTGGCTGGCGCCGGTCTCATCGAAACGAGAGATCATCTCTGCGAGGTTATCGCGGCTCAGATCGGATTCATATTCATCCAGAATAACGTCTGGCAGAATAACTGCGACCGGCTCATCACCCACCACCGGATGGGCGCAAAGCACCGCGTGTCCCAGACCTTTTGCCAGGCCCTGACGAACTTGCATAATGGTTACGTGCGGCGGACAAATAGACTGCACTTCTTCCAGCAGCTGGCGTTTCACACGTTTTTCCAGCATCGCTTCCAGCTCAAAACTGGTATCGAAATGGTTTTCGATAGAGTTTTTGGACGAGTGCGTTACCAGAACAATTTCAGTAATTCCTGCAGCGATACATTCATTAACAACGTACTGAATTAACGGCTTATCTACCAGCGGCAGCATTTCTTTTGGAATCGCTTTGGTGGCCGGCAGCATCCTGGTGCCTAATCCCGCAACCGGGATAACCGCTTTTCTGACTTTAGAATTAAGGGCAGCCATTGAAATCTCCTGGACTGTTTGTTTTTTAAACTTCTCGTTACAAATAACGTGTCGAGTATATCAGTCAACCGCGTATTCACTGGTCTGAAAAGCTTCCGATAGCCTCGAATTAGGACTTTTACGCATAAAACTGCTCGATGTTACCACCGCTAAAGGACAACGGGTAATCCCGTCTGCTTAGATATAAACGCAATTGCTCACTCCGCAGACAACATTAAGCGTAAACGGCCTCCCGCCCCCCAAATTTGGCACTGCCATGAGGTACAGCGTTGACTAATTTGATTAAGGTAAGCATCACCTAGGGTGCCCAAAGGAACGCCATTGCTAATCTGAATTTGATGCTCACCGGTATTCAGCGTGCCATTAAGTCCCGCCGACACCAGAATTAAATTTTTCAGTCCGCTGTGGTAATACCCCACTAACAAAGGAAACTGGCCGGGAAGGTTTGCCTGACGCAGGAGTTGATTCACCTGTTTTAGCAGACTCCCCATTTCTGGTAGCCGCTGTCCCTGATGCGCCAGCTGCTCCTGTAGCAAGCCATTGAACAACGCGCGCAATAATAAAGCGGCCAGGACGCCATTATCTCCTGCCCGTGTGACATCCAGACAATAGAAGGCCAAATCATTGTCCGAGAGCGGCGCGATATCGAGTACAAGACCGGGTTTATCCGCCGACACCAGCTGGCGATAATGAATGCGGCAGTGCGACATTTCCTGTTGCACCGGCGGCTGTAATTCCTGCAGTAATCGTGAAGCCGCAGTGGGATTACTGACCAGCGCGTCCCAGTCCTCAAATAAACGCTCTTCCTCTTCCACCCGTGAACTGAACATCGCAGGATAGAGGCAGGCATAAACGGTTTCGCGCAGGCGATCGAAATCTTTTACTGGCTTTAACAACACGTCCTGAACGCCAAGCCGCAACGCTTTGGCTATATCGGCCATGTTTTCGGTAGCGGAAATCATCAGGATCGGTAGCTGCTCGCCGCGATTACGCAACGTCTCCACCAGCTCCAGACCGTTCATTCTCGGCATCGAAATGTCGCAAATCATCAGGTCCGGATGCACCTCCGTCATTTTATGCAGGGCATCCTTGCCATCTTCCGCCTGGAAGGTTGTTGCTCCCAGCGAGGTCAGCCATCCATGCAAGAGTGAGCGGAAAACGGGTTCGTCTTCAACTATCAGAATCTGTTTTCCCGCCAATGGCTGCGTCATGATATCTCCCCTGGCTGACGATAATTCAATAGTGGCACGCTATTCTCACTATCGCCTGTCAGAATTTGCTTAAGTCAGGTACTCGTGCGTCAAATCGCGGTACGCACTAAGGGTAATAATTCATCCATTTTCTTTTCTACCGCCAACTGCCCTGCGGTAATCGCCTCGCCGGCGCGATGGAAATCAAGCGTCGAGACTTGCGGACAGTACGGTTGCAACAGGATATCCGGCGGGTCACCCGCCATACGATTGCGTTTAAGACGGTTCTCCAGGACCTGGATAGAGGTGGTCATGATCTCCATCGCCGTCGGCGTCACGGCCGTACGGCGGGAACTCATTTGCGTCAAGCGTGCGCGCAGACGAGTATGCCATGGCCCCTCCTTCGCTTCGGCTTCCCGCCGCGGCGTTTCGAGGGAGAATAAATCCTGCTGCATAAGGTGGGCATCATGTTGCAAATCCACGGCAATCACGATATCCGCCCCCATTGCCCGCGTAAGCGATACGGGAACCGGATTGACCACCGCGCCATCAACCAGCCAGTAACCGTTATGCCTGACCGGCGACATTAACCCCGGCATACTGCAGGAGGCTCGAATCGCTAAGTGCAGATCGCCTTCGGTAAACCACAGCTCCCGGCCAGTGCTTAAATTTGTCGCGACGGCGGCAAATCGCCGTTCGCAGTGTTCGATATCGGTCACGGGCATGATGCGGCGATAATGATTGAACACCTTTTCACCCCGCAATAGTCCACCGCGGCGCCAGGAGAGATCCATCAGTTTCAGAACGTCCCAGTTACTGAAAGAGCAGACCCAGGACTCAAGGGCCGGGAGTCGGTTACAGGCATACGCCGCCCCTACCAGCGAACCGATAGAGCAACCGGCCACGATATCAATCTCAATGCCGGCCTGCTGGAGGGCGTTGATGACGCCAATATGCGACCATCCGCGGGCGGCGCCCGCACCTAACGCCAGACCAATTTTAAGCTTTCTCATTAGTACTGATAACTATCCTTCCACTCTGAGCGTGGCAACATTGTCACGGCTCAGTTAACATAAAGCCCTTTGGCGTAGAAGCGCCGTTACTCTTTCTTCCATGGAGGCAATTTTGTCGCAATTATGCCCCTGTGGCAGCGCACTGGAGTATAGCTTATGTTGCCAGCGATATCTGTCCGGCGCTGAGCTTGCGCCAGGCCCGTCACAGCTTATGCGCTCCCGTTACAGCGCGTTCGTCATGAAAGATGCCGACTATCTGATCAAAACCTGGCATCCGTCCTGTCAGGCGCAGCAGTTTCGCGCCGAACTGGAGAAAGGCTTTGCCCACACCGAATGGCTGGGCTTAACCCTGTTCGCCAGCGATGATGGACGAGCCGCCAATGAAGGCTTTGTCAGCTTTATCGCCCGCTTTAATGACAATAACCGCCCGGGCGCCATTATTGAACGTTCCAGATTCTTAAAAGAAAATGGACAGTGGTACTATATCGACGGGACACGGCCGCTGATTGGCCGTAACGACCCCTGCCCTTGCGGTTCAGGTAAAAAATTTAAAAAATGCTGCGGCCAGTAACGCTACCGCAGCGCTTGCAAACACTACAGGATTTTCCTCGCGATGCATTCATTACAACGTAAAGTACTACGCACTATTTGCCCTGATCAGAAAGGCCTCATCGCGCGTATCACCAATATCTGCTACAAGCACGAACTTAACATTGTGCAGAACAATGAATTTGTTGACCACCGTACCGGTCGTTTCTTTATGCGCACCGAACTGGAAGGCATCTTCAACGACGCTATTCTGCTGGCCGATCTGGACAGCGCCCTGCCGGAAGGCTCGATTCGTGAACTCAATCCGGTAGGCCGCCGCCGGGTAGTGATTCTGGTGACGAAAGAGGCGCACTGCCTCGGCGATCTGCTGATGAAAGCCAACTATGGCGGGCTGGATGTCGACATTGCCGCGGTTATTGGCAACCATGACACCCTGCGCCCGCTGGTGGAACGTTTTGGCATCCCGTTTGAACTGGTCAGCCATGAAGGGCTGAGCCGCGAAGAGCACGACAAGCAGATGGGCGACGCGATTGCCGCCCACGAACCGGATTACGTGGTGCTGGCCAAGTATATGCGCGTTCTTACACCGGAATTTGTCGCTCGTTTCCCGAACAAGATCATTAATATTCACCACTCGTTCCTGCCGGCGTTTATCGGCGCGCGTCCGTATCATCAGGCCTATGAGCGCGGTGTGAAGATCATCGGCGCCACCGCCCACTACGTGAATGATAACCTGGACGAAGGTCCCATCATTATGCAGGACGTCATTCACGTCGATCATACTTATACCGCAGAAGATATGATGCGTGCCGGGCGCGATGTCGAAAAAAACGTATTGAGCCGGGCGCTGTATCAGGTCCTGGCGCAGCGCGTCTTCGTCTACGGTAACCGGACGATTATTCTTTAATCGACTGAGAAATGAATTGGTTAGCTTTCCGGCGTTACGGGTAAAAATCAGGCAACCAGTTTATTTTTGTCAAAGGAATGCTTTACAGGGGCGCATCATTTGGTATGATGCGCCCCGCTTCCCGAGAAGGAAGCAGGCCAGTACAAAGCATTACCCCGTGGTGGGGTTCCCGAGCGGCCAAAGGGAGCAGACTGTAAATCTGCCGTCATCGACTTCGAAGGTTCGAATCCTTCCCCCACCACCATTATTCACTACAGTGATAGGGTTTCCCCGGCAGGCGTAAACAATGTTTGCACTTAGCGGGAAGGGTAAGAACCTTCGACTAAGGTTCGACTCAAGCGCCAGCGAGAGAACGTTGCCGCAGGCAACGGCCCGAAGGGCGAGGAGCGATAGCGACGAGTTATCCTTCCCCCACCACCATTCACTTTGCTGAATAGCCTACAATTTGATTTTACCCCTGGTGGGGTTCCCGAGCGGCCAAAGGGAGCAGACTGTAAATCTGCCGTCATCGACTTCGAAGGTTCGAATCCTTCCCCCACCACCATCTCTTCATGTATTACCCAGCTTACTACTCCACTTGCGATACTCTATATTCTGCCCCACGGGGAAGGATGAGAAGCTTCGACTAAGGTTCGACTCGAGCATAACGAGAGAACGTTGCCTGTGCCGACCGGCAGCCCGGACTGGTGCGCCGCACCGCCTCCGGGAAACTCACAGCGGGGGCAGTCGTCTCTTCACCGGCGAACTTTTCACCACCGAGGTATTGCACTGAGCAAATTCAGCCAGGCCGTCAAGCAGCGTATCCAGTTGGGCAATATCACGCACCACCAGTCGCATCACGAAACAATCCTCTCCGGTCACTTTGTCACTTTCGATGCACTCCGGCATCGCCTGGATATATTTATCTACCTTCTGCAGCAGACCAGGCAGCGGCCGGACCCGCACCAGCGCCTGCAGGCTGTAGCCCAGCGCGGCGAGATTCACCCGCGCCCCATAGCCCTGGATCACCCCCCGCTCCTCCAGGCGCTTCACCCGCTCGGCGGTGCTCGGCGAAGTCAGCCCCACCCGCGCGCTCAATACCTTCAACGAGACTCTGGCGTCCTGAGTCAGGCAAGCGAGGATCGCCCGGTCAATTTCATCAAGTAAGTCATTCATGGTTTTTACCTAATTATGAAAGGAATTTCCCCCTGCTTACCTTAATTCAGCCATGTCAGGCTGTCAGGATTTTTCGCACAATAATGGAAAACTTCTGGAGGTGAAATATGCAACTTACCCGCGGCGTCTGGCAAATGAGCCTGGCGATGATAATTTCTGGCTCGATCGGCGCGTTCGTGCTGCTCTCTGGTTTGCCGGTAATTGATGTGGTGTTCTGGCGCTGCCTGATTGGCGCGCTCACCCTGCTGCTGTTTATCGTTCTCAGCCGCCAACCCTTCAGTCGTCTCACGCGCTTCACCCTCGCCCTCGCGGTGCTTGGTGGCATTGCGCTGGTCATCAACTGGCTGCTGCTTTTTGCCGCCTACTCGCGTATTTCAATTGGCATGGCCACGGTGGTCTACAACACCCAGCCGTTTATGCTGGTACTGATGGGCATGGTGCTGGGGGAGCGAGTCAGCGCCGTAAAATGGGGATGGTTACTGCTGGCCTTCGGCGGCGTGGTGATCCTGCTGTCAAGCGAGCTTGCCCCGGCGCACGGCGATAGTCTCGCGACCGGCGTTTTGCTGGCATTAGGCGCAGCATTTTTCTATGCTCTGACCGCCATTATCGCCCGCAAACTGCATCCGCTCCCTGCTCAGCATATCGCCTTTATTCAGGTGCTGGTCGGCGTCGTGATGCTGCTGCCGCTGGTGCAAATGCCCGAGTTTTCTGCCAGCTTTCCCTGGCGCTATCTGCTGATCCTCGGCGTCGTCCATACCGGGATCATGTATCAGCTTTTATATAGCGCGATACAGAAGCTGCCAACGCCCATTACCGGTTCACTCTCCTTTATTTATCCACTGGTGGCGATGGGGGTCGACTATCTGGTCTTCCACCATGCGTTAACCCCTGTGCAGTGGTGCGGCGGGATGCTGATTCTGTTTGCCGCCGCGGGGAATAACCTCGGCTGGGGCGAAAAAAAACCCCGCCAGAGCGGGGTCAGTCAGCAGTCGCGGGCCAGTTAGCGACGGGCGCGAACAATCTGGTATTTGCGCGTCAGGTACTCTACCGGCGCGCTCCAGATATGAACCAGACGGGAGAACGGGAACAGCAGGAACAGGGTCATACCCAGCACCAGGTGGACGCGGAAGATAAACGCCACGCCATCCAGGTGCTGCGACGCACCGCCGTGGAAGGTGACCACCGACTGCGCCCAGCCGACCAGCTTCATCATTTCGCTGCCGTCCATATGCTGGGCTGAGAACGGGATCGTCAGCAGGCCCAACGCACACTGCACCATCAGCAGGGAGAGGATCAGAATATCCGCACCGGTGGTGGTGGCGCGAACGCGCGGGCTGAGCAGACGACGCTTGAGCAGCAGTAAACCGCCCACCAGGGTCATCACGCCGCAGGCGCCGCCGGCGATCATCGCCATCTTCTGCTTGACGTCGATCGGCAGGAAGGATTCATACATCCAGTGCGGCGTCAGCATGCCGAGGAAGTGGCCGGCGAAAATGCCGAGGATGCCGATATGGAACAGGTTCGACGCCAGATTCATCCCTTTACGGTCCAGCATCTGGCTGGAGGCCGCGCGCCAGGTGTACTGACCGTAGTCATAGCGCAGCCAGCTGCCGATCAGAAACACCGAGCCCGCAATGTACGGATAAATGTCAAAGAAGAACATATTAAGGAAGTGCATTATTGCTGTCCTCCGTTAGAGATATTCAGATATTGCGGGGCCACGGCTCCGGCAAAACGACGCTGGTGAGCGGAAATCTCCGACTCGCCGCAGCCCTGGTCGGCAAAGAATTTAACCTGTTCTTCTTCCCAGACTGCGTCCAGCGCCTGCGGCGTATCGTCGCGGGCTTCGTCGGCAATCTTCTCCGCCACTTTCTGGCTGTCGACCTGAGTGTTGGCCAGCTTCAGCAGCAGCTCGAACAGCACCGCATAGCGGCTCTCGCGCTGCTGCAGGCGCGCGCTGAGCAGGCCGAGGATCGGCGCGACGTCCCGCAGGCCGCCAAGGGCTTCCTCTTCCGGCAGCTGCGCCAGATACTCCAGATACAGCGGCAGATGATCCGGCAGCTCATGGCTATCGAGCAGCAGACCGTGGCGCTCATACTGCGCCATCAGGTCAACCATCGCCTGCCCGCGATCGCGGGATTCGCCGTGCACGTGTTCAAACAGCAGCAGCGAGGTGGCCCGGCCGCGGTCAAACAGTTCGCTGTAGGCCGCCTGGGCATCCAGCGGATCCTGAGCCAGCAGATCGCGCAGAAAAACGCCCAGCGCGTGAGCATCTTCTTTGCCGAGTTTCTCCGATGACGCGAGCGCCTCGAACATCTCCTGCTGATGCTGCCATAAGGCAGCGTCAGGGTATTCGAGCAAACGCGACACAATCACAAGTTCAATCATGCGTGCGGCTCCGTTTTGCTGGTCACGTCGATGGCGTCGATGCGACGGCTGTTGAACAGGTTGAACTGGCTGTCAGAGCCGTGGCAGCCGTCGCCAAAGCTAAAGCCGCAGCCATTTTTCTCCGGAAACGCTTCCCGCGCCTGTTCACGATGGCTGCTCGGCACCACGAAACGATCTTCGTAGTTGGCGATCGCCAGGTAGCGGTACATCTCCTGAGCCTGCGCTTCGCTTAAGCCCACCTCTTCCAGCGCGCGGGTATCGACAACGCCGTCAACGGTTTCCGCCCGCTTATAGTGACGCATCGCCAGCATCCGCTTCAGGGCCAACAGGACCGGTTGGGTATCGCCGGCGGTCAGCAGATTCGCCAGATACTGCACCGGAATACGCAGGCTTTCCACGTCCGGCAGGATCCCGTTGCTGCCCAGTTCGCCGGCATCGGCGGCGGACTGAATCGGCGACAGCGGCGGCACGTACCAAACCATCGGCAGGGTGCGATATTCCGGGTGCAGCGGCAGGGCCAGCTTCCAGTCCATCGCCATTTTCCAGACCGGCGACTGCTGCGCGGCTTCAATCACGCCCTGCGGCACGCCATCTTTCAGCGCCTGCTCAATCACTTTCGGGTCGTTCGGATCGAGGAAAACGTCCAGTTGACGCTGATAGAGATCTTTCTCGTTCTCGGTGCTGGCGGCATTTTCGATCGCGTCCGCGTCATACAGCAGGACGCCGAGGTAGCGGATTCGGCCCACGCAGGTTTCGGAGCATACCGTCGGCATTCCGGATTCAATACGCGGGTAGCAGAAGATGCACTTCTCAGATTTCCCGCTCTTCCAGTTGAAGTAGATCTTCTTGTACGGGCAGCCGGTGATGCACATCCGCCAGCCGCGGCACTTGTCCTGGTCGATCAGCACGATGCCGTCTTCTTCACGCTTATAGATGGCGCCGCTCGGGCAGGTTGCGACGCACGCCGGATTCAGGCAGTGCTCGCACAGGCGCGGCAGATACATCATGAAGGTGTTCTCGAACTGGCCGTACATCGCCTTCTGCATGTTGTCGAAGTTCTGGTCTTTGGCGCGCTTTTCAAACTCGCCGCCGAGGATCTCTTCCCAGTTCGGACCGCTGGTGATCTTGTCCATCCGCTGGCCGGTGATCAGCGAGCGCGGACGGGCGATCGGCTGGTGTTTACTCTCCGGGGCGTTATGCAGGTTCTGGTAGTCGTAATCGAACGGCTCGTAGTAATCATCGATGCCCGGCAGATGCGGGTTCGCGAAGATTTTACCTAACAGCATCGCGCGGTTGCCCATGCGCGGCTGCAGCTTGCCGTTGATTTTGCGGATCCAGCCGCCCTTCCATTTCTCCTGGTTTTCCCAGTCGTTCGGAAAACCGACGCCAGGCTTACTCTCCACGTTATTGAACCAGGCGTACTCCATCCCTTCCCGGCTGGTCCAGACGTTTTTACAGGTTACCGAGCAGGTGTGGCAGCCGATGCATTTATCGAGATTCAGCACCATGCCGACTTGTGAACGAATTTTCATTTTACGCTCTCCTGTACCTGGTCATTGCCTTCGCCGTCTAACCAGTTAATGTTCTTCATCTTACGTACCACCACAAACTCATCGCGGTTGGAGCCGACGGTGCCGTAGTAGTTAAAGCCATAGGCCAGATGGCCATAGCCGCCGATCATATGGGTCGGTTTCGGCGTAATACGGGTAACCGAGTTATGGATCCCGCCGCGCTGACCGGTGACTTCAGAGCCAGGCAGGTTCACGATGCGTTCCTGCGCGTGATACATCATGGTCATCCCGGCCGGCACGCGCTGGCTCACCACCGCGCGCGCCGTCAGGGCGCCGTTGGCGTTGAACACTTCGATCCAGTCGTTATCTTCGATACCCAGATCTTTCGCATCCGCCTCGCTCATCCAGACGATCGGACCGCCGCGTGACAGGGTCAGCATCAGCAGGTTATCGCTGTAGGTCGAGTGGATACCCCATTTCTGGTGCGGCGTCAGGAAGTTCAGCGCCTTCTCCGGGTTGCCGTTGGACTTCTCGCCCATCACCGCTTTCACCGAGCGGGTGTCAATCGGCGGACGATAAACCAGCAGGCTCTCGCCAAAGTCGCGCATCCACTGGTGATCCTGATACAGCGACTGACGACCGGACAGGGTACGCCATGGGATCAGCTCGTGAACGTTGGTGTATCCGGCGTTATAGGAGACGTGTTCGTCTTCCAGCCCGGACCAGGTCGGGCTGGAGATAATTTTCCGCGGCTGCGCCTGGATATCGCGGAAACGGATCTTCTCGTCTTCTTTGTTCAGCGCCAGGTGCGCATGCTCGCGGCCGGTGATTTCGCTCAGCGCTTTCCACGCCTTCACCGCCACCTGACCGTTCGTTTCCGGCGCCAGGGTGAGGATCATCTCCGCGGCGTCGATGGCCGTTTCCAGCTTCGGCTGACCTTTCGCCGGGCCTTCGGCCTTGGTGTAGTTGAGCTTACGCAGCAGGTCCATTTCGCTCTGGGTATTCCAGGCGATGCCTTTCCCGCCGTTGCCGATGGTTTCCAGCAGCGGGCCAATGGAGGTGAAGCGCTCATAAGTCGCCGGATAATCACGCTCGACCGGAATAATATGCGGGGCGGTTTTCCCCGGAATCAGGTCACATTCGCCCTTCTTCCAGTCTTTGACGTCCAGCGGCTGCGCCATTTCCGCGGCGGAATCATGCTGGATCGGCAGCGTAACGACGTCGGTTTCTTTACCGAGGTGGCCCACGCACACTTCAGAGAATTTCTTCGCGATACCTTTATAGATATCCCAGTCGCTCTTCGATTCCCAGGCCGGGTCAACGGCCGCCGACAGCGGATGAATAAACGGATGCATATCCGAGGTATTCATGTCGTCTTTTTCGTACCAGGTGGCGGTCGGCAGCACGATGTCGGAGTAGAGACAGGTGCTCGACAGACGGAAGTCGAGGGTCACCACCAGGTCCAGTTTGCCGTCGAGGCCGTTATCACGCCATTCGACTTCTTCCGGCTTCACGCCGCCCTGCTTGCCAAGGTCTTTCCCCTGAATGCCGTTCTCCGTACCCAACAGGTACTTGAGCATGTACTCATGGCCTTTACCGGAGGAGCCCAGCAGGTTGGAACGCCAGATAAACAGGTTACGCGGATGGTTTTTTCCGTTTTCCGGCTGCTCTGCCGCAAAGCGAATCGATCCCTCCTTCAGAGATTTGACGGTGTAATCCACCGGCGTCATGCCCGCTTTTTTCGCCTCATCGGCGATGCGCAGCGGGTTTACGCCCAGCTGCGGCGCCGACGGCAACCAGCCCATCCGCTCGGCGCGGACGTTGAAGTCGATCAGATGGCCGCTGTAGCGGGATTTATCCGCCATCGGCGAGAGCAGCTCCTGCGCGGTCACGCTTTCATAGCGCCACTGGCTGGAGTGGTTATAGAAGTACGAGGTGCTATTCATATGACGTGCCGGGCGTTGCCAGTCAAGGGCGAACGCCAGCGGCTGCCAGCCGGTCTGCGGACGCAGTTTTTCCTGGCCCACATAGTGCGCCCAACCGCCGCCGCTCTGGCCGACGCAACCGCAGAAGATCAGCATGTTGATCAGACCGCGGTAGTTCATGTCGAGGTGGAACCAGTGGTTGAGACCCGCCCCGACGATAATCATCGACCGACCATGGGTTTTATCGGCGTTATCGGCAAACTCGCGGGCGGTACGGATAATATGCGCGCGGGAGACGCCGGTAATTTTCTCCGCCCAGGCCGGAGTGTAGGCTTTCACTTCATCATAGCTGGCGGCGCAGTTGTCATCGTTCAGACCGCGCTCCAGGCCATAGTTGGCCATGGTCAGGTCGTACACGGTGGTCACCAGGGCGGTGGAGCCGTCAGCCAGCTGCAGGCGTTTAACCGGCAGTTTGTGCAGCAGAATGTTTTCCAACGCGACTTTGTTGAAGTGTTCAGAACCTTCGCCGCCGAAGTACGGGAAGCCGACGTCCGCGACCTCGTCATGGCTGCCCAGCAGGCTCAGACGCAGCTCAATCTCTTCACCGGTTTTACCGTCGCGCTGTTCGAGGTTCCATTTACCTTTGTCGCCCCAGCGGAATCCGAGGGAACCGTTCGGCACGGTCAGATCGCCTTTCTCATCAAAGGCGACGGTTTTCCATTCCGGATTCTTCTCCTGACCAAGGGAATCCACGAGGTCGGACGCGCGCAGCGTGCGGCCGGCGGCGTAATAGCCGTCGCGCTCCTCAAGCATCACCAGCATCGGCATGTCGGTGTAGCGACGCACGTAATCGGTGAAGTACTGGCTCGGCTTATCAAGATGGAACTCACGCAGCATCACGTGGCCCATCGCCAGCGCCATCGCGGCATCGGTACCCTGCTTCGGCGCCAGCCACAGATCGCAGAGCTTGGCGATTTCGGCGTAGTCCGGGGTGATGGCGACAGTTTTGGTCCCTTTATAGCGAACTTCGGTAAAGAAGTGCGCATCCGGGGTACGGGTCTGCGGCACGTTGGAGCCCCAGGCGATGATATAGCTGGAGTTGTACCAGTCGGCGGATTCCGGCACGTCGGTCTGCTCGCCCCAGGTCATCGGCGAGGCCGGCGGCAGGTCGCAGTACCAGTCGTAGAAGCTCAGGCAGGTACCGCCGATCAGCGACAGGTAACGGGCGCCGGAGGCGTAGGAGACCATCGACATCGCCGGGATCGGCGAGAAGCCGGCCACGCGATCCGGACCGTAAGTTTTCACGGTATAGACGTTGGAGGCGGCAATCAGCTCATTCACTTCCTGCCAGGAGGAGCGGACAAACCCGCCGCGACCGCGAGCCTGCTTGAAGCTTTTCGCTTTGTCGGCGTCTTCGATGATCGATGCCCATGCCTCAACCGGATCGCTATGCTGGACCTTCGCTTCCCGCCACATCTTCATCAGGCGTTTGCGCATCAGCGGGTATTTCAGGCGGTTCGCGCTGTACAGATACCAGGAGTAGCTGGCGCCGCGCGGGCAGCCGCGTGGTTCGTGGTTTGGCAGGTCCGGACGAGTGCGCGGATAGTCCGTTTGCTGGGTTTCCCAGGTCACCAGTCCGTTTTTGACATAAATCTTCCAGCTGCATGAACCGGTGCAGTTGACACCGTGAGTGGAACGCACAATTTTGTCATGCTGCCAACGTTGACGGTATCCATCCTCCCAGTCCCGGTTGGTGTTTAGAAGCTGGCCGTGCCCATCGGCAAAGGTTTCACCCTTCTGTTTGAAGTAGCGAAACCGGTCCAGGAATTTACTCATCGGGTTTCTCCTGATATGGAGCCTGACGGCTCTCTGATAAATCGACATTGCTGGATTTGCAGCGAAGGTAACGCTATGAAAGCGGACGGGAATTGATAGCGATCAATACGAACTGGCTTGTTATCGCGGCGGAAATTGGCTTTTACCACCAAGGTGGTAGTAATCTCTATTTTTTAACTTAATGTTTTTTAATGGTTTTTATCGAAAAATGGGTCGCCAGGCGCGGAATCGTTCACCAGGGAGGTATTAAGGGGTAGAGCAGTGACGCTGGCAAGCCGTCCCTTCCCGGCTCAGTGGCCAATACGTATCCAATCACCCATTAGTATGTTGTAACTAAATAGGCCGGTAAAAAAAGGCGCCTCCTCCGGGAGTACGCCTATACGAAGCAACATCGACGATGGCGAATTACTGACGCTTACGGCCGTATACCGCCCAGGTGATGATCACGCAGGCGATATAGAAGATCAGGAAGACTTTCATCGCGCCGGCCGGCGAGCCGGTCAGATCCAGCGAGATACCGAACGCCTTCGGAATAAAGAAGCCGCCGATGGCGCCAATGGCGGAGATAAAGCCCAGCGCCGCCGCGGTATCGGTCGCCGCCTCGCGCATCGCCTGGGCTTCGCTGCCGCCCTGGGCCTTCACCCGGTCCATGGTCAGCTTACGGAAGATCACGGAGATCATCTGGAAGGTGGAAGCGCTCCCCAGCCCGGCGGTCAGGAACAGCACCATAAACACCGCGAAGAAGGCGATGAAGTTACCGCCCTGGCCGTTGGTCGGCAGGGTCAGGAACAGCAGCGCACAGAAGACAGCCATCACCACAAAGTTGACCAGCGTCACGCGGGTACCGCCGAGACGGTCGGAGATCGCCCCGCCCATCGAACGCGCCAGCGCGCCAATAAACGGACCGAAGAAGGCGTAGTGTAGGATCTGCACGTCCGGGAACTGGGTCTTTGACAGCATGGCGAAACCGGCGGAGAAACCGATAAAGGAGCCGAAGGTCGCCAGATAGAGCAGCGCCATGATCCACAGGTGCAGGCGTTTGAGCACCGGCAGCTGTTCGCTCAGCGAGGCTTTAGAAGCGGACAGGTCGTTCATAAAGAACCACGCCGCCAGGGTGAAAATAATCAGGAAAGGTACCCAGATCCACGCGGCGTTTTCCAGATACAGCATTGAGCCGTCCGGCTGCTCGCTGCCGGTCCCGCCAAAAATGGCAAACACCGAGACCGACACCACCAGCGGCGCGACCAGCTGCATCACGCTGACGCCCATATTACCAAGGCCGCCGTTGACGCCCAGCGCCCCGCCCTGCTTCGCTTTCGGGAAGAAGAAGCTGATATTGGCCATACTGGAGGCGAAGTTGGCCCCGGCGAAGCCGCACAGCAGAGAGATGATCACGAAGACGCTAAACGGCGTGGAGGTATCCTGGACCGCAAAGCCCAGCCACACGCACGGCACAATCATGATCCCGGTACTGAACGCCGTCCAGCGGCGGCCGCCGAACAGCGGTACCATGAAAGCGTAAGGCACGCGCAACAAAGCGCCTGACAGCGCCGGCAGCGCGGTCAGCATAAACAGCTGATCGGTCGTAAACTGAAAGCCCACTTTGTTGAGGTTAACGGCAACGGCGCTGAACAACATCCACACGCAGAACGCCAGTAACAGACAGGGAACGGAGATCCATAAATTGCGGCTCGCCACATGGTGGCCGCGCTGTTGCCAGAATTCAGGATCTTCAGGCCGCCAGTCGGTAATGACCGAGCGGTTAGCCTTCTCCGGGAGGGAAGATTGACTCATAGATACCTCTGATTATTCATTTTTCCTGCCGCTACCTTAGGGGTTGCCCCGGGCGGTAAGTTGATATAAATCAAAGGAAAAGCGCGCGCTAATTTGTGCGAAAATAAACCATGCTCCGAAGTGAGTAGAGAATGGTGGGAAAAAAAGTGTGGTTTTTCACACGGCTGCCGGGATGCGTCTAACCCCTCTCCCAACGGCGCCTACCACCGACAATTAAGGAGTAACTCTTTGTGGGTATGGGTATACTCCAGGGGATAGCCGAGAATAAGCGCCACTCCCGGGGACACGACCGGTCAGGAGCCACGCATTCCATGTTAAAACGTCTTTTTACCCCGCTGACGCTGGTCAATCAACTGGCTTTGATCGTCCTGCTTGCCACCCTTACTGGCGTCGCCGGTATGGCGATCTCCGCGCGCCTGGTCAACGGCGTGCAGGGCAGCGCGCACGCCATTAACAAAGCCGGGTCATTACGCATGCAGAGCTACCGGCTGCTGGCGGCGATCCCGCTGAATGAACACGACCAAAAGCTGGTCGATGATATGACCGCCACCGTCTTCAGTCCGGAGCTGCAAAACTCCGCCCGCCGCGACGGGCAGGAGCGCCAGCTGCAGGCCCTGCAGCAGTACTGGCAGCTGGCGCTGGCTCCCGGCATGCAGCGCGCGGTCAACCAGGCGGAGGTCGCCCAGGATGTCGCCGACTTTGTCGATCGTATCGACCAGTTGGTAACCGCATTCGACCATACCACCGAGCAGCGTATCGAACGGGTGGTCTGGATCCATCGCCTCCTCGCCATCGGCATGGCGCTGCTGCTGATCTTCACCATCATCTGGCTACGCGCCCGCCTGCTGCGGCCATGGAAACAGCTGCTGAGCATGGCGCGAGCGGTGAGCCAGCGTGATTTCACCCAGCGGGCGCACATCAGCGGACGCAACGAAATGGCGACCCTCGGCATGGCGCTAAATAACATGTCGGAAGAGCTGGCGGAAAGCTACGCCGTGCTCGAGCGCCGGGTGCAGGAGAAGACCGCCGGGCTGGAACAGAAGAACGAGATCCTCGCTTTCTTATGGCAGGCCAACCGCCGGCTGCACGCCAACGCCCCGCTCTGTGAACGCATTTCGCCGGTGCTGAACGGCCTGCAGGGTCTGACGCTGCTGCGCGATATCGAGGTGCGGGTCTACGATCTGGAAGATGAAGACAACCATCAGGAGTTTACCTGCCACTCGGATAATGAATGTGACGACATGGGCTGCTACCTCTGCCCCCGCAACCTGCCGCCTCTGCCGGATGGCGGAACGACGCTGAAGTGGCGGCTGTCGGATGCGCATAATCAGTACGGCATCCTGCTGGCGACGCTGCCGGTTGGCCGTCATCTCAGCCACGATCAGCAGCAGCTGGTGGATACTGTGGTTGAACAACTGACCAGCACCCTGGCGCTGGACCGCCATCAGGAGAAACAGCAGCAGCTGATCGTTATGGAAGAGCGGGCCACTATCGCCCGTGAGCTGCATGATTCCATCGCCCAGTCGCTATCCTGTATGAAGATGCAGGTCAGCTGCCTGCAGATGCAGGGCGACGCCTTGCCGGCGGAGAGCCGTCAGCTGCTGGGGCAGATACGTAACGAGCTGAATACCTCCTGGGCCCAGCTGCGTGAGCTGTTGACCACCTTCCGCCTGCAGCTGACCGAGCCGGGCCTGCGCCCGGCGCTGGAGGCCAGCTGTCAGGAGTACAGCGCCCACTTCGGCTTCACGGTGCAGCTTGATTATCAGCTCCCGCCGCGCTTTGTGCCGTCGCATCAGGCCATTCACCTGCTGCAGATCGCCCGCGAAGCGTTAAGCAATGCCCTGAAGCATGCCAGCGCGACCCAAGTCACCGTGACGGTGTCACAACGCGATAATCAGGTCCGTCTGGTGGTGGCGGATAACGGCCGCGGCGTGCCGGACCACGCCGAGCGGAGTAACCATTACGGTTTAATCATTATGCGGGATCGCGCGCAAAGTCTGCGCGGCGACTGTCAGGTTCGGCGCCGGGAAACCGGCGGGACCGAAGTGATCGTCACGTTTATCCCGGAAAAAACGTTTTCCATCCAATAAGGAGACCCCCATGAGTCAACAGGAACGGGCAACCATCCTTCTCATTGACGACCATCCGATGCTGCGCACCGGCGTGAAACAACTGATCAGCATGGCGCCGGACATCCAGGTGATTGGCGAAGCCAGCAATGGCGCGCAAGGTATCGAGCTGGCGGAGTCGCTGGATCCGGACCTGATCCTGCTGGACCTCAATATGCCGGGCATGAACGGTCTGGAAACGCTGGACAAACTGCGTGAGAAATCGCTGTCTGGCCGGGTGGTGGTCTTCAGCGTCTCTAACCATGAAGAGGACGTTGTTACCGCCCTCAAGCGCGGTGCCGATGGCTATCTGTTGAAAGACATGGAGCCGGAAGATCTGCTGAAAGCGCTGCAGCAGGCCGCCGCCGGCGAGATGGTATTAAGCGAAGCGTTAACCCCGGTGCTGGCCGCCAGCCTGCGCGCCAACCGCGCCACCTCCGATCGCGACATCAGCCAGCTGACCCCGCGCGAGCGCGACATCCTCAAGCTGATCGCCCAGGGGCTGCCGAACAAAATGATAGCCCGCCGGCTGGATATCACCGAAAGCACCGTCAAAGTGCACGTCAAGCACATGCTGAAGAAAATGAAGCTCAAATCCCGGGTGGAAGCCGCGGTATGGGTCCACCAGGAGCGAATTTTTTAAGGCGAGTCCGTCCACGAGACGCCAGGCGCGGTGAACTTGATCAGCGGCTCGGTCAGCGTCAGGACGATCTCATTGGAGGAGACGCGCTGCCCCTGTTTATCCTCTACCACCACCGACAGGCGCCAGCGGTTCGCGGCGCCCGGTTCACTGTTCCACACCGGCATAATCACGCTCCAGCCATCGGGGCTGCTGGCATCCACCGGCGGCGTCAGGCTGAGCGCCTGGGTGTCGCCCTGCCAGTGCAGCGACTTGATGCCGTGCAGACTATGGATCTGCAGCTTCAGCTGCACCGTCTCCCCGGACTGTAGATCCCAGGGCGGCGTGGCCAGGTAGACCGTCAGATTTTTGCGCTGCCGATACTCCACCACCGGCAGATTATCCCGCTCCGGGCTGTCGAAGCGGCTGCCGCGCAGCGAGTTACTGAACGCCACCTCGTCCGCCGCCAGCTGCTGCTTGAGCGGCACGCCAAAGCGGTAGTTGAGCTTCAGGCCAACGTTGTTCTGGCTGACGCCATTTTCCCCTTGCTTATGCTTGGCGGTCACGGTGACCAGCGGGACCGGGGTATAATTGAGCCCGACGGAGACGGCCACCGGGTTATGGTAGCCTGTGCCGGTGTGAAACAGATCGACGCTGTCGCCGAAGTACTGTTCGACGCTGACGCTGGTGTTGATGTGCTCATAAAACGGCAGCCGCGCCTGGGCGGTAACGTCATACCCCGCGGCCATCCGCTGCTCCTGAGTTTGATTCTCCCGCAGCTGCCAGTCGCCCAGCGGATGATAGTAGTTCGCCGACAGGCGGAGATATTCCCCCCACGCCTCGGCGCCGACGCTGCCGCGGGCCAGGCTTTCGCTCAGCACCTTGTCATAAAACGAGTTATAGCCCAGCAGCCAGCCGCCGACCCGCCAGCGCTGGCCAAGCCCAATATTGCCCACCAGATCGTTCTCGCGCCGGGTTACCGAATACTGGTTCCACGTCAGGTAGCGATCGTTATCCTGCAATGGCACGAACCAGCTCCCTTTACTGCCGGTGAACTTCCCCTCTTTATCGACCAGCAGGTCGACATTGGCGTTGCCCCACGGCGAGAGCCAGCTCTCCAGCTGGTGGCTCACTTCATTGCCGAGTTTGTTGATGGCGAACATCTGCGCCTGCTCGCCCGCCGTCAGTCCGTTATCGCTCATGCTGGCCTCGCCGAATTTCTTCGCCACTTCGGCAAAGTGTCTGGCGTCGTCATCGACCTGCGGGGCGATCCCCAAATCGGGCAAGGGATCTTCTCCCTGGGGCGTAAGAGCCGTGTCGCTGGCGGTCAGCGCCCAGACGGGAGCGCCCGGCAGCAGCAGGAGAAAGATCAGGGATGGCAGCAAACGGTACGACACAGGCATCAACAGGTTTTACGCGGGCTCGCAGAAAAAATTGGAAGATAGTTTTAGTTTATCGTTTTTTCCCTTCTCCCGCAGCCCTGCGGACAATTCCAGGAATATGCTGAAACCGGTTGGGCAAATAGTCGCCCAACCACAGAAGGTGCCGCCGCGCCGTTACGCCCCGGCGCGGGCCGGTTGCGCCGTCAGCAGCGCGTTGAGCTCCGGCACGCAGGAGCCGCAGTTGGTCCCGCACTTAAGCCTGGCGCCCAAAGCCCCAACGCTGGCGCAGCCGCTGGCGATGGCCTCGCCGATCGCCCGCTCCCCCACCCCAAAACAGCTGCAGACGATCCGCCCCGGCGGCGCGGCGGCGGCGTCCGGTCGGCCGCTGAGCAACGCATGGCGCCGGGCGGCATCGGACGGCGGCGCGGCAAAGGCGGCGCTTATCCCTGCGCTATCCACCGCCGGCTCGCGCGCATCGCTCCACCAGCCCAGCATCAGCCTCCCCTGATGCCACGCCAGCAGGTTCCACACCGCGCCGCCGTCTGCTATCTGCAGCTGCCAGCCGCGCTGCGCGCACCAGACGCTGAGCCACTGTCGGGCTGACGCCTCCCCGGCCAGCGAGTAGTGCAATACGCCCGCCGCCGCCCGCCGCCGCCAGTGCCAGGCCGCAGGAAACGGCAGCGGTTCGCGACAATACAGTTCGCTATGCCAGGCAGGCTGCCAGGGGGCGATGGCCACCGCCGCCTGTTTACTCTCCGGCTGGGCGGAATGCGGGTCCGTGACGGCGGCCAGCAGATTATTCACCCGCCCCTGGCGGGCGAACTGATTGTTCCAGTGCATTGGGACAAACAGCGAGCCGGGGCGCTGGCCTTCGCTGATCGCCACTTTCGCCACCATCACCCCATTGCGCGACCAGATCCGCGCCAGCCCGCCGGCGACAAGCTGGTAGCGAACGGCGTCCTGCGGCGCCACCTCCACCACCGGCTCCGCGATATGCTGCATCAGCCGCGGCACGGCGCCGGTGCGGGTCATGGTGTGCCACTGATCGCGGATCCGCCCGCTGTTGAGGATCAGCGGATAAAAGACATCGGTTGCCGCCCGGGTCGGCTGAGGCGTCACTGGCACCATCCGCAGCCTGCCATCGCTATGCCAGCCGCGCGTGACATCCCAGGCGGCGCGGCGGCGGCTGACCGGCCAGCGTACCGGCGCCATGGCGTCCCAAGCCTCGCGGCTGAGATCCGCCAGCGCGCCGATATCAAACGCCCGCTGGCCGTCGTTTTCGAAACCGGACAGCGCCGCATGCTCGCGGAAGACGTCATGCGGATGCTGCCAGGCAAACGCCTCGCGATACCCCAGCGCCTGCCCTACTCTGGCGATGATCCACCAGTCCGCTTTCGCCTCCCCCGGCGGCGGCAGGAAGCTACGCTGACGGGAGATGCGCCGCTCCGAGTTGGTGACCGTGCCATTTTTCTCGCCCCAGGCCAGCGCCGGAAAGCGAATGTGGGCGAATTGTCCGGTATCCGTCTCAGCGGCGACATCCGAGACGATCACCAGCGGACAGCCGGCCAGCGCCTGGCTCACCGCGTGGCTGTCGGGGAGCGACACCACCGGGTTGGTGCCCATGATCCACACCGCTTTCACCTCGCCGCGGCCGATGGCGGCAAAAAGCTCCACGGCGGTCAGCCCCGGGGTCTGCGCCAGCCGCTCGGTTCCCCAAAAGCGGGCCAGCCGCTGCAGATCGTCTGGCACAAAATCCATGTGCGCCGCCAGCATCGTCGCCAACCCGCCGACTTCGCGCCCGCCCATGGCGTTGGGTTGACCGGTCAGCGAAAAGGGGCCGCAGCCGCGGCGGCCATACTTTCCGCTGGCCAGATGAACGTTGATGATGGCATTACATTTGTCGCTGCCGCTGGCTGACTGGTTAATTCCCATGGCGTAGAGGGTGATGGCCCGCGGGGCGGCGATAAAATCGCGATAGAAACCCGCCACCTCATCGGCGGGCAGGCCGCAAAAAGCCGCCACTTTCGCCACGTCCCAGCCGCGAGCGGCAGCCAGCGCCTGCGGGCCGTCGCGAAAACCGTCGACGCAGGCCCCGGCCTGCGCCAGGGCGTTAAGCAACCCCACGAACAGCCCGCCGTCGCTTCCCGGCGCCAGCGCCAGATGGCGATCGGCGATCTCGCAGGTGGCAGTGCGCCGGGGGTCGATCGCCACGATCTGCAGCCGGGGATTATCCCGCTTCGCCTGCGCCAGACGCTGGTACAGCACCGGGTGCGCCCAGGCGGCGTTCGAGCCGACCAGCACCACCAGATCGCTGTTTTCCACATCCTCATAGCTACAGGGCACCACGTCGGCGCCAAAGGCCCGCTTGTAGCCGGTCACCGCCGACGACATGCACAGCCGCGAATTGGTGTCGATGTTCGCCGCGCCGATAAATCCCTTCATCAGCTTGTTGGCGGCATAGTAATCCTCCGTCAACAGCTGGCCGGAGGCGTAGAAGGCCACCGCCTGCGGACCGTGCTGGTCGATAACCTGTTGCAGGCGGGAAGCGGTCTCCGCCAGCGCCTGAGACCAGGCCACCGGCTGGCCGTCCACCTCCGGCGCCAGCAGCCGCCCCGCCAGGCCCGTGGTCTCCCCTAGTGCCGCCCCTTTGACGCACAGGCGGCCGAGGTTGGCCGGGTGCTGATCGTCGCCGCGCACGCTCACCTGACCCGCGTCATCCACGCTCGCCAGCACGCCGCAGCCTACGCCGCAGTAGGGACAGGTCGTTCGGATGGTCTTCATCAGGAGGCCTCCGCTCGCGCCAGCAGCTGCTGGCTGCCCACCCACACTTTGCCGTTTTCCACTTTCACCGGCCAGGCGCGCACTGCCTGTTCACCGCCGTCGCACGGCCAGCCGTCGCGCAGGCGAATCCGCTGTTTGTACAGCGGGGAGATCACCACCGGTTCCCCGCCGACGTCCCCTAACAGCCCCCGCGACAACACGTTGGCCGCGCTGCCCGGCTCGCGGTTGTCCAGGGCATACACCCGATCGCCAAAGCGGAACAGGGCGATCTGCCGCTCCCCTAACCGGGCGCCGATCCCCGCCTGCGCCGGGATGGCGTCAAGGTCGCAAATCGCCTGCCACGGCCGGGATGGGAGTTCGCCTTCAGGCAACGCTTCAGCAGGCAATGGCTGCGGCTGACCGCGCAGATCGTGGCGCTGCACCGCCTCGTCGGGCTGGTCGCTGTTCACGAAGGAGCGGAACAGCGCCAGGCGCTGGGGATCGTTGAGCGTGGTCTGCCACTCGCACTGGTAGCTGTCGACGATGCGGGCCATCTCCTGTTCCAGCTCCTCGCCAATGCCGAGGCTGTCCTCCAGCACCACCTGCCGCAGGTAGGCCACGCCGCCCTCCAGGTTGTCCATCCAGGTGCTGGTCCGCTGCAGGCGATCGGCGGTGCGGATATAGAACATCAGCAGACGATCGATGCTGCGGATCAGCGTCGCTTCGTCGAGGTCGCTGGCAAACAGGTCGGCGTGACGCGGCTTCATTCCGCCGTTGCCGCAGACGTAGAGATTCCAGCCTTTGTCGGTGGCAATCACCCCGATGTCTTTGCCCTGGGCTTCGGCGCATTCGCGGGTGCAGCCGGAGACCGCCATCTTGATTTTGTGCGGGGCGCGCAGCCCTTTATAGCGATGCTCGAGCCGCACCGCGAGCCCGGTGGAGTCCTGCACGCCGTAGCGACACCAGGTTGCGCCGACGCAGGACTTCACCGTGCGCAGCGACTTGCCATAGGCGTGGCCGGTTTCAAACCCGGCGTCGGCCAGCTCGCGCCAGATCGCCGGCAGCTGTTCCAGCCGCGCGCCAAACAGGTCGATGCGCTGGCCGCCGGTCACTTTGCTGTAGAGCTGGTAACGTTTGGCGATCTGCCCGATGGCGATCAGCCCGTCCGGCGTCACTTCCCCTGCCGCCATCCGCGGCACCACCGAATAGGTGCCGTCCTTCTGAATGTTGGCGAAATAGCGATCATTGGTATCCTGCAGCGGCAGGTGCGCCGGCTTCAGCAGGTATTCGTTCCAGCAGGAGGCCAGCACCGAGGCCACCAGCGGTTTACAAACCTCGCAGCCGTGCCCCTGGCCGTAGCGGCTAATCAGCTGCTCGAAGGTATGGATATGGTTGACCCGCACCAGATGGTAGATCTCCTGACGCGACCACGGGAAATGCTCGCAGACGTCTTTTTTCACTTCGACGCCCTGCGCCGCCAGCTGGTGCTCCATCACCTGTTTCACCAGCGCGCTGCAGCCGCCGCAGCCGGTGGCCGCTCTGGTGCAGCTTTTTATCGCCGCCATATCCCCCGCGCCATTGTTCACCGCCTGGCAGATATCGCCTTTGCTGACGCTATGGCAGGAGCAGATCGGCGCGCTGTCGGGCAGCGCCGCCACCCCCAGCGCCTTCGGCGCGGCCCCCTCCAGCGCCGGCAGGATCAGGCTCTCCGGACGCGGCGGCAGCGCCATGCCGTTCAGCATCATCTGCAGCAGCGTGGCGTAGTCGCTGGCGTCCCCCACCAGCACGCCGCCAAGCAGGGCTTTGCCGTCCTGACTGACAACGATTTTTTTGTAAACCTGCTGCGGACCGTCGGTCCATTGATAGCTCTGGCAGCCCGGCGTGCGCCCCTGCGCATCGCCAAACGAGGCTACGTCAACCCCCAGCAGCTTCAGTTTGGTGCTCATGTCGGCGCCGCTAAAGCAGGCGTCCTCTCCTGCGAGGGTGGCCGCGGCGATCCGCGCCATCTGATAACCCGGCGCCACCAGGCCGTAAATTTTATTATCCCACAGGGCGCATTCGCCTATCGCCAGCACGTCCGGGTCAGTGGTGCGGCACTGGCCGTCGATGCCAATCCCCCCGCGCTCGCCAACCTGCAGCGCGCAGCCGCGGGCCAGCGCGTCCTGCGGGCGGATCCCTGCCGAGAAGACCACCATGTCGGCCGCCAGCGTGCCGCCGTCGGCAAAGTTCAGCCGCAGGCCATCGGCCTCGCGCACGATGGCGGTGGTGGCTTTGCTGGTATGCACCCCCACGCCGAGGGCGACGATCTTCTCCCGCAGCATCGCCGCCCCGCCGTTATCCAACTGGACGGCCATCAGGTTCGGGGCAAACTCCACCACGTGCGTCTCCAGCCCCAGCTGTTTCAGGGCGTTGGCGGCCTCCAGTCCGAGCAGGCCGCCCCCGATCACCACCCCGGTCTTCGCCGCGGCGGCATGGGCGGCGATACGGTCGAGATCGTCAAGGGTACGATAGACAAAGCACCCGTCGAGATCGTTGCCAGGGATCGGCGGAACAAAGGGATAGGAGCCGGTCGCCAGCACCAGTTTATCCCAGTGGGTTTCATGCCCCTCGGCGTCCCGCACCAGCCGGGCGTCGCGGTCGATCGTCGCCACCGCCTTGCCGAGGCGGAGTTCGATGCCGTGCTGGTGAAAGAAATCATCGGCCACCAGCGACAGCGATTCGGCGCTGCGTCCGGCGAAATATTCGGAGAGATGCACCCGGTCGTAGGCGGCGTAACGCTCTTCGCCAAACACCACGATACGATATTGCTGATGCAGGTTGCGGCTCACGCATTGTTCGAGAAAATGGTGGCCGACCATGCCATGTCCCACCAGCACTAATACAGGTTTCGTCATCGTCATTATTCCTGCAGCCTGCGGCTGCGTTGAAGAAGGGTCAAAAAGCCAGTCCGCGGTGGCGGGCTCGTCGCTTTCCAGGCGCGCGGTGAGCGCGGCGGCGGTGGTACAGTCGCCCATCAGCAGCACGCCGCGCAGGCGGCCGTCGCGCAGCAGCAGGCGACGATAGTGCCGGTCGATGGGATCCCAGCTGGTATAGATGTCATCCTGTTCGCCGGCCTGCTGTTCGCCGACGCTAAAGAGTTCAATGCCGGTGACCTTCAGGCGGGTCCCGGCGTCCTGCCAGACAAAGCCCTCGCCGGGGGCGCCGCACAGGCGATCCGCCAGCACCTCGGCCTGGCGCAGGCAGGGAGCCACCAGCCCCCAGGTCTGGCCGTCAATTTCGCAACACTCGCCAATGGCGCTGATCCCCGGCAGCGAGGCGGCCATCTGGCGGTCAACCACGATCCCCTGCTGGCACAGCACGCCGGACTGCGCCGCCAGACGGCTGTTGGGCTGCACGCCGGTCGCCAGCACCACTCTGGCGGCGCGGAATACGCGCCCGTCCGCCAGCCGCACGCCGTCGGCGTCGATGGCGGCGATCCGGCACTCCAGCACGCAGCGAATACCGCGCGCTTCAAGCTGCTGCCTGAGCTCATCGGCGGCAAAGGCGTCGATCAGCGGCGCCATTAAGCCGCTCCCGCGATGCAGGAGTGTGACCTCCCCGCCGCGGCGACGCAGCGCCGCCGCCGCTTCCACGCCCAGAACCCCACCGCCAATCACCACCGCCGGGCCGGGTATCGCCAGAATACGTTCCACGTCCGCCAGGGTGCGGAAGGGCATAACCTGCGGACGATCAATGCCCGGCAGCGGCGGGATAAAGGGCCGCGAGCCGGTGGCGAAAACCAGCTCGTCCCACGGCAGCCAGGCGTCAGCGATGCGCAGCCGCCGTTGCGCAACATCCACTTCATCCACCGCCTCGCCAGACCGCAGACACACCCCGTGCCGGGTGTACCACTCCGCCGGTAGCAACGGGATCTGCGATGCCGTTGTTTCGCCAGCCAGCAGCGGCGAGAGCTGGATGCGGTTATAGGCCGGGTGCGGCTCGTCGCCGACGACGGTAATGGCAAACCGCGCAGGGTCGCGCTCAACCAGCCGCTGCACCAGCCGGGTGGCCGCCATGCCGTTACCGATCACCACCAGTCGCCGCGTCATGACCGCCTCCTTATGCCGCTTTCGGCTGTTTTTCATACAGGAAATGGAGGATCTGCTGGCGCAGATGGTGGTACCGGCTGTCGTCCGCCAGCTGAACGCGATGGCGCGGACGCGGCAGATCGACCGCGAGGATCTCGCCGACCGTCGCCGCCGGGCCGTTGGTCATCATCAGCACCCGGTCGGAGAGCAGCACCGCTTCATCAACGTCGTGGGTGATCATGACGATGGTGGTATTGAGCTCCTGCTGGATATGCATCACCGTGTCCTGGAGGTGAGCGCGGGTCAGCGCGTCCAGGGCGCCGAAGGGCTCATCAAGCAGCAGCACTTTCGGCTTCATTGCCAGCGCCCGGGCGATACCCACCCGCTGCTTCATGCCGCCGGAGATCTCCCCGGGCCGTTTATGCAGCGCATGACCCATCTGCACGCGCGCGAGGTTGTGTTCAATCCACTCCCGACGCTCATGCTTGCTCATGGTGCGACGGAACACCTGATCCACCGCCAGCGCCACATTGTCGAAACAGCTCAGCCACGGCAGCAGCGAGTGGTTCTGGAAAACCACCGCCCGCTCCGGCCCGGGCCCGGCGATTTCCCGGTTATCGCACAGCAGTCCGCCCTCGGTAGGGGTCGTGATCCCGGCGATCAGATTCAGCAGGGTCGATTTTCCGCACCCCGAGTGGCCGATCAGGCTAATGGTCTCCCCTTCGACGATATCGAAGGAGACATTCTGTAGCGCCAGAAACTCGCCGCTGGCGGTGTTGAAGCGCTGGCTGACGGCCTGCACCTGAATTAATGGTTTCATATTGGCTCCTTATTTGTCCTGCCAGCTAAAGCGGCGGGCGAGCAGCATCAGGCCCTGCTCCAGCAGCAGGCCGACGACGCCGATAATGACGATGGCGATGATGATGTTTTCCACATTGAGGTTGTTCCACTCGTTCCAGATCCAGAAGCCGATCCCCAGCCCGCCGGTGAGCATTTCCGCCGCCACGATCACCAGCCAGGCGATGCCGATGGAGAGGCGCACGCCGGTGAGCACCGCCGGCAGCACCGCCGGAAAGAGAATTTTGCGCATCACCGTCCACTCTGAGAGCTGGAGGACGCGGGCGACGTTGAGATAGTCCTGCGGGATCCGCCGCACGCCTTCCGCGGTGTTGATCACCATCGGCCAGATGGAGCAGATAAAAATGGTCCAGCTGGAGGCTGGCTCCGCCTTCTGGAACAGCAGCAGGCCAATCGGCAGCCAGGCCAGCGGGCTGACCGGGCGCAGCAGAGCAATCAGCGGATTAAACATGCGGGCGAAGAACAGCGAGCGGCCGATCAAAAACCCCAGCGGAATGCCCGCCAGCGCCGCCAGGCCGAAGCCCACCGCCACGCGCTGCAGGGAGGCCAGCACGTTCCAGCCGATCCCCATGTCATTCGGCCCGTCCTGATAGAACGGATCGGCGAACAGCGTCAGCGCCGAGTCCAGCGTGCTCAGCGGGGTGGGAAAGCCTTTGCTGTGCATCGCCGCCAGCTGCCAGGCCAGCAGCAGCACCCCCAGCCCCAGCAGCGGGGGCAGCAGGCGCTGGGTGAGCTCACGCAGCCAGCGCGTGACGGTCGGCGTGGTGCGCCGGACCTGCACCGGCGGCAGGATAATGACTTCGCCAGGCGCGTTCTCCACGCTGACGACCGGTTGCTTACGTTGTGCCTGCTTCATCTCATGCCCCCTTACGTTGAATAGCGAAATGGCGGGCGTAGCCTTCCGGGTCAGACCCGTTCCAGACCGTACCGTCCATCAGTGTGCTGCTGCGCATCGTGGCTGCCGGTGTGCTGACCCCGCCGACCGCCTGGGCGGCCGCCTGCCAGACGTCGATGCGGTTAAGGCGCGACGCCACCGCGAGGTAATCCGGAGCCTGCTTCAGCAGCCCCCAGCGACGAAACTGGGTGAGGAACCACATCCCGTCCGACAGCCAGGGGAAGCTCACCTCTCCCTCGGCGTAAAAGCGCATCGGATGGGCATCCTGCCAGCGGCGGCCGAGGCCGTTGTCATACTCCCCAAGCATCCGGCCGGTGAGGTACTGCTCTTTGGTATTGAGCCAGCCGCGTCTGGCGAGCAGGCGGGCCGTCTCCCGGGTGTTCTCCGCCGAGGCGGCGATCCAGCGCTGCGCCTCCATCAGGGCCGCCACCAGCGCGCGGGCGGTGTTCGGGTGGCGTTCCACCCAGTCGCGACGGGCGCCCAGCACCTTTTCCGGATGCTCAGGCCAGATATCCTGGGAAGTGGCCGCGGTGAAGCCGATACGGTCGTTAATGGCGCGGGCGTTCCACGGCTCGCCGACGCAAAAGCCGCTCATATTGCCGATGCGCATGTTCATCACCATCTGCGGCGGCGGCACCACGACGGTGCGCACATCGTTAAAGGGATCGATGCCGGCGCTCGCCAGCCAGTAGTAAAGCCACATGGCATGGGTGCCGGTGGGAAAGGTATGGGCGAAGGTGTAGCTGCCCGGCGCGCTGCGGTCGATCAGCCGTTTCAGTCCGCCGAGGTCGGTCACCCCTTTCTCCTGCAGTTCGCTGGAGAGAGTGATGGCCTGACCATTGCGGTTGAGGGTCATCAGATTAGCCATCGCCTGCGGCTTGCTGGCGATCCCCAGTTCAAGACCGTACAGCAGGCCATAGAGAATATGCGCCGCGTCCAGTTCACCGGCCACCAGCTTGTCGCGCACCGCCGCCCAGCTGGCCTCCTTACTCGGCGCCAGGGTAATGCCATATTTTTTGTCAAACCCCTTCGCCGCGGCGATGGCCAGCGGCGCGCAGTCGGTCAGCGGAATAAACCCTACCCGCACGGTGGTTTGCTCCGGTCTGTCCGAGCCGCCGGCCCATGCGGCCTGCATCACGCCCGGCAGCAGCATCGCGCCGCCCAGCGCGGCCCCTGCCTGCAGCAAGCGCCGCCGTGAAATTGAAAACTTATCGCTCATATCCGCTCCACACGCGCAAAAAAAAAGCGCCCGACAGTGCATATGCACTGCAGGACGCCTTTATCCACGGACACCCAAACCGCCATTGGTTCGTCGCCCGGACTTTTATTCACTCACTAATGCTAATGCAAAGGGGATGCCAGCTTTGGCTATGGCGCGCTGGCGGGCTTTTCCTTTCGCTCTGGTCGGTTTGTCAGGCAAAAGTGCACCGCCGACAGGCAGCGAATGCCCACCGATTGTGCATCTACTCCTTTGGGGTTAATGGCCAGATCGCCTTCACCATCAGCAGCGCGCGGGCTATCTCAACCATCCGCTGATTCTTGTCCATGGCCATCTTGCGCAGCGTTTGCCAGGCCTGCTCCTCCGGCATCCCCTGATGAGTCATCAGCAGGCTTTTCGCTTTTTCGATCAGCTTGCGTTCCTCGAGCGCGTCTTTCAGCGAAGCCAGCTGGCTGGAGAGCTGTTGCAGCTCATAGGCCTGCTGGCGCACCAGCGGCAGCAGCTGTTTATCCAGCCGCGGCGTCACGCTGTCGCTCTCCTCCCCGGCCAGCCAGCCAGGCGCGTCGTCTTCTAACAGCGCGTCGGTGGCGTCCAGTAGATCGTCGATCAGTTGCTCTTCCACTTCGCGCAGTTGCTCAAGCCGCTGGGTTTGCAGGCCGAACCAGCGCAGCGCCGTTTCCCCGCCGTCCGCCGCCGGCTGGCGGGTGCAGGCGATCCGCCGCAGTTGCTCGATGTCCAGACCGGCCTGGCACTCGGTCGTAAACAGCTGGACCGTCGCCGGACTGCCCAGCGCCTGGAAGCTGTCAAAGCAGGGCTGCTGACCGTCAATACGGTCCACCAACTGCTGGCGCAGGCTGTCGCTGAACTCGCCGCGGGTAAAGCCCAATGCTCCCAGCGCGCGCTCCTGGCCCACCAGCTCTTTTCCCTGCATAAAGCTGTACAGGGCGACCATACGCCCGGCAACCGACGGGTCGTCAATGCTGTCATTGAGCTGCGGGACGATATTCAGCAGATGGCGGATAATACGGCTGAACTGCTCCGTCGCGGCTTCAGCGGCGACCTGCCGACGGCTGACCTGCTCACGCAGCGCCGGGAGCTGCGCCAGATCGCCGACCGCCCGGGCGATGCGCCAGCACAGCGCGCTGCCGGCGACCGCGCGCGCCCGTTCGAGGGCGGCATAGAACAAGGCCAGCCGCTCATCAACCAGCGCCCCACCCGCCCGACACTCCGCCGCGTACAGCTGACCGCCCGAGCAAAGAAAAATATTCGACGCCCCGCGCTCGCACTGCAGCATATGCACCAGCGCGCTGAGCTGACTTGCCAGCTCGCCCAGCCGGGAAAGTTGCTGAAGCTGTTGTTTTTGCAGGCGGCGCGCCAGCTGCAGCCAGGCCGTCGCCTCGTCCGCGTGACCAGTCGTATTATTCATACCCCTCCTCCGGGTTAACGCTTTATACTGCGGTAAAGCAATAACCGTGCCTTTAAGAAGGAGTTTGTATGCAACGTATTGTGATTATCGCCAACGGCGCCGCCTACGGCAGTGAATCCCTGTTCAACAGCCTGCGCCTGGCCATTGCCCTGCGAGAACAGCAGTCCGACCTCGATCTCAAGCTGTTTTTGATGTCCGACGCCGTCACCGCCGGGCTGCGCGGGCAGAAGCCGGCGGAAGGGTATAATGTGCAGCAGATGCTGGAAATCCTCACCGCCCAGCAGGTTCCCGTGAAGCTGTGCAAGACCTGCGCGGACGGCCGCGGGGTCAGCGCACTGCCGCTGGTTGATGGGGTGGAGGTTGGCACTCTCGTTGAGCTGGCCCAGTGGACCCTGGCGGCAGATAAAGTGCTGACCTTCTAAATCTGCGCCGCCGAACGGGAGGAAATATCAGGTTTCGCCGCCTGAAGAGGTGAAAAAAACGTTAGCTGAATGCTTTCAGGAACAACGTCATTTTTGTTTAATCTTTATCCTTTTTTTTGATCAAAATCAGCATCCCGACCCGCGCCGTTTGGTGTGATGCACAGAGCAAAGTGTGAACAATATCACGCGAGGACTGGGTGGGCAGGATGCTGTAGCGGGACAGAAACGGGGTACAAAAATGGCGATGGTAAAAGCAAGTTTGACGTTGTTTGGCGGTGACACGCTGGTGGTGCGGTGCTCAGAGCGCTGCCATATTCATCTGATGAGCGCGAAGGTTCCTGGCGACAGCCATGCGGATATTCTGAGCGTGCAGGATCGGGACAGCGCCTATCTGACGGTGCCCTACAGCGGCACCTGGAACGTGCTTATCGACAGTCACAGCCAGTCACTGGAGCACTCCATCAGCTACGTTCCGGCCTGACAGTCACTGCCTTAACACACGCCCGGCCATGCCGGGCGTTTTTCTTTTCCGCGCGCTCAGGCCAGGCCCGGCGTCGGGCTGTCGCCCAACAGCGCGCGGACGCTGGCCACCAGATCATCAAGACTGGCGTCGTGCATCCCGAGCTTACTCAACGCCTGCTCCAGCGAAAACAGGTACTGGGCGTTGGTGCCGAGCGGCCCGCTGGCCCGGGCGATCAGCGGAGCAATGACCTGGGCGCTGGTATCCGGCTCAAACAGCGGATGACGCGGATCCATAATAAACACCAGCGCATTTACCGTCCGCCCGTCGTCCAGCTCCAGCTTGCACCAGGTGGGCAGATAGCAGCCGGTAATCATCTCCCGTTTCCACAGCAGCGTCAGCTCTTCTTCCAGCGTGTCGTCCGGCAGACGATAAGCGACGCCGGTGGTTCGACCGCCCTCTTTCAGGGCCAGCATGCGTCCCGGCTGGCAGGCGCTCCCGCGCCCGGCGGTCAACCGCAGGCAAAACGCGCGGTGCCAGCCCGGCAGCGTGCCAGTGCAGGACTCGCGATAATTGAGCGCCGGGTTCCAGATAAGCGAACCGTAGCCAAAGATCCATACTGAGCCATCATCCGGGCGGCAGGCCAGCGTCGCCGCCAGCGAGGCTGCGCGTTGTTCTGCCGACCAGAGTAGCGATTCCTCAATAGCGCCAAACGCTGTCTTACAATCCGCATTCATCAAGAAATCACGAGTTAACACTGTTTACTACCTCCGCCACTGCCCGCTTCCCGTCGTTCGTCTCATGCATCCGTCAATATTGCTGAAATATTATCCAGCTTTATCTTTCAATAAGCAATCAGCGGGGCGCTGGCAAGCATAAAAGCGGCGTCAGCAATTATTTTTTCTTATGCCACTTATCGTCATCGCCTTTCTCGTAGCTGTTCTTCACCGCCGCCCAGGCGACTTTGTGCGCCGTCTCTTCACGGCTGGCGTCATCGCGCCGCTCGTCTTTATCTTTATATTGATCCCAGGCGCTGTTAAACGCTTCTTTATAAATTTCCTGCGCATGGGCAGGCAGAACATGCTGAACGCTGTCGGGGAGCTCTTGTTTACTGTTATAGGGCATAATGACCTCCTGTTTGAGCATAAAATTTAAGTCTGGAACGCAGGCGGCAGGCTATCAAGCCGATGATGAGTTAAAAATGAATTTTAGTAATTATCTGAATAGTAAGTATAAAAATAGCGTAATCGCAAATTATAATAAACTAATCAAGATATCTCTCGATACCCGTAAACTTAAGTAAAAATACAGCAGAAATTTAGCAATATCTGTTACTTTATCGCCCTGCGTTTTTATAATTATAACACCTGCATAAATGGAGATGGTTCATGACCCATGCACATGAGGCGGTAAAAACCCGCCATAAGGAGT
The DNA here is from genome assembly GCF_021739525.1 of Klebsiella sp. 2019SCSN059. Taxonomy (NCBI): domain Bacteria; kingdom Pseudomonadati; phylum Pseudomonadota; class Gammaproteobacteria; order Enterobacterales; family Enterobacteriaceae; genus Klebsiella; species Klebsiella sp. 2019SCSN059. Next base: position 178,282 of record NZ_JAKKOM010000001.1, on the reverse strand, counting down.
CTTCCCTCGTCTTTCCGGTGCTGGCGCTGGCAGTGCTGTTTTTCTGGGGCAGCAGCCAGTCACTGCCAGTGGTTATCGCGATTAATATCCTCGCGCTGGTCGGTATTTTAAGCAGCGCCTTCAGCGTGGTCCGCCACGCCGACGTCCTCGCCCACCGCCTGGGCGAACCCTACGGCTCCCTGATTCTCAGCCTGTCGGTGGTTATCCTTGAGGTCAGTCTGATCTCCGCGTTGATGGCCACCGGCGACGCCGCGCCGACCCTGATGCGTGATACGCTCTACTCCATCATTATGATCGTCACCGGCGGTCTGGTCGGTTTCTCCCTGCTGCTGGGCGGGCGTAAATTCGCCACCCAATATATGAATCTGTTCGGCATTAAGCAGTATCTTATCGCCCTGTTTCCGCTGGCGATTATCGTGCTGGTGTTTCCCATGGCGCTGCCGGGCGCGAACTTCAGCACCGGGCAATCGCTGCTGGTGGCGGTGATTTCGGCGGCCATGTACGGCGTTTTCCTGCTTATTCAGACCAAAACCCATCAGAGTCTGTTTGTTTATGAGCATGAAGACGACGGCGATGATGACGACCCGCACCACGGTAAACCGTCCGCCCACAGCAGCGGGTGGCATACCGCCTGGCTGCTGGTGCACCTGGTGGCGGTGATCGCCGTCACTAAAATGAACGCCAACCCGTTGGAAACGCTGTTGACCAGCATGAATGCCCCGGTGGCCTTCACCGGCTTCCTCGTGGCCTTGCTGATCCTGTCGCCGGAAGGCCTTGGCGCGCTCAAAGCGGTGCTCAACAATCAGGTACAGCGGGCGATGAACCTGTTCTTCGGCTCCGTGCTGGCCACCATCTCGCTGACGGTCCCGGTGGTCACCCTCATCGCCTTCCTGACCGGCAATGAGCTGCGCTTTGGCCTTGGCGCGCCGGAGATGGTGGTGATGGTCGCCTCGCTGGTGCTGTGTCATATCTCCTTCTCCACCGGACGCACCAATGTGCTGAACGGCGCGGCCCATCTGGCGCTGTTCGCCGCCTACCTGATGACCATTTTCGCCTGACCCCGCTTTCCCGTCCGGCGGAGTCCGGGCGAAAAAAAAGCCTGCCGGTTTTGACGCCGGCAGGCTTTTTCAGTGATGCGGTCAGGCTTACTTGCTGGTATCCAGCTCGTCGAAGCTTTTCACCAGATCGTCAATCGCTTTCATCTGCTTGAGGAACGGCTCCAGTTTATCCAGCGGCAGCGCGGACGGGCCGTCGCATTTCGCGTGGTCCGGATCCGGATGCGCTTCGATAAACAGACCGGCGATACCCACCGCCATACCAGCGCGGGCCAGCTCGCTCACCTGCGCGCGGCGACCGCCGGAGGCAGCGCCAAACGGGTCGCGGCACTGCAGCGCGTGGGTGACGTCGAAGATAACCGGCGAGTTGTTGGAGGCCTTCTTCATCACGCCGAAGCCGAGCATATCCACCACCAGGTTGTCGTAACCGAAGTTCGCGCCGCGGTCGCAGAGGATCACTTTGTCGTTACCACCTTCGATGAATTTATCGACGATGTTACCCATCTGGCCCGGGCTGACGAACTGCGGTTTCTTGACGTTGATCACCGCTCCGGTTTTGGCCATCGCTTCCACCAGGTCAGTCTGGCGCGCGAGGAAGGCGGGAAGCTGGATCACGTCCACGACGTCAGCCACCGGCTGCGCCTGGCTGGCTTCATGAACGTCGGTGATGATTTTCACGCCAAAGGTCTGCTTCAGCTCCTGGAAAATCTTCATCCCTTCTTCCAGACCCGGCCCACGATAGGAGTGGATGGAGGAACGGTTGGCTTTATCAAAGGAGGCTTTGAAGACGTAGGGGATGCCAAGCTTCTGCGTAACGGTGACGTAATGTTCGCAGATGCGCATCGCCAGATCGCGTGACTCCAGCACGTTCATCCCGCCGAACAGCACGAACGGCAGGTCGTTCGCTACGTTGATATCACCAATGCTAACCACTTTTTGTTTCATAAATTCGCCTTATCAGGGTGTAACCGGAATGGTTCCAGACTAATGCAATGTAATTTGTTTGTGCGAAATCGTGTTGATTTGTGCGCGGATCATCTCGCTGATCGGATCCTCCGGACACTGCTCGACAAAATAGCTCAGGTCCAGCAGCGCCACGTGATCGCAATCCAGCTGGGCGTATATCAGCCCGCGGTCGCGGATCTCATACGGATCTTCCGGGTTAAACTGCAGCAGCGCTTCGCTGGCGCGCAGGGCCAGCTCCATCTGCCGCTCTTCCATCAGCGCCGACTTCAGGGTGTCCAGCAGCTTGCGGATCACCTCGGCGTTATCCGCTTCGTCGAGATCTTCATTAAACAGTTCCGCCACCGGCCCGATGTTGCCCTTCAGCCATACCTCCAGGGTATGTTCGTCGAGGGTTTCGCCGTTGAACGGATTAATCAGCCACATCTCTTCGCTGGTTTCCGGGTCCGCGCGCAGCAGCATCTGGGTCGGGAAGATCACCGGCACCACCGGCAGCCCCAGGCGCTGGGCGATCCACAGCAGGATCGCGCCTAATGACACCGCGCTCCCCTGGCGGTTGACCAGCACTTTATCGAGCCATAGCGCGTCGGATAGACGATAAACGCCCTGCGAGGCGCCAAAGCCCCACTCCTCGTAAAACAGCGCCAGCAGGCGTTCTATCTGGCGTTCCTGGTCCCACGAAGGCGCAATCTCCTCCTGCGCGAGGCGCAGCAGCCGCTGCAGCTCTTCCTCGACAAAACGCGTCGGAAAATCGTCGCGGACCTGTTCAGAAATGAGGACCATGCCATCACACAATGGCGCTTTGTTAAATTCGAAATCCGCTAATGACCCCATGACCTACCCCAGTATCGGTATTCTTGTGATGGCGAGTTGAATAATGATAAACAACACCACCAGCGCCAGCAGGAACGCGATAAAGCGGCTCTGCTGGCTGCGCGGACGACGACGGCCCAGCGCGATAAAACCTAATGCGATGTAAATGATAACGCCAAACAGCTTTTCAGTCAGCCATGCGCCGTCTTCTGTGAACGGCAGGTAGTGCGTTATCGCCATTAATCCCGCACCGCTGAGAAACAGCAGCGTATCGCTGCAGTGCGGCGCAATTCGCACCCACCGCTGGTTCAGCAGCGGGCTCTGGTGATACATCCACCAGTAACGTAAAACGAACAATCCTACCGACACCACCACGCTGGCGATGTGCAGGTAGAGGACAGCCGTGAATAAGTTCATCAGCCAACGTTCTCCATGTCGGGTAAACGTCCGAGGGTCAGACGCTCATTGTCGCCATAGTCGCGGCAGGTCGCGACATCCAGATAGCCCGCCTCGCGGAACAAGGCGCGTACCGCTTCGCCCTGGGTCCAGCCATGCTCCAGCAGCATCCAGCCGCCGGGCTGCAGATACTGCCGCCCCTCGCGGATAATCTGCGCCAGATCGGCCAGCCCCTGGTCGCCTGCCACCAGCGCCGTCAACGGTTCAAAACGCACATCGCCTTCGGCAAGATGCGGGTCGGCGGCGTCGATATAGGGGGGATTGCTGACGATCATGGCGAAGCGCTGCCCGGCCAGCGCACTGAACCAGTCGCTTTGCCGTATCGTCACGTTAGCAATGCCCAGATGGGCGGCATTACGCAACGCCAGCGCCACGGCGTCCGGCATCACGTCCACCGCGATCACTTCACAGTCAGGACGTTCGCTGGCCAGCGCCAGGGCAATGGCGCCGGTCCCGGTGCCGAGGTCGAGAATACGGCACGCCGCGACGGGCAGACGCGCCAGCGCCTGCTCCACCAGACATTCGGTATCCGGGCGGGGGATCAGCGTCGCCGGGGAGACAAACAGCGGCAGCGACCAGAACTCCCGCTGCCCGACCAGATGGGCGATGGGCTCCCCGCGCTGGCGTCGCTGCAGGAGCGCCTCCAGCGTCGTCGCCTCGTCGGCGGACAGCGTCGTTTCGCCGAAGGCCAGGATCCAGGTGCGCGCCCGACCGGTGACGTGTCCTAGCAGGATCTCGGCGTCGCGTCGCGGACTGTCGCTCTCCGCCAGGCGGGCGATTGCCTGCTGCAGCCAGGCCTGAAAGGTCATCATTCCTGCTCGGACAGCGCCGCCAGCTGATCGGCCTGGTGTTCCTGGACAATCGGCTCAATCAGCATGTCGAGTTTGCCCTCCATCGCCTCATCGAGACGGTAAAGGGTCAGGTTGATGCGGTGGTCGGTCACGCGGCCCTGCGGGAAGTTGTAGGTACGGTTGCGATCGCTGCGGTCGCCGCTGCCCAGCAGGTTGCGGCGCGTGGAGGCTTCCGCCTGCTGACGCTTGGCCACTTCGGCGGCGCGGATCCGCGCCCCCAGCACCGACAGCGCCTTGGCTTTGTTTTTATGCTGGGAACGTTCGTCCTGACACTCCACCACGATGCCGGTGGGCAGGTGGGTAATACGGATCGCCGAGTCGGTGGTGTTAACGTGCTGACCGCCCGCGCCGGAGGAACGGAACGTATCGATGCGCAGATCCGCCGGGTTGATATCCGGCATTTCCGCCTCCGGCAGCTCCGGCATCACCGCCACCGTACAGGCGGAGGTGTGGATACGCCCCTGCGACTCGGTGGCCGGCACGCGCTGCACGCGATGGCCGCCGGATTCAAATTTGAGCCGGCCATAGACGCCGTCGCCGCTGATCTTGGCGATCACCTCTTTAAAGCCGCCGTGTTCACCTTCGTTGGCGCTGAGGATCTCCACCTGCCAGCGGCGCGATTCCGCGTAACGGGTGTACATGCGGAACAGATCGCCGGCAAACAGCGCCGCTTCGTCGCCGCCGGTCCCGGCGCGCACTTCCACGAAGGCGTTACGCTCGTCATCAGGATCTTTCGGCAGGAGCAGGACCTGTAGCTGTTGCTCCAGCTGTTCGCCTTTATCTTTGGCGTCGCGCAGCTCTTCCTGCGCCATTTCGCGCATTTCCGGATCGTCGAGCATCATCTGCGCGGTTTCAATATCCTCCTGCACCTGACGCCAGTCGGTATAGCAGCGCGCCACATCGCTTAGTTGAGCATACTCCCGCGACAGCGCGCGGAATTTATCCTGATCGGCAATCGTCGCGGCATCGCCGAGCAGCGCCTGCACTTCTTCGTGGCGCTCGTACAACGCTTCCAGTTTGGCAACAATAGAAGACTTCATAGGCGTGAATTCACCCTGTCCTGAAAATAAGAGAAAGGTGCGCTATTCCAGCCCGAGGCTGTTGCGCAGAATATGCAGGCGTTCGTCGTCCCCGTCACGGGCGGCCTGCTGAAGTGATTTGGTTGGCGCGTGGATCAGGCGGTTGGTGAGCTTACGCGCCAGATCCTGCATAATTTCCTGGGCATCACCGCCCTGCTCCAGCGCAGCCAGCGCCTTCGCCGTCAGCTCCTCACGGACCTGCTCGGACTGAGAACGGTATTCGCGAATGGTCTCGCTGGCGCTCTGCGCGCGCAGCCAGGCCATAAATTCGCTGGTCTCCTGCTCGACGATCGATTCCGCCTGCACCGCCGCGGCCTTACGCTGCGCCAGGTTATGCTGAATGATGTTTTGCAGATCGTCGACGCTGTAGAGGTAAGCGTTAGCCAGTTTGCCGACCTCCGGTTCGACGTCGCGCGGGACGGCGATATCCACCAGCAGCATCGGCTGGTTGCGCCGTGCCTTGAGCGCACGCTCCACCATGCCTTTGCCGATGATCGGCAGCGGGCTGGCGGTGGAGCTGATAATGATGTCGGCCTCTTTCAGCCGTTCATCGATATCGCTGAGGGCAATCACCTCGGCGCCCACTTCTTCCGCCAGCGCCTGGGCGCGTTCACGAGTGCGGTTGGCGATCACCATTTTGCGCACGTGATGTTCGCGAAGATGGCGCGCCACCAGTTCGATGGTTTCACCGGCGCCGACCAGCAGCACCGTCACGCTCGACAGGGATTCAAAGATTTGCCGCGCCAGGGTACAGGCGGCGAACGCGACGGAAACGGCGCTGGCGCCGATATCGGTTTCGGTACGCACGCGCTTGGCCACCGAGAACGATTTCTGGAACATCCGCTCCAGTTCGCTGACGTTAAGATGGCCGCGGCTGGAATCGGCGAAGGCTTTTTTCACCTGACCGAGGATCTGCGGTTCGCCCAGCACCAGCGAATCAAGGCCGCTGGCGACGCGCATCAGATGGCTGACGGCATCGTTATCCTGGTGCCAGTAGAGGCTTTTACGCAGGTCTTCTTCATTGAGGCCGTGGTAATCGCACAGCCAGCGGATCAGCGCTTCCTGCAGGTTATCCTGCTCTTCTACGCTGAGATAGAGTTCCGTGCGGTTGCAGGTCGACAGCACCACCCCACCCTGCACCATCGGCTGAGCCAGCAAGCTCTCCAGCGCCTTATCGAGCGTTTCCGGCGAAAACGCAACGCGTTCTCGCAGGGCGACCGGAGCTGTTTTGTGATTGATGCCAAGAGCTAAAAGGGTCATTGTGAGGGAGTAGTACCAGCGTTGCTAAGGTTAGTCTGAGTGCATCATACAGGATGCGCGTAATCAATAAAAGAGAGGCTCCCCTTTTGGAGTAATAGCCAAAGCAAGACCGCCATTAAGGTTAATTTTTTGATTTCAGACAACTTGAACGTAGACGCTATCGCCCGGCGACGCTAGCATTAAGGATTATAAATGTAACCTGCTACACAAATCGGCCCGCTGTTCCCCTGCCGCCGGATTTCACTGTAGACATCAAGGATTTGTCATCATTATGAATCGACTGTTCCGCCTGCTGCCGCTGGCCAGCCTCGTCCTGACCGCTTGTTCTGTTCATACCCCCGAGGGGCCTGGCAAAAGCCCGGATTCGCCGCAGTGGCGCCAGCACCAGCAGGCTGTTCGCAGCCTCAACCAGTTCCAGACCCGCGGGGCGTTTGCCTATCTCTCCGATGAGCAAAAAGTCTATGCCCGCTTCTTCTGGCAGCAGACCGGCCAGGACCGCTATCGCCTGCTGTTGACCAACCCGCTGGGCAGCACCGAGCTGTCGCTGACCGCGCAGCCTGGCAGCGTGCAGTTGATCGACAACAAAGGCCAGACCTACACCGCCACCGATGCCGAAGAGATGATTGGCCGCCTGACCGGGATGCCGATCCCGCTGAACAGCCTGCGCCAGTGGATCATCGGCCTGCCGGGCGACGCCACCGACTATTCGCTGGACGATCGGTACCGTCTGCGTGAACTGAACTACACGCAAAACGGCAAAACCTGGCACGTCACCTACGGCGGCTACACCAGCGATACTCAGCCCGCCCTGCCGTCTAATGTCGAGCTGAACAATGGCGCCCAGCGCATCAAGCTGAAGATGGATAACTGGATCGTGAAATGATGAGCCGCTGGCCCTCACCTGCAAAACTGAATCTGTTTTTATATATCACCGGCCAGCGGGCTGATGGTTACCACACCCTGCAGACACTGTTTCAGTTCCTCGACTACGGCGATACGCTGACCATCGAACCGCGCGCTGACGGCGAACTGCGCCTGCTGACGACGGTGGCCGGGGTGCCGGACGAAGAGAATCTGATCGTTCGCGCCGCGCGTCTGCTGATGCGCGCCGCCGGCGAAAGCGGCCGCCTGCCGGCGGGAAGCGGCGCCGATATCAGTATCGATAAGCGCCTGCCGATGGGCGGCGGCCTGGGGGGCGGCTCGTCCAATGCCGCCACCGTGCTGGTGGCGCTCAACCATCTCTGGGGCTGCGGACTCTCGGAAGATGAGCTGGCGACCCTTGGCCTGCAGCTGGGGGCCGATGTGCCGGTCTTCGTGCGCGGCCATGCCGCCTTTGCCGAGGGGGTGGGTGAAATTCTGACGCCGGTGGAGCCTGAGGAAAAATGGTACCTGGTGGCCCACCCGGGCGTCAGTATTCCGACGCCGATCATTTTTCGCGACCCGGAGCTACCACGAAATACCCCGCGCCGGTCAATTAATACGTTATTAAATTGTGAATTCAGCAACGATTGCGAGCTTATCGCAAGAAAACGTTTTCGCGAGGTTGATGCCGCGCTTTCCTGGCTGTTAGAATATGCGCCGTCACGCCTGACCGGCACAGGGGCCTGTGTGTTTGCTGAATTTAACACCGAATCCGCTGCCCGTCAGGTGCTGGACACTGCCCCGGCATGGCTAAATGGCTTTGTGGCGCGCGGAGTAAACCTCTCGCCGCTCAAGCAGGCCCTGCTCTGAATACTGCGCCGTGAGGGCGCATCGTTCATGAGTCAGCCGGGGAAATTGAGTTACGGTGACAACGTCACCCTGTTCCAGACGTTGCATCGTGCTCTTTAAATACACCGACTGGATCGAATGGCGCCAGCCCGCACATTATTGGCCCATTCATCCACCACTGGACGCATGCCTGAGGTTCTTCTCGTGCCTGATATGAAGCTTTTTGCTGGTAACGCCACCCCGGAACTAGCACAACGTATTGCCAACCGCCTGTACACTTCTCTTGGCGACGCCGCTGTAGGTCGTTTTAGCGACGGCGAAGTCAGCGTACAAATCAATGAAAACGTACGCGGTGGTGATATTTTCATCATCCAGTCCACTTGTGCTCCCACCAATGACAACCTGATGGAACTGGTTGTTATGGTTGATGCTCTGCGTCGTGCTTCGGCAGGTCGTATCACCGCCGTTATCCCTTACTTCGGTTATGCTCGTCAGGACCGTCGTGTTCGTTCTGCTCGTGTGCCAATCACCGCGAAAGTGGTGGCAGATTTCCTGTCCAGCGTCGGCGTTGACCGCGTGCTGACCGTTGACCTGCACGCAGAACAGATCCAGGGCTTCTTCGATGTGCCAGTTGATAACGTGTTCGGCAGCCCAATCCTGCTGGAAGATATGCTGCAGCTGAACCTGGACAACCCGATCGTGGTTTCTCCGGACATCGGCGGCGTGGTTCGTGCTCGCGCTATCGCTAAACTGCTGAACGATACCGATATGGCTATCATCGACAAGCGCCGTCCGCGCGCCAACGTCTCCCAGGTGATGCATATCATCGGCGACGTCGCGGGTCGTGACTGCGTGATGGTCGACGATATGATCGACACCGGCGGCACCCTGTGTAAAGCGGCAGAAGCGCTGAAAGAGCGCGGCGCGAAACGCGTATTCGCCTACGCGACGCACCCGATCTTCTCCGGCAACGCTATCCAGAACATTAAAAACTCTGTGATCGATGAATTTGTCGTCTGCGATACCATTCCGCTGGCACCAGAAATTAAAGCGCTGGATAAAGTGCGTACTCTGACGCTCTCCGGTATGCTGGCTGAAGCTATTCGCCGTATCAGCAATGAAGAATCAATCTCTGCTATGTTCGAACATTAATCGAGCCGAGCACAAAAACCCGCTGCGGCGGGTTTTTTTGTCTCTGAATTTTTAATTCTTCCACAAAATCATTCGGCATGCGTCAAGGCGGCAAGTGAATGAATCCCCGGGAGCGTACAGGCAGTACGTGACCGGGATAAATGAACGCAGCCAACACAGAGGCATCCCGAAGGATGATGTGGCAATGACCGATGCCTCCTTCACCTGCCATTCAGTTGACAGATGATGCGCTCATGGATGAAACATTATTGTGAACAGATTATTTTCCTCACATGTGATGCCTTTCCGCGCCCTCATCGACGCTTGCTGGAAAGAAAAGTACACCACTGCCCGCTTTACCCGCGACCTGATCGCCGGGATCACCGTCGGGATCATTGCGATTCCGCTGGCGATGGCGCTGGCGATTGGCAGCGGTGTGCCGCCGCAGTACGGCCTCTATACCTCAGCGGTGGCAGGGATTGTGATCGCCTTAACCGGCGGATCGCGCTTTAGCGTTTCCGGACCGACCGCCGCCTTTGTGGTGATCCTCTATCCGGTTTCCCAGCAGTTCGGCCTGGCGGGGCTGCTGGTGGCGACGCTGATGTCGGGGATCTTTTTAATGCTTTTCGGCCTGGCGCGCTTTGGCCGCCTGATCGAATATATCCCGCTGTCGGTCACCCTCGGCTTCACCTCCGGGATCGGTATCACCATCGGTACCATGCAGATTAAAGATTTCCTCGGCCTGCAGATGCCCCATGTGCCGGAGCATTATCTGCAGAAAGTGGCGGCGCTGGCGATGGCCCTGCCGACCATTAACGTCGGGGACGCCGCCATCGGCGTCGTCACCCTCGGCACCCTGATCCTCTGGCCGCGGCTGGGTATCCGTCTGCCGGGCCACCTCCCGGCGCTGCTGGCCGGCTGTGGGGTGATGCTGGTCGTCAACTTGCTCGGCGGCGATGTGGCGACGATCGGCTCGCAGTTCCACTATCAGCTGGCGGACGGCACTCAGGGCAACGGCATTCCGCAGCTGCTGCCGCAGCTGGTGCTGCCCTGGGATATGCCGGGTTCCAACTTTACCCTGAGCTGGGCTTCGCTGCAGGCGCTGCTGCCCGCGGCTTTCTCCATGGCGATGCTGGGCGCTATTGAATCTCTGCTGTGCGCGGTGGTGCTCGACGGCATGACCGGTACCAAACATAAAGCCAACAGCGAGCTGATTGGCCAGGGGCTGGGCAACATCGTTGCGCCGTTCTTCGGCGGGATCACTGCCACCGCGGCGATTGCCCGCTCGGCGGCGAACGTCCGCGCCGGCGCCACATCGCCGATCGCCGCCGTGATCCACGCCCTGCTGGTGATCATGGCGCTGCTGATCCTCGCCCCGCTGCTCTCCTGGCTGCCGCTGTCGGCGATGGCCGCCCTGCTGCTGATGGTGGCATGGAACATGAGCGAGGCGCATAAAGTCATCAATCTGCTGCGCCACGCGCCGAAGGACGACATCGTGGTGATGCTGATGTGCATGTCGCTGACGGTGCTGTTTGATATGGTGATCGCCATCAGCGTCGGGATTGTGCTGGCTTCGCTGTTATTTATGCGCCGTATCGCGCGCATGACCCATCTGGCGCCGGTCAACGTCGAAGTGCCAGACGACGTGCTGGTGCTGCGGGTGATCGGTCCGCTGTTCTTTGCCGCCGCCGAAGGTCTATTCAACGACCTGGAGACCCGGATCGCCGGCAAGCGCATCGTGGTGCTGAAGTGGGACGCGGTGCCGGTTCTCGACGCCGGCGGTCTGGATGCCTTCCAGCGCTTTGTGAACAAGCTGCCGGAAGGCTGCGAATTGCGCGTATCTAACCTCGAATTTCAGCCGCTACGCACGTTAGCGCGCGCCGGTGTCAAGCCGCTGCCCGGACGCCTGAGCTTCTACCCCGATCGTCAGGCCGCGCTGGCTGACCTGTGATCACCCGGCGGCAGGCCCCTGCGCCTGCCGCATCAAGGCTCCGGTCGCCTGCTGCAGCCAGCTCAGCACCGCCGGCGTCATCCAGGTGCCCTTCATCAAATGCGGCTCCTGCTCCATTGCCTGACGAAACTTCTGCAACGTCTGCGGCCGGGTGCCGGCGTAGGACTGAAACAGCTCAAGCCACGCCCGGGCCAGCGCCTGACCCGACGCCGAGTCCGGCGCTACGCCCTCACGGCACGCCTGATGCAGCTTCGCCACCAGCGCTGGCCACTCCTGTAGCCGGTCGAAGTAGTGCCGGCGGGTGAACGCCATCTCCTCGTCGTCGAGATACCGCGCCCAGATAGCCAGTTTGCTTTCGGCAAAGGCTTCGGTGATAAAGGCAATGATGGCCGGGGTGACGCCGGTCTGTTCAACCATTTGCGGCTCGGCGGCATGCATCTCGTTCAGGCGGGTCAGAAACTCCGGGCGCCCGGCCGTATCCTGCTCCAGGCGCTCCATCCAGCGCGTCGCCAGACTCATCGCCTGCGGACTGTCCGTCGGGCAGCCGCTCGCCATTAGCGTCTGCACCTCCTCTGTTAGCTCGCGCCACGCCTGCGCGCGCTGTTCATCCTGTGCCGCAAACGGCAGCACGGCTAACTCCTGTTGACTAAACCAACGATCGTACATTTTCATTAACTCCAGCGTCTGTAGCCAGGACTCCAGATCGGGTTCATTGCCGCTCGCCAGCGCCTCGCGCAGCGCCAACAGCCGGTCGCGCAGCCTGCCGACATCGCGCAGTTGGTCATTAAGCGTCTCTATCTGCTGCGTCAGCAGTTCGGGTAGCGACAGCGTTCGCCGATCGAGATAGTCCTTGATGGTGGCGAGCGTCAGCCCGGTCTGCGCCAGCGCCTTGATCATATGCAGGCGCTGAACCGCGGACAGGTTATAGAGCCGATAGCCCGCCTCGCTTCTGGCCGAAGGCGTTAACAGCCCCGTCTGTTCATAATGATGCAGCGTACGCACCGTCAGCCCGGCGCGCTTCGCCAGCTCTCCCACCTGAATTAACATGACTGCTCCTCTCTGTGGCCAGGTCCGCTACTCTGCTGCCTGACGTAACGTCAGGGTCAAGCGAAAAACGCGCTTGATATTCACTTTTGGCGGCAACCATAGCATCACGAAGCTCAGGTCGGAACGGGGGTCGTCAAATGGCGGGAAAAAGAAGAAGAGATAACGAGAGGCACAGTAAAACGCATCGGTCTTCAGGGACCGATGCGGGAATCATGCTACGGTTAGCTGTGGCGATGCTGATTACGACGGCAGCGTTTATCGTAGTGGCGCACCCACCAGTAGCGGTCGCTGACCTGCTCGTGGCCGCCAATACGGGCACCGGCCAGCCAGAGCACCGCACCAACGAAGATGCTTAAGATTGCGCCATGCGCAAAGAATTGTGGCAGGTTAAGCTGCGGAAGCTGGTTCAGAATGGAGTAACCCACCCCCACAACCATCACCACCAACCCTAACCCCATGAGTACGTTACCGAGTAACGAAGCGTTTTTGCGTTTCATGTGTCACCTCCGGACTTTGGGTTGCCAGGGAATGTCCCCAAATCTTATAGGTGTAGTATAGACAAGGTCTCTTCTGTGGAGTGCGCCCACGATCACATTAGTGAACAGCAAATAGACAAAAATTTACAAATAAGCCTATGAACAATATCAAATTCTAATGGTTTAGAGAGTAAATCATCAATGCTGGTATTGTCTCGAGGCCAGAACTTTGTCAAGCGCGCCCGCAGACAGTACACTACGCGGCAGAGAATGCCCCATGCAGGAAAGAAAACGTGACCATTAAACTGATTGTCGGCCTGGCCAACCCCGGTGCGGAATATGCCGCCACCCGGCACAACGCTGGCGCCTGGTATGTGGATTTACTGGCGGATCGCCATCGCGCGCCGCTGCGCGAAGAGAGCAAATTCTTCGGCTACACCTCGCGCATCAACCTGGCGGGCGAGGATGTTCGCCTGCTGGTGCCCACCACCTTTATGAACCTTAGCGGTAAAGCCGTGGCCGCGATGGCGACCTTTTATCGCATCAACCCGGACGAAATTCTTGTTGCCCATGATGAGCTGGATTTACCGCCGGGCGTGGCGAAATTTAAGCTTGGCGGCGGCCATGGCGGCCACAACGGCCTGAAAGACATCATCAGCAAACTCGGCAATAACCCGAACTTTCACCGCTTACGCGTCGGGATCGGCCATCCGGGCGACAAAAACAAGGTTGTCGGCTTTGTCCTCGGCAAACCACCGGCCAGCGAGCAGAAACTGATTGATGATGCCGTCGACGAAGCGGCGCGCTGTACGGAAATCTGGTTAAAGGATGGTCTCACTAAAGCGACCAACCGTTTACACGCCTTTAAGGCGCAATAAGCCGTTGTCGTGCGGCATTTTTGCCGCGCACCGTGTATAATAGGCAAAGCTATTCAATTTTCTGCAATCTGTTCCTGATAACAGATTGATTATCCAAAGATTAAGGTGATTTAAATCATGGGATTCAAATGCGGTATCGTCGGTTTGCCCAACGTCGGCAAATCCACCCTGTTCAATGCGCTCACCAAAGCGGGTATTGAAGCGGCCAACTTCCCCTTCTGTACCATTGAGCCGAACACCGGTGTCGTACCGATGCCCGATCCGCGTCTGGACAAGCTGGCTGAAATCGTCAAACCGCAGCGTATCCTGCCGACCACCATGGAGTTCGTTGATATCGCGGGCCTGGTGAAAGGCGCGTCCAAAGGCGAAGGTCTCGGCAACCAGTTCCTGACCAACATCCGCGAAACCGAAGCTATCGGCCATGTGGTTCGCTGCTTTGAAAACGATAATATTATTCACGTGGCAGGGAAAGTGAACCCGGCGGAAGATATCGACGTTATCAACACCGAGCTGGCGCTGTCTGACCTTGATACCTGCGAGCGCGCGATTCACCGCGTCTCCAAAAAAGCCAAAGGCGGCGATAAAGACGCGAAAGTTGAGCTGGCCGCGCTGGAGAAATGCCTGCCGCAGCTGGAAAACGCCGGTATGCTGCGCGCGCTGGATCTGACCAAAGAAGAGAAAGAGGCCATCCGCTATCTGAGCTTCCTGACCCTCAAGCCGACCATGTACATCGCGAACGTCAATGAAGACGGTTTCGAGAACAACCCATACCTCGATCAGGTTCGCGCTATCGCCGAGCAGGAAGGGTCTGTAGTGGTGCCGGTGTGCGCCGCGGTTGAAGCGGACATCGCCGAACTGGACGATGAAGAGCGTGATGAGTTTATGGCTGAGCTGGGTCTCGAAGAACCGGGCCTGAACCGCGTGATCCGCGCTGGCTACGCCCTGCTGAACCTGCAGACCTACTTCACCGCTGGGGTGAAAGAAGTTCGCGCCTGGACCATCCCGGTCGGGGCGACCGCGCCGCAGGCAGCCGGTAAGATCCACACCGACTTCGAAAAAGGCTTTATCCGCGCGCAGACCATCGCTTATGAAGACTTTATCGCCTACAAAGGCGAACAGGGCGCGAAAGAAGCCGGTAAAATGCGCGCTGAAGGTAAAGACTACATCGTGAAAGATGGCGATGTGATGAACTTCCTGTTCAACGTCTAATCCCGCTGGCTGGCGTTTCTGCCGCCATCGAGTAATAAAAAATCCACGCTCCGGCGTGGATTTTTTTTCCTGTGCGCAAGGCGGCGCGCTACTCCACGATATGGGTCTCTTCTGCCGCCTCGTAGCCATCAACGATCTGCACAATCTTTTTTAACTCGTCCTCAATAAAAGCCGGGGTGGCGCTTTCCCCTGAGGCCGGGTGATGAAGCTCCACCGAGATGCCGCTGGCGGCATTGGTCAGCGACAGGCTGATCTCCTGCGGATCCGCCGCAGACGAGGGTCGCCCGATATGCTGCGCGATGGTCGCCGCCGCCACGCGCGTATCAACTTCCGCGAGATGCCCCCACCTCATTTCAACATACCCCTGCAGCCCTGCCTTTATCACCTGCAGCGTGTAGCCGCTTTTTGCCATTGCCATCTCTTTTCCTCCGGTTTCGTTGCCCGGGCGTCATATTCTCAGCCCGGTTTTATCAGCAAAGTTCGAACATTTCTGCCTTGCCGTTAATGACTCTTTTCCACATAGGTCTGCATGTTTTCTTTGGTCACTAACTCAAACGGGATCCAGACATGGGACTCGACTTTTTCTCCTTTAATCAGCTTCAATGCCACCGCTAAGGCCGTTTTGCCCTGACCAACGGCATCCTGGAAAACCGTTACCTGGATCTTATCGCTGGCCAACGCTTTCAGCCCATCCGGCGTGGCGTCGATGCCGCCGATCAGCAGCTTCTTCTGGCTCTTCTCCAGCGCCATCGCCGCGCCAATCGCCATCTCGTCGTTGTTCGCCGCCACAATATCAATCGCTTCCCCGTTGCCTGTCCAGTTCTGCATCAGATCCATTCCCTCGCTGCGGGAATAGTTGGCCGGCTGTTTCTGCACCACTTTCATCGCCGGATATTTGGCCACCACCTGCTCTACGTCCCTGGTGCGCTGCAGCGCGCCGGCATCGGTGAGATTACCAATCATGATGGCGACGTTGCCTTTGTAGTTCGCCAGCTTCGCCAGCGCTTCCATCTGCAATGTGCCGGACTCCCGCTCGTCCGAACCGACAAACACCACGCCAGGGGGTAACGTTTTATCCCCCGGCGTCCGGTTCACATACACCAGCGGCATCCTGGCCTGCTGCGCCATCTTCGTCAGCTGCGGGGTGCTGGCGGAGTCCACGGGATCAACGATGATCGCGTCCACGCCGGAGGCAATGAAGCTCTGCACCTGATCGGCCTGGCGTCCGGTGTCGCCGCGGGCGTCTTCGAACTGCACCTCGACCTGGCGGGCTTGAGCTTCTTTCTCAATGGACTGACGAATAATGGTGAGAAAGTTTTGATCGAAGTAAGCCATCGAGACGCCGATCTTCTCCGCCAATGCCGAAGCGGAACTGGCCAGAAGGCCAACTAACAGGATGATTTTACAGTGCTTCATAGCATGCCCTTAGAGTTTGAAATAAAATTTTCAATATAAAATGAAACGGTATATTTAAATCATTTTCAGACTACGAAGGGCGTAGAGTTCTTGCAATCATGATGTAAAGAAAATGTTGCCATGCGCACACTTTATTTCACCGCCTCACTCACCGAGGGCCCACCGGGTGCGGGTCGCGCAGCGGGCGGTGGCCCCGGCTGTTTTCGTTTCAGCAGGGCATACTCCACGATCAGCTGTTGCAGATGCAGTTCGGCGAGACTGCCGCGGGCGGCTGGCCAGGGTTGACCTGCGGGGAGCGCGGCCAGCTCGCGCAGCTGCTCTTCCAGCGGAACGGCGCGGTTAAGCGACTGCATAATGGCAAACACCGCCGTTTTCAGTTCGCTCACAGTCAGGTACTTCCCCTTCTGCTCGTCGAGGGCATTGAGCTGACCGGCGAGCCGTTGCAGCTGACGCATGCCCTCCGCCCAGCCGGTGAGGTTTTCCGCGGGCAATGCCGCAGCGCTTAGCTGCCGCTGCCACTGCTGCGCCAGGGGCTTTGCCTGTTCCGGCCAGCGGCTCAGGGCAAGCTGGACCAGCCGGTCGCCGTAGCTTATCGCCCAGTCCGGCGCCAGGCGGGCGAGATCGTCAAGCTGGCGCTGCGCCTGGCGCAGATCGACCGGCGCGTGGGGAGATCCCCCCGGGAGGTCCGCTAGCGGCCCGGCCTGTTGCGTCATCACAGTCGGCGGCAAATCGGTCTGGCGCAGCGCCAGCCATCCGCCGACGGCGATGCCCGACACCGCCAGCATGGTGACCATTCCGGCGATAAATGGCTTCCAGCGCGACGCGGCGACCGGAGTCGATGCTATCCCTGGCGCGGGCCGCTTTGCTGGTGAAGACGGAGCCGGCGGCTCAGCCTCTGGTCTACGTTGTCGTTCTCGCGCTGGCTCAGCCCTCGCAGCATCCTCTTCGCTGACCAGAGCGTCGGGAAGCGCCGCCTCAGACATCGCCACCGGCGGCGCGACGGGAGGCGCTGGCGCAGGGTCGAGGTTCTCAAAGCGGGTTGCCGTGCTGCGCAGCAGCGCCCGCAGGTCACTCAGCGGGTTTTCAGGCGCGATCTCAAGGCGCTGGAGCACCGCGTCGAAGGTTTGCAGCGAACACTCAGCCTGGCTAAGCGACGCAAGATCGTCCGGGGTGAGGTTCAGGGTGCGGATCACCTGCCGCAGCCGCTTGCTCAGGGTGCGGAAGATTTCGGTGCGGGCCGGGAGCGCCTGCGGCCACAGGTTTTTACCCTGGTGGGCCAGCAGCGTTTCCATCAGCGATAGCCCCTCGTTGATCCCTGCCAGGCCGTCCAGCCTGGCGCGGGCCAGCGTATACCAGGCGACAGTCTGCAGATCCGCGCCGTGATGCTCCAGCAGCGCACGGGCAAGCTGCTCGGCATACGGCCAGTTAATATCCGGCCGCGCCGGGTGGCTGAGCTTGTTCATTTCCGCACGCAGGGCAATAAAATCAGCCAGCGTGCGCGGGTCGCCACCGGTTTTATAGCGGCGGTCTTTATGTGTTGTCATCATGATGTCTTTCAGCGAGAGATTAGAGGGCGGAGCGGGCGTCAAGGTACTGCTGACGTTTAAGGTGGCGGATCAGCACCCTGCCCTCAGGCATAAACTCTGTGCCGTAACGTACCAGACCGATATCCTTCAGCTCAGCATCAATGGCATAGCGCAGTTCGCCGGGCGCATCCTGATCGAGCATCACCACCGCGATCCGCTGCAGGCGCGGTTCGTATTTCAGCAACACCGCCGACAGCGTACTCATCAGCTGATGCGCCGACGCCGGCATGCCCTGGAGGATAGCGGTCATATCCGGCAGGCCGTAGTCCGGCAAATGCGCCAGCGTTCCGGCCCGACAGTTGAGGATGCGCTGCATGTTATCGAGCACCGACAGGATGACCTGATCCGTTTCGCTGACGTTGTTCAGGTCCAGCCCGCCGGCGAAATTGCCGTAGAGGATGTCGTACAGGGAGGGACGAGGCATTTCACTTCTCCTTAAGCGGGTGCAGCGTCAGTTGATTTTGGCTGGCTTCGATAATGCGCGGTCTCGCCGGGTCGAGATCGTCCCGGGTGAGTACCAGCCGCCAGCTATTTAGCGTCAGGTCTGGATCGATAAACATGGCCGCCACAGCCACAAACTGCGCGCTGGTTTCCATGGGCATATCAACGGTCACCGATTCGCCCGGACGCAGGCGAATATCTTTTTCCGCCACCCGGTCCGCCTGCAGCGCCTGGCCATCGCCGGCAAACAGCGACGGGTAGTCAGTATTGTCAAACGCCTGCCGGTCCTTCAGCTGGTAAATACGCACCACCGTCGCCAGGGAGGCGCCTTTGGCGTTGTTATTCACGCCTTCCCGGGCGCGAAGATCCAGATGAAGTGTTTTCACCTGGGGGTAAAAAATGGACTGGGTCACGGAAACGGCGCCGTCTTTCACGGTCTGCGTCAGGCCGCAGCCGGTTAAGAGGGTGACCATGAAGAATGCCAGTAACGTGGCAGAGGGTTTAACTGCGGTAATCGCCATCTTCATCGCTCTCCCTGCGGTGGAGGTTTTCCCGGACGCGCTGATAGCGCCCCAGATAAATCGTGATCCTGTCGTCAGCCTGCTTCTGCGCATCCAGCGGTTGCAGCACAGCCGTTCTCCCGAGCTGGACGGCATGCGCCTGCTGGCAGCAAAGTTGCGCATCCGGCAGTAAATGGCGGGCGACGCAAAGCTGCAGCCGCACGTCGAGATGAGATCCGAGCCAGACGTGCAGGAGCGCCATCAGGTCGCTGAACAGTTCGCCGCCGGGCAGCCAGCCGCGGACCTCATCAGGCTTTTCCGTCGCCAGCTGCAGCAACACCTGACCGTTCACATCCGTAGCGTGAGTTCCCATCACTGGCCGATGTTGCAGGCTAACCGGCTGGCGGACGCTCATCGCTAACGGCTGCGACAAGGGGATCCGGCAGGGATCGTGGTGGTACACCGTCGCCCGGGTCCCCGGAGCCAGTAGCGCCACCAGCGCCTCCATGCCTTCCCCGGATCTCCCCGGCAACATCATCCCCGGCAGCAGCGCCAGAAATCGCGACAGCGGCGCTGCGGCGACAGCGGCACATCCCGGTATGCCCAGCCCCGCCAGGCCCAGCAGATACTGCGAGGTGTTGTCCGTGCCACCCGCCCGAAAGGTTGCCGGGTAGGAATATTTGCGCCAGATACGGTAATACTGGGCGATTAGTCGATGGTTGAAGATATCGAGAAAATCCTCGGTAGCCTCGACGCCTTCCCGCCGTTGCGCAATGTCATCGCTATAGTGTGTCGGTAGCGGGGATTCCACGCCGTAGAGACCCATAAAAGCAACGCGAACCGCCGGCGGCCGGGGCGGGTCAGGATCGTCCATTCCACGGATTTCGCCGGCCGGGAAACCCATCCCCGGATGCGGGCGAAAGCGTATGGGTTCATCACCCACCAGCCAGCCGCTGCCGATGATCGGCGCCTTCGGATGGTTCTCCTCCAGCAACTGGCAGAAGCGGTAAAAATTCATGTACGGCAACTGAGGCCGGAGCTGCGCCATCAGCCGGGCAGGCGCAGACTGTGATTCTCTTTCCACCGGATACATTTCCCTTCAGGTTGAACAATGAGCGTCAGCTGGATGAACTGATTCATATCGGCATACAATGCGAAAAAGCGGTTGAGCATGTCGCCAAACAAATGGACATCGCCCGCCCCGGTAAATGCGCTGCTGTCGAGCGTCACTTCGATATCCAGCCCGCGCAGCAGGAAGCCCTGCTCGAAACGCTGAATTCGGTGATGACTGACCGCCAGAATGGCGTCCAGACGGCGGTTATTGAGCTCATCTTCCCGCCAGTTGTAGAGCGACAGCGTGCCGCGCAGCACCTCGGCGCTGCTCATCATGTTGAGAAAACGGGTGCCCAGATGGCTCATGACCCGCCAGTGGTAGCGGTCTTCCGCCGGGGGATATGCCGGCAGCGTGGGTTTACAGAGATTACGGACGGTAAGCGGCGTGGCTGATATCGACTCACAGCGATCCAGCAGCGTGCTCTGTAGCGCCCGGCGCGGCAGCTGGCCGTTAGTGCCGGTGATGCGCAAGGAGACCGTTTCCCGCTCCAGCGCCCGGTCGGCCTCCCATTGTTGCCCGCCGAGGATAAGCCAGGTATCGTGCATGCCGGTGACGCCCCGCTTGACGCGGGTGTGGTAGTAGCGTTCCGGCGCATGGCGACGCATCATCCCGCCCTGGTGACGAAAGCGGGTGAAAGGCACATAGCGTGCCTCCCCGGTGCGCCCGGAGCCGGTCACGCTGTCAACAGAATAGATTTCGGTATGCCCATCCTGCAGGCGCTTCGGACGCAGGAGGTATTCGCTCTCCAGCCCGCTGATGGTCAACGGATCGGCCTCGAGGGTAAACAGGTTAATCACCGGCACACAGTGCAGGCGCAGGCTGCTTGCGCTGACGGGTAAATCGCTTTGCCAGACCTCGCTGAACACCACCTCGAGCGTGAAATGCGCTATCCCCGCCGGCAGGGTGATGTTTTCGAGGCCATTTAGCTGCACGAACATAAATTTTTCGCGAAAGGTGAAATACTCGAGCAGCAACTGATAGCCGCTGAAAGCGCTCTCCCCCTTCGGCCATAAACGATCCTCCTCGCTAAATCCCCCCGGCGAAAAATAGCCGTCCAGACTTACCCGCTCCGCCTGCCCTGGCAGACGCAGGTAAATCGCGGCCTGGCGTCGGGTCAGCCACAGATGAAGAGCGCTGCCGGTAACGGCGTCTTCCCCCAGGTACAGCGGCAGGCGGCGGAGATCGGTCTGCGACCAGTCTGCCAGCTCGCTACAGGTGAAGCGTAGCCGCAGGACCGAACGTCCGTCCGGCTCCGCCGTCATCACCGCCTCCTCTATCGCCAGCGGATTAAGCGTCAGATCGCGGGTGGTTCGGTACCGGCACACGGTATTTTTCGGCCCCAGTGGGCGGGAGCTTATCTCAAACCCGGCGGGCACCGTTTCCACCATCTTCATCGCCGGCAGCGTTGGGGTCAGCGCCACGATCGATAGCGACGGAATGGTGCGCAAATAGTGCGGCCACAGCATGCTGACCAGCCCCTCGGTCAGCTCCGGCAGATCATCATCAATTTTTTCGCGCAAGCGACCTACGGAAAAGGCAAAGCCTTCAAACAGGCGCTCAACGTAAGGGTCCGGCGTGCCGGCTTTATCGAGATCCAGCATCGCCGCCCGGTCGGGGTGAGCCTGCGCGAACGCTTTTGCCGCCTCACGCAGGTAGCGCATTTCAGCGTCAAAATATCGCAGGGTTAAATCGTCCATTATGACTATTCCATTATTCGTCTTCAGGGAGACACGCAGCATGGCTGCGCGGGCAGATTAATTGGCCGCCGGGCGGCCATGAGCAGAGGAGGCCCGGCGTCGCAGGTCAACGCCAATCAGTGAGGGAGGCGGTTTCAGTATCCCTCTTCGCCGGGTATATCGTCGGTCAGCGGAACACGCTCAGCAGGCGCGCGCACGCTGAATATCGTCTCAGGTAGCGTAAAGTTTCGCAGGGCCAGCAGCGCCAGCGGTCCTTCCCCCGCCTCGGTACGCAGGGTGTAGTTCAGCAACAGACCATCCGGCGCTTTCCAGCTCAGGCTCCAGCTGCTGCTCGTACCGGGGTAAGCGCTGACCACCGCCTTATCCAGCAGGCGGATCCAGCCCCAGGCCCCCGGAAGATCTGCATACTGGCGGGTGCCCGCCCGGGTGCTGATCCAGCTCAGACTGGCGCCCGGCGCTTCGGTATCGGCGGGCCAGCTGAACCGCCGCCAGACCGGCATCTGGTTCATGTAGACAAGTTTCTGGCTGTCAATCACCAGCTCCGTCTGCATCACACCGTCCGCCGTGCCCGGACGTAGCGAAAAATGCAATCCCGCTTCGCCATTGGCGAACGCGACGTCGGAGAGATGGCTCAGGGTATTCATCGCCTGCAGAAAGGCCGGGTTAAACGTCAGTCCCTGGGCATTGATACTGTCCGCCATCCAGCGGCTCCCCTCTTTATGTAGCACGCCATTCAGCCGGGTCTGCAGAAAGCGAGCGATGCGCCCGGTCTCGCTATTGAGATATTTTGCCAGCAGCGGGAGAGAGACTTCACTGCTGGTATTTTTAAAGGGGTAGCGGCCGCCAAAAGCGCGATTCCAGTCCTCCACCACCGCGCTGCGCCACTGGGCGTTGAGACTTTCCGCCGCCGGCGTCAGCACCTGCTGCCAGGCCTGCTCCATCGGGCGAACAAACAGCGTCTGTCCAAAACCACTCCACTGCTGGCCCAGTCCCGCCGCCACCAGGCTGCCGTAGTCGCGCGTTTCGGTTAGATCCACTGCCTTGCCCTGGAACACCGTCTGCGCAAGCAGGCGGGTCATCGCCTGCGGGTCGGTGGCGTTGGTGACCTGCTGCAGGCGCAGACGCACCTGGGTGACGCGGGTCAGGAAGGTCTGCAGGCTAAGACGGCTGGTGGACGCCCCGCCGTCGCGATTGTCCAGCAGCGCCAGTACGGGCCCGAAGGTGGCATCCAGAGGACCGCGCACGCCACCCTGCTGGTCGATGGCGGGCTGCCCGTCGCGGTTAAACAGATTTTTCGCTGATTTGACAAGCGAATCGGCAATAGCTTCCCCGGTCTGGCCGGTTCGCCCCTGCATGCTCAGGGTGTTCATCAGCGCCACCAGCGGCGACTGGCGCACATCGGCCATCAGGGTCAGCTGGTCGATGGCATCGGAGAGGGTCTCCACGCGCTGCCAGCGTAAGCTGTTGAGAAAATCCAGCCAGGCGCCGCTGAAATCAGCGAAATAACGCTCCGCCAGCCGGACTCGCAAGGCTTCCGGCGACGCCGACTGCGCGGCAGGCTGCTTCGCGTCGCTCAGCACCCAGTCCATGTCATCGCGGCGTTCCGCGACCACTTTCTCAATGGCGGGCTGCACCGTCTCTTCCCAGGCTTTCCGGCTGAACATCCCCGGCACCACCTCATCGGTGGTGAACAGGCGCGACGCGTCGGTGTCGCCGGTCATGTCCGCCAGGTGCAAGTCCGCATACTGGTTCGCCACCTGCGCGAGCATCTTCTGATAAAGCGTGGACTCACTGTTGCGCTGGCCCAGTTGGCGAATTAACCGTGTGCGCGCCTGGCTGACCAGACCGTCATCGACAGGCAGACGCCACTGCGG
Source organism: Klebsiella sp. 2019SCSN059 (assembly GCF_021739525.1). NCBI lineage: Bacteria > Pseudomonadati > Pseudomonadota > Gammaproteobacteria > Enterobacterales > Enterobacteriaceae > Klebsiella > Klebsiella sp. 2019SCSN059. The sequence goes on along the minus strand of NZ_JAKKOM010000001.1, from coordinate 154,775 downwards.
ATGCGACGCCAGGCTGGCAGCGTAAAATGCCAGTAGCGAAGGGCCGCTGCCCTGCCAGACGGCGTCCGCCACGCCGGAACGCTGCGGCCACTCGCGCATCAACGCTCCCGCAAACCACGCAGCATCCATTCTCTCCGGGCGGGTCAACATCAGGTACAGTTTCAACTGGTCGTAAGCGGTCTTCGTCATCTTCTCACGCAGCGGGCTGTCCGGCGGCAGCTGTGCGAAGGCGTTCAGCTGCCGCTGAAGGTGCGCTGCTGCCGCATCGCGCAGCAGCGGCTGCGCCCTCTCTCCGTAGCGCGGAAACAGCGCCGCCAGCAGGTCATCGTTCTGACTGAGGCCAGCGCGGGCATACCACGGCGCGCCGTGCTGCGAGCGGTATTCCAGTTGAGAAAGCGTTTTCTGTAACGCGGAGAGCGCATGCAGGCGTACGGCCAGCGGCTGTTTTCCCGCCGAGGCCTGCTGCACCTGCTGCTGTGCGGTCGCCACCAGGTGGCGGTTGGCGATAAAAGAGACTGTCATTGAGGCGGCCCAGAGTAACATCAGGGCAGCAGCGGCCACGCTCATCCCACGCATCCAGTCGACGCCCTGTTTGCGCGGACGTAGACCGGCTGGCAACCACAGCACAGAGTCTGGTATCGTTTCCCAGCGGTTATCCCGTCCCCAGTGATGACTGACACTGCGACCAGCCTCTACTGATGCCTCACTAAATACCACCCCGGCCAGCGGCAATGGTCGGTATGGATTAAGCAGTATCGATAACGGTTCCACCACCGCTTCCGCTTCCCGAGTCAACTGGTCGGCCAGCGCGAGTAAAAAATTGTGCTGTGGTTGCCCGCATATCTGCTGGATGCCCTGCTCTATCAGTAACGGCGCCAGGGCAGTGAACTGTTCGGCAACTATTTGCGGCGTACAACCTGCGGGTAACAGGCAGCCTACAGGCTGAGTGATACGTCCATTTTTTTCGTTGCCCTCCTCATACAGCGACCAGACGTATAGGGGAAGTTTCCATCCAAGAGCTTCGTAGCGTAGCTTTAGAGAGTGAGACACATTGTCCATTTCATCTGACGTGAGCCTGGGCTTCGTTCTGTTCATCGTTGTCAAAACGCCGTCAAAGCCCGATGTTACCCACACCATACCATCAGCCGGGCGATAACGCAGTTTACGCAGCGCTGTGAACCAGGCGGGATCTACCGCTGCCCCAGGGTCTCCACCCCACAGCAATAATGTACCCTGATCTTCCTGCCAGAGTTCCTGCGTGAGCTTTGGGGTCAGTTGTTCTACGTCTCTGACTGAGCCAATTATCAGCAGAATACGGACTTTGCGGGACCAGGCGCGTCCATACTGATAGCGCAGAGTCTGGCGAATTTCCCCCACCGTAATATGATGGGGAGGTGTCAGTGCCACGCGCCCTTCTTCGCCGGGTAAGACGTTGGCCTGCTGCGACTGCCGGCGATATAAACTCTCCTTCACACGGCGGGACATTGCAGGAAGGTAAAAAACAAATACCAACGCCAGACAGACCAGAACAAACGCCAGTACCTGCTCGCCCCGCGTATTGATATTCAGCATGCCGCCATAGCGGGTGATCCCCCCCCATATTGCAGCCATCCCGGCCAACGTAAGCCCGGCCAGGCCAAACCGGCCCAGGCCATTACCCGGTATATTCATCTTCACTCCCTGTGGTGATGGTACTGATAAAATGTTCCTGTTCGCTGGAAAATAACGCCAGCAGGGGCTGTTTACGGAGGCTGACCAGATCGGCTGCCAGCGCGGTCAGGAGCCAGGGCGCTGCGGGTCCCGGAATACCGCACCATTTTTCCAGCAGCGCGATATCTTCAGCTTTCCATGGGGTATGCATTTTGCCGCCCTGCGTGATAAGCGCGGCGCTTCTTTCCGTCCATTTTTTTGCGTCCCCGATAACGGAGGGCGTCTGGCAGGCGACAGTCTGGGTTTCCAGAAACAGGGTGATATCGTCTTCAAAGTTCGTCATATCTAAGGGCATCGGACGTAACAGCCGTGATGAGTGCGGCAGATGGTATTTTTGCGCCACATCATCGCTGGTCAGCAGCAACACGGCCAGCCCGTCGGAGTATGCTGTACCACCGTTGAGCTGGATGACCAGGAGTAGATTGACCGTCAGTACAGGCTGCTTCAGGCGCTCCTCCACTTCCGACAGTGAGAATGAGCCGGTAACGGTAATATCATCGGACACGGCGCGGCCAGGAATGTGTTCTTTCCAGAGATTACTGAAACTGCTGGTCAGCTCAGGCGAGGGATTATCCGTGATCAGGGTGACATGCAGCGGTAGCTCTTCCGGTAGGCACTGCACGCGCTCTTCTATACTGGTAAGCAGCGCATGCATCGCTCTCAACTGCACGGGCTCTTCTGCCGGAAGGTAATTAATCCTGCGGGTAAGTCCGTATTGCTGAGACCGCTCACTCCCACAATGCGCCGCAGAAGTATGATCCGGCAACAGCACTGCACTGCCCAGAACGGCCAGCCAGCGCCCGGCCCAGTCTTCCCACCTCTGCTGTCCGTATTCCGCCTCTTTCAGCAAGAACTGATGCGCTTTCAGATCCCTGTCCCACAGGTAGCAACGCAGACAAAAAATCAGCAACCAGCATCCTGCTGGCATCAGGGATACCCACCAGATATTTATCACTGAGAGAATTTTTACGGTGCCGGAAGCATGGAGGATAAAGAGCAGGACACCGATAATCGCCATCAGTACACCGGCAAACAGCCATCGGGTCAGTGAAGGAGCCGATGGCTGCTCCATGGTCAATGCTTTTGTTCGTACCCAGCCCATTTTTTATCCTATCGCGCATTCCGGCGCGCCGGAAATCACCTGGCAACCGCACTGACATTTGCAGCCATCGACCACGATGGCTTTACCATCGGAAGACCATTCCGGCGCTCCCTCAATAATGGCATTAGTGCCATGTCCCGGAATCGGGCAGCTGACTTTATCCCCCACCAGCGCTACGGGCTTTCCATTTACAATCATGGTGGAGGATGCGGAAATAACAGCACCGCCGTGCGTGGTTTTATCGCCGAGTAATACAAAACCTTTGGACATTGAATTTCCTTTTATATGTCAGCGATATAGTAATTATTAATTAGAATACTCAATCGCATCTATTTCAACCTAAAGAGTGAGGCAATAACATTTAATAACAGACAAAAACCGGCTACTCCTATCAAAGAAAGAATAATAAACATAAAATAATACCTGGAATATCTGCACGCCTCTCTTTACTTAATATATACTTCTTCCCCCAAGTGATATCCCCTACATTAATAACTTTTCACTTCGAACGCCAATTGCCAGACGACCTTATATTCGCGAGATCCGCCTTAATTTCTATTGCATGCTCTATACAATAAAAAATACACTAGCAACAAAATAATCAGAATTATAAGAAAATAAAACAGACATTTTCTGATTAGGTGGCAACAGTGGGTATACCTCGCTAATACGACGACTATAGCTCTCTATCGTTTTGCGTTCGCCATAACCTATGGGAAATCCGAAGCGTTCGCGCATCCATCGCTGCGTCATTACTGATTCAAGACTAAATGGCAGCGGATTAGGAAATAACCAAGCCGTTTTTTTCATCTTCTAACCGCAAAGTCACTTCCTCAAGATTTTTTCTGGTTATTGATAAAAGATAAAAATATTCCTTATCGCCTCATATCCAGCCTGAAAATATCATCACTAACAGTACTTGTTGGTTTTTTGTAGGGAATTAAACGTTGATCATAAATATTCTAACAAGGTTTACCTAGTTGCTTCACAAGTGTTTCGATATCAATATTCATTTGCCACAAAGTCGCTTTTTCTCCAGCGCAATATGAATCTCCTTTGCTCGCTCCGGTGGATAAAAAGTCACGGTTTCTGAAAATAAATCCTTGTTATAGGTAAATCCGACAAAACTATTTTGATGAGGCATAGGTAAGGTATATATCTCTTTTCCCCCCCTATAAGCAGTCATAACAATTTTTGCTTCAACGTAAACCATCGGAAATCCTAGATAAGCCCGCACCCACTGCTGAGTCATAACTCGTTCCAGACCAAACGGCATAGGATTAGGAAACAGCCAGTCAGTTTTGGCTTCATCTTCAAACCTTAACATTTCTTCTTTCAGATTTTTAATGAGCACCACTTTTTTCCGTTGACAATCATCGTTGATAACGATGAATTAATTTCACTACTGTACATGATTTTACCATCCATTAGAAAAAAACCTTATATGTTGAACGCCACCGATTTTTTAAAATAAGATATAGCATCACACATTATTTATTAACGACACAACGAAATACATACTGCGGACCAACACCATATTTTTCATAGTCATCGTCTTTATCGATCTTCGGAACTGGCAATTTTGATTGCCTGAACATGGTTAAAGCGTACTGTCTGTCGCCGCCAATATATCCGCGCAGGACTTTTTTAGTACCCTGCGCAGGTCCCTGGGGATCGTTTACCGGAGAATGAGAGTAATAATCTGCTGCATACCAGTCATTAGTCCATTCAGAGCCACTGAGCCCCATATCATACAGACCCAGGGGGATTGGGGGATATTTGCCTACTGGGTAAAATGGGAAACCAAAACCATCTGTATATTTATCTAATTCATCTTTACCCGGAACATTTTTTCCAGGTAAATACTCACCATTATTTGTTGGAAACTGAAAGTATTGACCTCTGGATCTTGCTGCATATTCCCATTGCGCCTCTGTTGGTAAATCAATCGTTTTACCAGCCCCCTTACCTAACCACTGGCAATAGTCTTTTGCCTGTTGCCAGGTAACACCAACAGAATAATCTCCTTTTTGCAAGGATGGATAATTTTTTAAAAAAATATGGATGGGTGGTTTTTTTACCCCTCTTATTTGCAGATATTTATTATAATCATCGTTGGTAACTTTAAACTTTGATATCGAAAAATCACTTAATACAACCTTATGTAATACCTTATCATCCTGGTTTATGCTGAAAGGTAGTTTTTGACCGACTAATGGTCCAAAATCCCCCATTAAAAACTCGCCGCCCTGAACGGGAACCATGTCAGAAAGCGACTTAGCAACAAGCGCTTCAGACAGGGTTTCACGCTTGTCAGTACTCTTCTGGTCACACCCGAGCAGTAAACTGGCGGCAACAGAAGCAACTACGATTAATTTTCTCATCTTATCACCTCAGCCTTTGCATCAGGCAGTCATTGTCCCCGCCGGGTGCTGGTCGTCGATCATGGCAAGATATTCTGACATCAGGCTATCCGGGACAGGTTTAAATAGTCTCTCCGGTTTATTGGAACATTCATTCAACGCTGTTGCTCCGGTTAAAATGATATATGTCACCACCAAACGACATTATTTATTGATGACGCAACGGAAAACATACTGCGGACCAACACCATATTTTTCATAGTCACCATCAACTTCTTCTGGGAGTGGTGAAGCAGATTGTCTAAACATAGTCAATGCGTACTGTCTGTCGCCGCCAACATTCCCACGCAACACTTTCTCGGTCCCTTGCTCTGGTCCCTGAGGATTCTTTACCGGAGAGTTGGAGTAATAATCTGCTGCATACCAGTCATTGGTCCATTCTGAACCACTCAATCCCATATCATACAGCCCTAAGGGATTTGATGGGTATTTACCTACTGGATAAATGGGAAGCCCCATCCCGTCAGTGTATTTATTCAGTTCATCCTGGCTTGGGACATTTTTTCCTGGTGTAAACTCACCATTGTTAGTAGCAAACGGAAGATACTGACCTCTGGATCTTGCTGCAAACTCCCATTGTGCCTCTGTCGGCAAATCAATTTTTTTACCGGATTTTTTACCTAACCACTGACAATAATCTTTTGCCTGTTGCCAGATAACACCTGCAGGATAATCCCCCTTTAGCAGAGAAGGATGACGTTGTGCCAGTATATCCACAGGTGGATTTTTTTTATCTGTTACTTTCAAATAAACATTAAAATCATCGTTAGTGACTTTATATTTTGATATCGAAAAATCACTTAAAATAACCTTATGTAAAGTTTTATCATCCTGTTGTATGCTGAAAGGTAATTTTTCACCAACTAATGGACCAAAATCACCCATTAAAAACTCACCACCCTGAACGGGGACCATATTAGAGACCGATTTATCCACAAGTGCTTTAGCTGCTTTTTCACTCCCGGTGGTATTTCCCTGATCGCACCCTGTCAGTAAACCGGCAGCAACGGAAGCAACTACGATTAATTTTCTCATCTTATCACCTCAGCCATTGCATCAGGCAGTCATTGTACCCGTCGGGTGCTGGTCGTCGATCATGGCAAGATATTCTGACATCAGGCTATCCGGGACAGGTTTAAACAGGCTGTCCAGCGGAATATTATATTCATTGAGCGTTCCGACTATAATATAGTATTACCGTCAAACGATATTATTTATTAATAACGCAACGAAATACAAAAAGAGGACTAACTCCAAACTTTTGATAATCATCACGCCCAGCAAATTTTGGCACAGGTTGTGACGATTGCCTGAATATAGTCAAGGCATACTGACGATCTCCGCCAACATACCCCCTTAAAACTTTTTCATTACCTTTAACTGGACCTTGAGGATCATAAACAGGGGAGTGGGAATAATAATCAGTTGAATACCAATCATTACTCCATTCGGCTCCACTTAGCCCCATATCGTATAAACCTAGCGGATTCGGAGGATATTTCCCAATTGGATAAATAGGAAAACCATAACCATCTGTGTATTCATCTAATTTCTTTTGTTCAGGTATATTAGAACCAAGCTCGAAATTTCCATTATTTGTCGCAAAAGGAAGATACTGCCCTCTTGACCTTGCCGCATATTCCCATTGTGCTTCTGTCGGTAAATCAATATTTTTATCGGACTCCTTACCTAGCCACTGACAATAATCTTTTGCCTGTTGCCAGGTCACACCAACAGAGTAATCACCTTTTTGCAAGGATGGGTACTCTTTGACCAGAATATTAATGGGAGGTTTTTTTATTCCTGTTATCTGCAGATATTTATTATAATCATCGTTGGTAACTTTAAACTTTGATATCGAAAAATCACTTAATACAACCTTATGTAATACCTTATCATCCTGGTTTATGCTGAAAGGCAGTTTTTCACCAACTAATGGGCCAAAATCCCCCATTAAGAACTCGCCGCCCTTAACGGGAACCATGTTAGAAAGCGACTTAGCAACAAGCGCTTCAGACAAGGTTTCACGCTTGCCAGTACTCTTCTGGTCACACCCGAGCAGTAAACTGGCAGCAACGGAAGCAACTACAATTAATTTTCTCATCTTATCACCTTAGCCATTGCATCAGGCAGTCATTGTAAAAGTCGGGTGCTGATCATCAATCATGGCAAGGTATTCTGACATCAGGATGTCTGGAATAGGTTTAAATGGCTCATCCGGGTCAACAAAAACCGGGAGGTTATTATGCAGTAAGGTGAGCTTTTCGCCATAATTGGTGTAAAAAAACAATTTTTGTTCCCCGATACCTAAAAAGTTGATCACATCTTTTTCATTCAGTTCTTTATTACCTTTCTTCTCCCCTGGCGACAACGTCAAATGCTGCATGACATTGTTATAATCTGCCTGACTTTGTATCCACTTCAGCGCCATAAACACCGCTTGTTTTCGCCTCTTTAGAGGACCGAGCTTCCAGCTGTTAACGGAAAAAAAATCATTATTCTGATTGCGAGGGTCAAGCCAGTCCACCCAGTTCTGATCAATTAATGTGGCAATCACTGCCCCTTTTGTTTCCGGAGGGGTATACTTAAGCTGATCAGGATTAGATAAAATACTGCTCATCAAATCCACACGTTTATTTTCTTCCAGAAGATCTACTCTTAAGCTGTCCAATATATCCACAACTTGATTATATCTTTTCTCCAGTGCTTGTATTCCTTCTGCTGCTATAATTATTGGGATTGAACATAACCCTCTAAAAGCATTCTCTCCCATCATATCTTCTAACTTCTGATAATCCACATTCCTTAACATAAACATAAAACTCTTCATAAAAGCCGCAAAACTGCTGCCATCAACTTCAAAACCGACTTCCCCTTTGGCTCCCACTCCCCAACATAAAGCCGCTTTACAGTAAATACGAAAACGTCCCTGAATATAGGTGATATAAAAAACCCCACTTCCCCCTGCGCCTGCCTGCACCGTCATCCCCGCTTCCAGTTTGGCTATCGCGGCAAACTTCTTCTCTTTATTGACAATGGGTTTGTTATCTTTCTCAACACCTATAGCTACTGGCGTATCATCAGGATGCGGGTCAAACCACTCAATGGCACCACTGATATTACCTCCCGCCTGAGCACCAACAAAAACACCAATTTCACCTCCCCCCTGTGCTTCAGGTATTGTTGAGGTCTTTAAATTCACCTGCTGCTGTCCTGGTAACGGTGGGGCAGTCAGGGTTGCAGGACGGCCTTTAATGCCATAGCCCTTTCCCATTTCTCCACTCCAGTCTACTGTCACCCCTAATTCAATTGCAGCACTGGCACCTACGCTACCTGACAATACCAGTTTCATGGCAAAACGCAGCGCTCCCATATTACAGACACCATCCGGTGTCTGTGGAGTCACTTTTTTCGCCGGAAATAAAAGGCTGACACCTAACCTGTCCGGCAGGTACAGGGCCGTTTCGGCCTTCGCCTCCCCCAGTGCAAAACTGGCATGACCTTCTATTTTGCCCTCCAGTTTTTTTTCTGACGGATTATATTCCGCTGATGCACCCGCTCCATGGCTGTAGCGCATCAGTTGAGCCTGCGCGCTGATATCAACATACTGGTGATAAACAGATTCGTCGTCTTTACCATCCCCCTTTGGCCAGGTCAGAGATTTGTTCATTTCCTCTGCCCAGTGACTGACAATAACATTCGTATCGTCAACAAGATCGAATTTCAGTGAAACAGGTACGTTACTTAGTTGTTTTTTTAGTTCCGCTGTATCTATTTTTCCCTGACGTATGGTTTTATTAACCTGATTACCATTCGCATCCTGAGAAACAATAGTTTTGTTTTTATATTTTATGAAACTGGCTTCACCACTTTCTTTATCAACTTCGCTGAGCTTATATGTTCGCCACTGTTGTTTTATTTTATCGGAACGCACATAAGTTTTCTTGAATCCTTTCACTGTGTTATTTTTAAGCGGAATAAGTTCCATTATACCAATGGCAGTATCTTTCATTTTATCATTAAGCAATTCCCCCTCCGGAGGATTCGCTGTTAGTGACATAAGCTCTTTCCGCAAAGCCTGATTTGCTTTGTTTAAGGCTTCATAGGCTTTAGTGATTTCACTTTCAAATTTTCTTGCTGGCACTCTGCCTGCCTGAGTGATTGCTTCAAAATTAATATCATCAAGATTTTTTTGCGCCTGTTTCTGAGTTTCAAGCAAGCCAGACAGAAAATCATGCTCCTGTTCGATAATTTTAGTATCTGAAGCCTCCAGAAAAAGCAATGTTGCGCTACCTGGGTGAAAATAACATTCTGGGCCATATTTTCCTTTTACAACCGTTCCCGTCCCTTGTACCGATGTTTTACTTTTCTCTTCTCCGGTAGCCATATGCTATTCCTTCATTCTTTAAAGTAATTCTATATGCAGGGCATCAGGCAGGGCAGTATAAACTGCAACAGTTTTACCTTCCGCATCGGTCCTGCCTTCAAATACTTTACCTTCACCGGTTGTTATCCTGTACCGGGTAAAAGGTAAAATCTCCCCGGACTCTTCATCTTTTGCAGTAAAAAACTCACTGAAACCGACGGGAAGCTCAGGTTTGTTTGCATCATAATCAGCTGCGCCCATTTTCTGCACATTGGCCGATTTCAGCAGAATATTCCCCGGGCAGCCCAGCTCGATATTGCCACCACTTAGCCTGATATACGCTCCCGCACAGTTCACCACCAGTTCCTTCGCCGCCGTGATTTCCACTCGCCCTTCCACGCTGGTCACGGTGATATCCTTTTTCGCCGTCGCCTCCAGCGCATCATCCTGCGCCTGGATTTCCATCTTTCCCTTCGCCGCAAACAGCTTAATCCCCGTCTTTCGTGCCAGCAGGCTGACGGCTTCTCCCGCCGCTACCGTAAAACGTTTCAGCGCACTGATGTCCGTATTCTGCTGTGACACAATCCCCACGCTGGCGCTACCCGAAGACAACCGTACCGCCTGCGGACTGCTGATGCTCACGCCCTGCGGCGCATTCAGCACTATCCCCGGCTGCGCCAGCTCTTTCAGCGCATCGTTCAGCGTCTGCTGGTTGCCGGTATCCGATGGCAGGGCCTGAGCCGATTCCGCTGCCGACGCCAGGCTTTTCGCAATACCCAGGGCATTTTCAAGCTGCGCAATCGCCTCCTCCATTGCCAGCATCCTGTCGCCTGCCGAAGGCTGTTTATCCGCACTGATAAACACTCCCGCACCGCCCCGGATGCTCACCCATTTATCCGTACGCAGTTCCGCCCCCTCCCCCCGCAATTCCCTCTGCGCATCCACATTATGCCCCAGGTTCAGCTGCGTCTTGCCGCCGTACTCGGTGCTGAGCTTGATATGCTCCTCGCCGCGCTTATCCTCCATTCGCAGCTTATTGTTGGTCGGAGTACGAATCACATTGCGGGTGCTGTTCTTTTCCGTCACAGGGTCAACATGCCGCGAGTCGTGCAGTGCATGAGCGATATACGGCCGGTCAGGATCGCCTTCGTGGAAAGCAATCGCCACCTCCGTGCCCTGGACCAGCGGGAAGTGAAAGCCGTACACATCGCCGCCGTAAGGTTTAGCGAGCCGCACCGGCATACTCTCCTGACCCTGCCCTTTATCATCTCTGTCAGCGTCAAATTTCACCCGGTACAGGCCGGACGCATCCTGCCAGGCGTAGATATCATTCGCCTTCGCGCTGGTCACCCTCGCCGTCATGGTGCCAGTCACCTTCGGGCGAGGCAGCAGCGGCGGACGCCAGCACAATGTTTCGCTGTAGGGCACCGCCAGCAGGGTCACCCGCAGCGCCTCCCGGCGGCTGGCGGTAAAACCGGTGCCGGTGATTAACAGCGAATCCTGCACGGGGGCAGGCAGGGTCGACGGCAGGCTGTCGGTGAGGGTCAGCACCTGGGCCGGCGCCAGCCAGGCTGCCGTACTGCTCGCGGTAATCAGCGTCTGGCGAGCGAGAAAACGCTCATGGTCGAGACGGGCATAGAAGTTGGCGGTCTCCGCCTGCGGGTCGATTTTATCGCCCCGCTCCCGGTGGCGAAGCTTATAGTGGTATACCTCTCCGTAAGTGATGCCTTCACCATTTCCCCGGGTCATATCCGCTGTTGCCGACTGGAGAACGCTCTGCGCATCGCGGGGGTTATAATCCCGGGTAGTGACGTTCGCCTCTACGACGTTGTGCGTGATGCTCAGACCCCATATCGATTCCGTACCGCTGTCGCTCATCCCGGACGGGCTGTTTACAGGAAGTGTTTTATCGAACATCAGCGCCCGCTGCGCGTCGGCGAAGTGGACCACTTCGCTCTGCGCCTCTTCCTGTAGGGTGAAGAAATAAAATATCCCCACCTCTGCCAGCAGGCGCTGGATAAATGCCAGGTCGCTCTCCTGATACTGATTAATTTGCTCGCGCCGCGGATAGTGTTGCTTGAGATTAAACTCATACTCCCAGTCATGCAGGTGATGTTCCTGCAATACCTGCTCCACCACCTCCGGCACCGATTTGTTGACGAAAAAACGGTGGCTGCGAAACTGTTTATCCAGCAGGGAGAGAAACGGCTGGAGGGTTATCTGATAGGTCGACTGATCTTCAGAACGACTGACGCGCCGGAAGGTGGTAATCACACCATGGACGCGTTTGCAGTCCGCCAGCTGCTGCAGTGCGCCGCCGCCCATCGTCAGCATGGCGGGTTTGCTCAGGAGCTGTGCGGCATCAATGTTTTTCTCTGCGCTGGTAAACGTAATGGTGTAATAATAAAGTTCACTCAGTTTTTCTGCCCCACTGAATTCTTCCACATCCAGCGATGCGGTACATGAAGGAATATCCAGCTGGTAACGGTTAAGGGTGGTGCCGGTAATTATTGAAGAGGTATCCATTATATTCCTGTTTTACTCCGCTGTAATGACTATCAAAAATCAATTCACAGGACGCCCTGTTTAATTTTGTTTAATGATAATCATCTCATTCATCATAAATATATTTATGTGCATATCGATATCTCAGATACCCCACCAGGAACTTCATTACTAAAAGGCAACCCCAGGGATATTTATATTCACTGACTGAGAAATAAAAAGAGCAGCCAGAAACCGGAACCTTCAACGTTTAACGCTGCCAGCATTTCTCTGGCAATGTCCTTAGCGCTGTCGATGCAGATCTCCTTTATCCATCCCCCTGTCCCGCACTTCACCCCCGCAGAGGCCTCACTTGCCGACAAGATTGACTGGCTGCAGGCACGCTACCGCCCATCGCTATTTCCTGTTTATCAGGGACCCGTAGCGCACAGGGTCAGGCAGCCAGATTGTTGTTGTTCAACGTCCTCGTTCGGGGTCGCGGATTACTCGGTTTCGTTTTTTAAGGCGTCAGCCCCGGCTCCTGAGGTATTAGCCGTGCCCGGCGTCAGACAGGCGTCCTTCTGCGGGACCAGACTGATCTCCACCCGGCGATTTTGCGCCCGCCCGTCTGGCGTCTCGTTGCTGGCGACAGGACGACTTGCGCCGTAGCCCTGCACCGCAAAACAGCTCTCCGGCACATCGCCGGTATCGCGCATCCAGTCGCGGACCGCCTCGGCACGCTTCAGGGAGAGTTGTTGATTAGATCTATCATTGCCGATGCTGTCGGTATGGCCTGCCACCACGATCAGCCAGCCGGGTTTCGCCTTAATGCCCAGCAGCGAGTTCACCAGCAGCTTTGTCGAACCCGGTTTCAGCGTCGATTTGCCGGTATCGAACAGCGCCATGCTATCGAGGCGGATCGTCTGCGGCCCCTGCACAACCTGCTTAATGACCGGACGCGGCGGCGGGGGCGGCGCCCAGTCATTGATCGCGGCTTCCACGAAGGGGATCAGCCGCAATCCCTGATACAACCCCAGCCGGTAACGCAGCGGCTCTCCCCGGCGCTGCCAGTCATCCAGCAGGCGGCTGTCGGCACGCAGACGCTGCTGCGCCTGCAGCTTCGGCGTCGGCGGCGCGCCGCTAAGGCGGTGGTAGACCGCCAGATGATCGCCGACGCTGCGCACGAGGCGCTGGTTGTTGATAAAGGAAGCCAGCATCGCCAGCGCCAGAAAGAGGAAGCCCATGCCAGCGGCAAGACCGGCAGCGCGCATCCGGCGGCTGACCCCGTGGCGGTGAGGCAGTGTTGACAGAAGAAGATCCGGCAGCGGGTGAGGACCTGGCGCCGCGGCGTTGCCCGGGGAGAGCGTGGTGATCCCGGCGATTTGCTGTTGCCAGAGGTTATTTGCCGCCGCTACCATCGGTGTCAGGCAGATGCCCACGGCACACAGGTTCAGCGGAGGAAGTTCCGCCTGCCGGGCGCGGAATGGCCGGAAAAGAACGTTTTCTGCCAACGCCAGAATGCTCTCCAGCCACAGCGTCTGATACAGGCGTGAATCAGGTCTGCCCTCCCGCTGCCACTCGGCAACCGACTGGGGCGCTTGTCCTTTCTGCCGCACCTGGAGACCAGGCCTCTCCGGCGTGACGGTAAACCAGCGGTTTTCCTCTACCTGGCCGCCAGGCGGCGTCACCCAGAACACGCTCCACACCGGCGGCAGACCGTTTAACCAGGTTCGGCACTGAACAATACTCCGCCGCCAGTCGCACAGCGACTGCACCAGGTGCTCCCCGGTGGTGTGGTGCTCCGGTACCACCGCCAGCAGCACGGAAACCTGCGATACCAGTGCTGGACGCGCCGCCGCCAGGTACTGCGCCAGCAGCGGCAATTGCTCCGCGCTTTCCCCCCGTAGATACCAGCCGAGGCGGGTTTCGCAGTGCGCCGAACGCCCGGGAAACAGACCGTCGGTATCCCCGCAGACCAGAACCACCGCCCCCTGAAAATCCTCGGACGGCAGGACGATTTCCGGTCGCTGACGGCTGACTGCCCGGCGACGCTGACGCCAGAGCGCCGCGCCGCCCACCAGCAGGATGCACAGACTGACGATCACCTGGTTGCCGATGGACAGCGGCCAGAAGCCCAGCACCAGCCACAGGGCCAGGATGACGGTCAGTAGCGTAAGCAGACGACAGGCGTTATCACACATCTCTTATCCCTGCCCTGCTATATGCGCCACCATCTGTGACAGCATGGAGGAGAAGGTCAACCACAGCGCCGCCAGCGCCACAATGCCAGCCGCCCAGCCGCACCAGTACATCCGCCGTCCGCTGCGCAGCCGGGAGGCACGAACCACCACCGGCGCCTCCTGGGTTATGCTGAACGGCGGAACCCGCGCGCCAAGCGCATGCGCTACATCCTCACGCCGTTCGTCATCCTGGGCGCGGTACTCTCCGACAAACCCCAGCTGCAAAGTACGAAAGAAGCAGGTCAGCACTGCCGCATCCGCCGCGGGCTCTCGTAGCAGCTGGCGGATCCGTTCCCAGAGCTCTTCCCCGGCGTTGAGGGTGCTGAAAAAGCGCGCCTGCAGCGGATCCTTGCGCCACCTGCGCCAGCCATCATCCTGACTGGCGCGGTTAAGGACGCTCTCATCAAGCAGCGCGCAGTAGGCATAGAGCATCTGCTCAGCGCTGGCTTCACTGACGCCTGCCGCCGCCAGCGCCTCTCGCGCCTCGGTCACCCATCGACAGGCCTGACGATAGAGCGCCTCGCCATCGGTCACCGGCTGGCCGCAGCGTAACTGACTGACCATCAGCCAGCCCGGGTAAAAGGTTTTGTTGATCAGATCGCTTTCAGAGATATTCATGAGCGCAGTACCGCAAAGAGTTCAAGTTTCACGTCGCCAAGCGATTCCGGGGTATAGAAGGTGCAGTTGCCAGCCTCCAGCATCGCGCGGGCGGCATCGGTGGAAAGATCCAGAGCGAAATATTGGTTTTCCAGACGTAGCGGAATGGCCGCCGGCACGTGGCTCAGCGGTTTGATCGCGATGCCGCTGAGGGCAATGTTGACGACCTCGGCGACATCATCATGGCTACCCGCCTTACAGAGCTGCGGAAAGCGGCTCTGAAGCTGGTGAGGGGGAAGTGAAGAACGCACCGACAGATAAAAATCCGCCCCCTCGCGCAGCCGTGCATCGTGCAGCCTCCCCCGCCAGATCTCCCGGTCAGCACCCTGCTCCAGCGCGATGGCGATCACCCTTGAGGGCAAGCTGACTTCGAGCAGCGTATCCAACAGGGCAAACAGCGGTGGGAATACCTGCTCCGGCGAGGCATGCCGGTAGCGGGGGATCGCGTCCAGATGATGTTCAAGAGAGAAGGTCAGCAGACTGCCGGCCAGCCTGGCCAGTTCACGATAGAGCAGCTCCGGATGGCGCGAAGGGTCCTGATGCAGCTCGCTGAGCACCGGCTCGGCGCTGTTCAGTGCGTTGAGCAGCCAGAACAGGGAAACATCCGCCACGGCAAAATCAGCCATCCGCGCATTGCTTTCACGGCGCATGGCCATGAGGCGTCTGCGTCGGGCCTGCAGGCGATGTAGCAGCTCGCCCAGCTCGCTGACCAGCGTCGGGCTTGCGGCCAGCGACAGCAGCGGCGGGATGAATTTCGGGTCAAAGATCCACTGTCCCTGGGCGTCGCGTCCCAGACGCGCTACCGGGCAGGTTAGGAAGGCTGCGTTTTCTTCGATGGAGAGACGCAGCGTCAGCGTGTGCCGCAGGACGGCCAGCTCGCTGCGTTCATGGCCTGCCAGCTCCTGCACGGTCACCTGCTCGGCGCGCCAGCGGCGCGGGCGGGCGCTTTCCTGGCCGTCATCAAGATTGCCGCCGCTGGCGCTGAGCAGCGGCAGAGCGAGCAGAACCTCCACGTTGTCCTGCATCACGTCCGATACATCGCGGACCGGTGGCAAAATATCCGCCAGCTCGGTGTCAATCAGCGCGCCGTCGGCGAAACGCACGATCAGCCGGGTGGCGTTGAGCCGGGAAAGAGTGAGCGCGCTGGCGTCAAACTCCGCGCGCAATACCCCCCAGGGGTGGGCGAGCGCCATGCGGGAGACCGTATCGGCGACGTGCGCCTCCCAGCGGGCCTGTTGCTGAAACTGCTGCGGAACCAGAAAAGCCCCATCGCGCCATAATGGGCGGAAAATCTTCATCGCACCTCCTGTGCCTTTCACTTTCATCTGTCTGCAGACAGGACCAAATGCCCGGTGGGATATCCTTCATATACCTTGCGTTCGCCTCAGCCCCTGCATTTGCTCTGGCCTGTTCCTCACTAGCGGTTTTTCTCCCGAAGGTCGTTCGTCTCGATTGATTGCCTGCCGCTTCAAGGAAAGGAAATATCTCCCCTGCCCGCGAGAATTTCGAAATCAGATGGTATTTTTTGTTCAAGGGAGGTTTATCTTAAAGTGAAATAGCCAGGGGAGGTAACGCCTGGCCCTAAATAATATCTGAATTCAACCCAAGGAAGTTTTATAATTCCTCTTCATTCCATTCACGCAGCTTATTCCATAAGCCGTCCATTTATTATTTCGCTATTAAATATTATTTATATTCACCTGCAAATAATAAAAAAAACTCAACACTAAAATTGTCACTGCAGTAAATATGCCACCGACAGCGCCGGCGCCTGAATCTCCCCCGGCATCAGAGAGATGCCTGCCCCCCCACCCGGCCATTGCCAGGCGCTGAATTACCCCGTATTTTGGTTTTCCGCTCCGCTGGGGGCGGGTATCAGGGCGAACGAGAGAGAGAAAATGAAACCGCTATTTGTCTATGGGACGCTCTGTCCCGGTCGCAGCAATGCGCATATTCTGGAGGCGATCGGGGGCGAGTGGCGTCCGGGTTACGTTACCGGTACCTTTTACGCGCGCGGCTGGGGCGCAGCCGCTGATTTTCCGGGGATCGTCCTCGATGCCAACGGCCCGCGGGTCAACGGTTATCTGTTCCTGTCCGACCGGCTGGCGGCGCACTGGCCCATGCTGGACGACTTTGAGGAGGGGTACGATCGGGTGTCGGTGGAGGTGACTACCGACGATGGACAGCAGGTCAGCGCCTGGGTTTATCAGCTCCAGCCCCGGGAGTAATCCCCGGCCAGTCTCGCGCTACCGGGCACAGCGGCCCAGTACGTCCGCGGGTCTGGCGTCGTTTCCGCCAATGCAGGTATACTTGCCAGATGTTTCCTAAGCTTCAGATACGCAAATGACAAAACTTACCTTACAAGAGCAGATGCTCAAAGCCGGCCTGGTCAGCAGCAAAAAAATGGCCAAAGTCCAGAGAACGGCGAAAAAATCCCGCGTGCAGGCCCGTGAGGCCCGGGAAGCGGTGGAAGAGAATAAAAAAGCCCAGCTGGAGCGCGATAAACAGCTCAGCGAGCAGCAAAAGCAGGCGGTGCTGGCGAAAGAGTATAAAGCTCAGGTCAAGCAGCTGATTGAGATGAACCGCATTACCGTCGCCCGGGGCGATATCGGCTTTAACTTTACCGATAATAATCTGATCAAAAAAATCATGGTCGACAAGACCACCCAAACCCAGCTGATTAACGGTCGCCTGGCGATTGCCCGCCTGGCGGTGGATAACAAACCTGAAGGGGAATATGCAATTATTCCGGCGATTGTGGCTGAGAAAATTGCCCAGCGCGATGCCAGCAGCATCGTGTTGCACAGCGCCCTGAGCCAGGATGAGCAGGATGAAGACGATCCATACGCCGACTTTAAGGTGCCCGACGACCTGATGTGGTGATCGCGGGCTTCCGGCGGCAGGCGATCAGAACGAGCTTGCCTGCTGGATATGCATCGGCTCGCGACTGACGGGGTGGCGAAAACGCAGTTCGCTGGCGTGCAGCATCAGCCGCGGAGCCTGTTCCGTGCCCGGCAATTCCCGGCCGCCATACAGATCGCAGCCAAGGATCGGATAGCCCAGCAGCTGACAGTGGATCCGCAGCTGATGGGTGCGCCCGGTCTCCGGGGTGAGCGCCACCCTCGTCAGCGCCAGCGCCCTCTCCCCTTCCCGCGTCTGGTACATACGGTCAATTACCCGGTAGCGCGAACGCGCCGGTTTGCCGTGCCGGGCGCAGATCGACATGCGCGGGAAACGGGCCGGGTCTTTGGCGATCGCCGCCTCCACTATCCCTTCATCTTCCGGCAGATGGCCGCACAGCAGCGCCGTATAGACCTTACCCACCGTGCGCTGACTGAACTGCTGGCACAGCGCGGCGTTAATCACCTTGTTGCGGGCGACCACCATCAGACCGGAAGTGCCGAAATCAAGGCGGTGTACCAGGGTGCAGCCCGGAAAGCGCTGGACCAGTCGATGATGCACGGAGTCGAGGTTGCGCGGATCTTTGCCTGACAGACTCAGCAGCCCGGCAGGTTTATTGATCAGCAGCAGGTGTTCGTCCTGATACAGGAGGGTTATCTGCTCGCGGCACGGCGGAGCGACAAAGGTATCGATAATGGTGGACATCAGACGGCCCGAAGAAGGAGTGGCCGGCGATAGTAACCCATTTTGCCCGCCGGTACGACGCTGGCGCACGATCCGCCCTCGCGGCGGCGTCATTTATCACCCACACTTATCGCAAAGGCATGGTCTGCGCAGGCAATGTGCTTTACACTGCGCGCTGCAAAATTTGAGTTAACCAACGAGTAAGAACGGTAATGGCGATGAACGGAACAATCACAACGTGGTTTAAAGATAAAGGTTTTGGATTTATCAAAGATGAAAACGGCGAAAACCGGTATTTTCATGTGATTAAGGTCGCCAATCCCGATCTCATCAAGAAAGACGCGGCGGTGACTTTTGAACCTACCACCAACAATAAAGGGCTGTCGGCCTACGCGGTGAAGGTCATTTCGGAAAGCAAATATATCTATATCGCCGGCGAGCGGCTGAAGCTGACCTCCATCAAATCCTATGTGGTTTACCGGGAAGAAGAGCCGGTCGAGACCCGCGTGGATAAAGAAAACGCGGTGCTGTCGGTCGGGCTGCTGATGAACAGCATCCGGCCAAAATCCGCGGTGCAGCCGGGAGAGATGCGCTCGGTGAAAAAGCTGGCGATCACCACCTTTCAGGGGACAACCCTGATCTTCTCGGAAGACGAAATCGATATCGATGCCACGGTAAAACTGCTCAAGGTATGACGACCCGGCGTGCGGTCAGCCGCGCGCCCAGTCACCTGCCGAGCCGATTTTCGTCGCCATCGCCCCTCACCGGACGGGGCGAGGCGCCAGACAGCCGATAAGGATGCCGCCGCCATGCCCGTAAATTTTGACTTCAACGATCTCTATGCCTTTCGCGCCCTGATGGAGTATGGCAGCTTTCGGCTGGCCGCAGAATCCATTTGCCTGTCGCAGTCGGCCCTCAGCCGCCGCATCGAAAAGCTGGAAACCGCGTTAGGCAACCGGCTGTTCGAGCGCACCACCCGCCGCGTGACCCTTACGCTGTATGGACAGAATTTTGCCGAACGTTCGGAGCAGCTGCTGGCCCACGTCGAGACGGTGCTGGCGGATATCAGCCAGGTCAGCAAGGCGCGTACCGGGCTGGTGACAGTGGCGACGGTACCTTCAGCCGCCTACTACTTTATGCCGGAAATCATCCGCAGCTTTCAGGCGCGCTTTCCCCAGGTGCGTATCCGGCTGATCGACAGCAGCGCCGGGAATGTCATTGAGGCGGTGAGCAGCGGACAGGCTGACTTTGGCCTCTGCTTTGCCAAAAACCTGCCGGCCAGCATCGAATTCACCCCGCTGGCCGACGACCGCTATGTCGCCGCCTGTCGGCACGACCATCCGCTGGCGAGCAGGACGCACCTCAGCTGGCAGGCATACTTTGAACAGGATTATATTGGCCTCGATCGGGTCTCCGGCAACCGGACGCTGCTCGACAGGGAGCTGGCGCATCTGACGCCGGCGCGGCCAAGCATTTGCGAAACCCGCCACGTCACCACGATGCTGGGTATGGTGGAAGCGGGCATCGGCATTGCCGCCGTGCCCGCGATGTCGATGCCCGCCGGGGAGCATTCCGTTCTCCGCGCCGTACCGCTTACCGAGCCGGTGGTCACCCGTACGGTAGGTCTGATCCGCCTCAGCGGCCGTATTCAGTCCTACGTGGCGGCAGAGCTGGAGAAGCTGATTATTGAACAGTATCCTTCTGGCTGACCGGCGCGGCGGCAGCTACGCTTCGCATACCGGTGGCGTGGATGGTCTCCTGCGCCGCCGGTGAGGCCAGATACGTCAGCAGCGCCTTTCCTTCCTGCGGGTGGTCGGCGCTGACGGTCACCGCCCCGGCAAAGCGGGTGATGTACTGCAGGTTATCCGGCAGTTCGCCGACAAAGGTCACGCCGGGCACCGGCAGCAGTTCGCTTACCTGCTGAAAACCGATCTCATACCGTCCCTTCGCCACTTCCGAGGCTACCGGAATACGCTCCACCATCTGCGCTTTGCTCTGCATCGCCTCATCAATGCCCAGGCGGTGGAACAGCGTCGAGCTGACATAGCGTCCGCTGGCGCTGTCGGAGTACGCGACCGACGGCGCAGCCAGCAGCGCCGCCCGCAGCTGGTCTGCGCTGCGGATAGCCGGCAGCGGCGCTCCCGCTTTCACCACCACGCCGATGGGCGAGTCGGCCAGCTCCCGGCGCGAATCCGGTTGCGTACGGCCCGCTTTCTCGAGGCCGGTCAGCGCGTCGCCGACCATAATCACCACGTCCGCGTGTTCGCCCCGCGCCAGGCGGTTAGGGATCGCCTGCGGCGTTTTCCCCATCGACGGCCCGGGGATCACCACGAGGTGGTTACCGCTTTGTTTTTCCCATGCCGGGGCCAGCTTTTCCAGCGCCGCTTTGAAGCCGCCGGAGATCATCATGGTGACCTCAGCGGACAGCGCGCTGCCGCCGGTGGCGGCCAGCAGCAGCGTGGCCAGCAGGGTTCCTGTCGTTTTACGCATCATCATCTCCCTGATTAACGTGCCGTCTGCAGCGTAACGGCGCTGCGGCGATAGAGGTAGCAAGTGGCCAGCAGGCCGCAGACGGCGGCAAAGCTCATCCAGTAGCCTGGGGAAGCTTTATCACCGGTATATTCAATCAGCGCCGTGGAAATCACCGGCGTGAAGCCGCCAAACACCGCGGTCGCCAGGCTATAGGCCAGCGAGAAGCCTGCCACGCGCACTTCGGCGGGCATAATTTCGGTCAGCGCCGGGATCATCGCCCCGTTGTACATGCCGTAGATAAAGGACAACCACAGCAGCACGCTCAGCATCATCAAAAAGCTCGGCGCGTTCGCCAGCATGGTCAGCGCAGGCCACGCGGTAGCCAGCGCCAGCAGGGTCATGGCAATCAGCACCGGCCGGCGGCCAAAGCGGTCGGACAGCGCCCCGCCCACCGGCAGCCAGAAGAAGTTGGAAATCGCCACCAGCAGCGTGACCAGCAGGCTGTCCGAGGCGCTGAGCATCAGCACTTTTTTGCCAAAGGTCGGCGCATAGACGGTGATCAGATAGAACGCGGTGGTGGTCATCGCCACCATCATCATCCCGGCGATGACCACCTGCCAGTTCGCCAGCAGGGTGGCGAATACCTGGCGCATCGCCAGATGATGGCGGCGGGCAGTAAACTCCTGGGTCTCCTCCAGCTTACGGCGCAGCACAAAAATGAACGGGACGATCAGGCAGCCGAAAAGGAACGGAATACGCCAGCCCCAGTCGCTGATGGCGCTCTGCTCCAGCACGGCGTTGAGGGCAAAGCCCATCGCGGCCGCCACCATAATGGCGACCTGCTGACTGCCCGACTGCCAGCTGGTGTAAAACCCTTTGCGGCCCGGGGTGGCGATCTCGGCCAGATAGACGGATACCCCGCCCAGCTCAGCGCCGGCGGAGAAGCCCTGCAGCAGGCGGCCGATCAGCACCAGCAGCGGCGCCCACAGGCCAATGGCCTGGTAAGAGGGG
Organism: Klebsiella sp. 2019SCSN059; assembly: GCF_021739525.1. Taxonomy (NCBI): domain Bacteria; kingdom Pseudomonadati; phylum Pseudomonadota; class Gammaproteobacteria; order Enterobacterales; family Enterobacteriaceae; genus Klebsiella; species Klebsiella sp. 2019SCSN059. Next base: position 132,725 of record NZ_JAKKOM010000001.1, on the reverse strand, counting down.
ATCAGCACGATCAGGAAGGTGCCGGTGGCCATGATCGACAGGGTCACAATCAGCCCTTTGCGCCGCCCTACCTTGTCGATATAGGCGCCAAGCACGATGGCGCCGATGGGCCGCATCAGAAAGCCGGCGCCAAAGACCGCGAAGGTCATCATCAGCGAGGCGAATTCACTGCTCGCCGGAAAAAAGGTATGTGCGATGTAGGTGGCATAAAACCCGAACAGGAAAAAGTCGAACTGTTCGAGAAAGTTACCGGACGTGACGCGCAGAATGGCGCCGAGCCGGTCACGGGTGCTCATCAGTGAGGTTGTCGAATGCATGCAGGTCTCCAGTTTGTTATCCACGCGTTGTCGCGCGCCTGTTGCTGAAGACTGAAACAGAACCGGGAACGAAATAAGCGTAATAAACGCATCCATTGATGCAATTTACGCATAAATAACATTTAACTAATTAACATTACTTTTATATACAATCATTTAACACTCTCTGCGCCATCAGCGTCGGCGGCAGGGATGAAAAAGTGAGTTTTCCGTTTTGTGACCGAGGCCAGGGTACGCCGCTGCGCCCCGGGCGCCAGGCGGTAAAAGACATACCCGGCCCGGCAGGGTTAACGCGACGCCGAGCGGCAAGATGTTAATAATCCGGACGTGACCTCAGGGCGCCGGCGCCGCGGCGGCGTTCCCCAGCGTCTGCAACAGGGAGATCAGCCAGCGGGTGGCCTCGCGTTTCCCGCTGCGTTTGTGGGCGTAAATCTTGACGTCAAACGGGGGAACCGGAAACGGCAGCGGGAAAATGGTCAGCCGGGCGGCGCGAGCCATCGTCTCCGCCGCCCGCCGGGGCAGCGCCATCAGCAGATCGCTCTGCTCAATAATAAAGGGAGCGCTCAGCATCGAGGGCGTTTTCACCGCCACCTGCCGCGAATAGCCCTGCCGCTCCAGCTCACAGTCCAGCACCCCCTGCCGCTCATTCCACGGGGTCACCACCAGATGACGGGCCGCAAGGTAGGCGTCCAGGGTGAGCGCCGTTCGGTCGGCCTGGCTGATAACCACATATTCGTCCCGCAGCCAGTTAATCTCCTCGAGATCGGGATGAACTGGCTCGTCAGGGGTATTGAACCCGAGAGCCAGATCGACCTCCCCCGCCAGCAGCTCGGTCAGCGCCGGGCTGTGGGGCAGATAACGGAGCTCAAACCGCAGCCCGGGCGCCTCACGCTGCAGGTGGTGCATCAGCGTCGGAAAGACGCAGAACGCGGTGAAATCGGTGATCGCAATCTGCATGCAGTCGGTGCTGGCGGCCGGCACAAACGCCGCCGGCGGCGTCAGCTCCTGATTGAGAAATTTCAGCGCCGAAGCGATAGAGGGCGCCAGCTGGCTGGCATAGACGCTGGGACACATCCGGTGACCTTCCCGATAGAACAGCGGGTCGTTGAGGGCGCTGCGCAGCCGGGAGAGCGCATGGCTCAGCGCCGAGGTGCTCATCGCCAGCTCTTCTGCCGCCAGGCGCACCGAGCGGGAGCGATAGACCGCGTCAAAGACCGGCAGCAGGTTGAGGTCGATACGGCGCAGGACAGGATGCATAATATTCATCGTTTGCTGATTTCATTGCACTTAATTCTTTTCACAATACCGCTTATGCTCTGGGTCAGCAATTTTGCTTTCTTTCATACCATTCAGACAGGACGACCCATGAGCATCACGATCCGCCAGGCCACCCCGGACGACGCCACCGCTATTTATGACATGATTTATGAACTCGCGGTCTACGAGAAAGCCCCCGAAGAGGTGGTGACGACGGCAGAGGAGATCAGAGAGACGCTGTTTGCCAGCAGCAGCAAAACCGAGGCGCTGATCTGCGAGGTGGCGGGCAAAGCGGTGGGCTACGCCGTGTTCTTCACCAGCTACTCCACCTGGCTTGGCCGTAACGGCATCTATATGGAGGATCTGTACGTAACCCCCGACTATCGCGGGATCGGCGCCGGAAAAGCGCTGCTGAAAACCATCGCGCAATATGCTGTACAGCGTCAGTGCGGGCGTCTGGAGTGGAGCGTGCTCGACTGGAACCAGCCGGCGATTGATTTCTATCTGAGCATTGGCGCGCAGCCGCAAGATGAGTGGGTGCGTTATCGCCTCACTGGCGATGCGCTGCAGGCCTTTGCGGAGTAAAGCGGCTCGCCAGCAGGTCGGCGCCAGGCGTCGACCTGCTGGCCGCGGATCAGGCTTCGACCGCGCTATTCTGCAGCTGCGGACCGGCCAGCGCCAGACGCGCGCCCGCTTCGGTATCGCTGTACTGCTTAAAGTTATCCATAAACAGCTGAGCCAGACTCTCCGCCTTCTCCTGCCACTTATCCGCTGAGCTCCAGCCATTACGCGGATCCAGCACCGCGCTGTCGACGCCCGAAATGCTCTGCGGGATCGCAAGATTGAACACCGGGATCGCTTCATCGCGCAGCGGGCCGGTGGTGCCATTGAGGATCGCGCTGATGATGCTGCGGGTATCGCGCAGCGACAGGCGTTTGCCCTCGCCGTTCCAGCCGGTGTTGACCAGCCAGGCTTCCGCACCGGATTCCGCCATCTTCGCCGCCAGTACGCTGGCGTACTGGGTCGGGTGAAGCAGCAGGAACGCCGCGCCGTAGCAGGCGGAGAAGGTCGGCGTCGGCTGGGTAATGCCGCGCTCGGTGCCCGCCAGCTTCGAGGTGAAGCCCGACAGGAAATGGTACTGCATCTGCTCGGTGGTCAGACGGGAGACCGGCGGCAGGACACCAAACGCGTCTGCGGCAAGGAAAATCACCTTCGATGGATGGCCCGCCCGGGACACCGGCTTGACGATATTGTCGATATGCGACAGCGGATAGGAGACGCGGGTGTTCTCGGTTTTGCTGCCGTCGGCGTAATCCACGCTGCCGTCGGCGCGCACCACCACGTTTTCCAGCAGCGCATTGCGGCGGATGGCGCCATAAATCTCCGGCTCCGCCTGCGGGTCGAGATTGATGGTCTTGGCGTAGCAGCCGCCTTCGAAGTTAAACACCCCATCATCGTCCCAGCCGTGCTCGTCATCGCCAATCAGTTGACGATGCGGATCGGTGGACAGCGTGGTTTTGCCGGTACCGGAGAGGCCGAAGAACAGCGCGACGTCCCCTGCTTCGCCGCGGTTGGCCGAGCAGTGCATCGACGCGATGCCTTTCTGCGGCAGCAGGTAGTTCATGACCGAGAACAGCCCTTTTTTCATTTCGCCGCCGTACCAGGTGCCGCCGATGAGCTGAATACGCTCGCTCAGGTTAAAGGCGACGAAGTTCTCGGAGTTCATGCCCTGCGCCTGCCAGTTGGCATTGGTGCAGCCGGCGCCGTTGAGCACCACGAAGTCCGGGGTAAAGCTGGCCAGCTCGTCGGCGCTCGGCACGATAAACATGTTTTTGACAAAGTGGGCCTGCCACGCCACCTCGGTGACGAAGCGCACGCCAAGGCGGGTGTCCGGGCTGGCGCCGCACCAGGCGTCGATGATGTACAGTTTTTTGCCGCTCAGCTGGCCTGCGACCAGGCTTTTCAGGCTGCGCCACACTTCTGGCGATAACGGCTTATTATCATTGCGGCCGAGGCCGGAGTCAGCCCACCATACGGTGTCGCGCGTCTGCTCGTCTCTGACGATATATTTATCGCGCGGCGAGCGGCCGGTGAAGATGCCGGTATCCACTGCCACAGCGCCAGAGTCGGTCATTACGCCGCGGGCCGCGCCGGTCAGCTCAGGAGCGGTTTCATGTGCAATAAGCAAATCGTAATCAGGGTTGTAAAACAATTCGCCGCTTGCATTAATCCCCAGCTCCTGCAGAGCCATTTTTACTGATTCAATTTGTTGTGACATGGAACTCCTGACAAACTATTTAAGGTAAGAGGCCTGGGTTATTCATTGCTTTCGTCATCGTCGCCAGCTATTTAATAAGATAAATCCTGGGCAATGAAATAAAGCAATAAATAACCGTGAGTCGCGATTTCATATCGTGCTCATGTAGGGTCGCCGATACGCATTCATAAATCTCAACTTTCCAAAAAATGTTAACACCTGTCGATAATTATGTTAATTGCATAGTTTCTATGCGCTATGCTAAAATTGCATAGCCTTTATTGCGTTTTTGAGGACTGGATCGGTGTTGGCAAATCTGGAAGTTAAATGGCTGTATGATGTGATTGCTCTCGAGGAGTCACGCAGCTTTACCCTGGCGGCCAAAGCCCGCAATATCTCGCAGTCCTCGTTCAGCCGACGCATCCAGTCGCTGGAGGCTTCCCTCGGATTCAGCATCTTCGACCGCAGCGCCAACCCCCTGCAGTTGACCAACCGCGGGAAAATTTTTGTCGGCTATGCGCGAAATATGCTCGACGACATGGATTTTCAGATCAGCCGAATTAAAGGTTTAAATAACACCACGCAGAAAATAAGAATCGACGCCGCCCCTTCGCTGTCGGTGTTATTGCTGCCGGAAATTATCGCCGGTTACACCGACCGTAAAAATAAGACTTTTCATGTTGAATCGATTAACGTCAACGACGCCGTATTTAACCTGAAAGAGGGTAAAAGCGATTTTATCCTCTCCTTCTATAATGAAGAATTAATGAACTATCCGTTTATTAATCATAAAATTTTTGATTCTTACCTGCACCTGGTCTCTCCCTGCGACGAACATGGCCGGCCGCTGTTTCATTTACATCGCGGCGTGCTGCCGCTGATGAAATACGCCAACGACAGCTATATGGGGCGTCAGGTGAACCAGGTCATCGACCGCACGCCGGAGATCACCTTCTCCCTCACCTTTGTCTCTTCCATGAGCGAACTGCTCAAGCGCATGATCCTCAATGGCGACGGCGTGGGCTGGCTGCCGCAGTACTCCATTCAGCGCGAGCTGGACGAAGGCCGACTGACGATCCTCGATGAGAGCCTGTCGCTGCCGATCGGCGCCTGGCTCTACCGCTCCGGCTCGCGGCTTAACCAGGCCGCCGAACGTTTCTGGCAGCACATTAAAACCCGTAACCAACCGCGGGATTAACCCTCTCAGCCGCTGATCCCCAGATACGCCTTACGCACCTCCGGGTCGTTGAGCAGCGCCTGGCCGCTACCGCTCAGGCGGATCTGGCCGTTCACCATCACGTAGGCGCGGTCCGACAGGTTGAGGGCATGGCGGGCGTTCTGCTCCACCAGAAACAGCGTCATCCCCTGGGCCGTCAGCTCGCGCAGGATCTGAAATATCTGCTTCACCACCAGCGGCGCCAGTCCCAGGCTCGGCTCATCCAGCAGCAGCAGGCGCGGCCGGCTCATCAGCGCCCTGGCGATGGCCAGCATCTGCTGTTCGCCGCCGGAGAGGGTCATCGCCCGCTGTCCCCGCCGCTCTTCCAGCCGGGGGAACAGCTGGTACATCCGGGCCTTGTCCTCGGCCTGATAGCGGTTGCCAATGGCAATAGTCCCCATCAGCAGATTCTCCTCGACGGTCATATCGGGAAAGATGCGCCGCCCTTCCGGGGCCTGGGCGATGCCGTTGCTGGCGATAAAGTGGGTCGATTTCCGGCTGATCGCCTCCCCGCGATAGAAAATCTCCCCGCCGGCAATACGCGGCTGCCCGAAGACCGACATCAACAGCGTCGATTTACCCGCGCCGTTGGCGCCGATCAGCGCCACCGTCTCCCCCTCGTTGACGGTCAGGGAGACCTGCTTCAGGGCCTGGATCGGCCCGTAGAAGACATCCACCTCATCAAAGGCAAGCAGTGGCTGGCTCATCGGCGCGTCTCCTCTTCCTCAGCGCCAAGATAGGCGGCAATCACGCTGGCGTTGGCCTGAATCGCCTGCGGCGCGCCGCGGGCGATGACGTCCCCGTGATCGAGGACGATGATATGATCTGAAATCTCCATCACCATCCCCATATCATGTTCGATCAATAGCACCGTGATGCCGTGCTGCTGGCGCAGAAAGCGGATGATCCGGCTCAGCGCCTGGGTTTCAACCGGGTTGAGTCCGGCCGCCGGCTCGTCCAGACAGATCATCTCCGGACGGGTGCACATGGCGCGGGCGATCTCCAGCCGCCGCTGCTGTCCGTAGGAAAGCGTTCCCGCCAGACGGTTGGCGCAGTCCACCATCTCCACTACCTCCAGCCAGTAAAACGCGCGATCCAGCGCCTGACTTTCCGCCTGCCGATAGCTGCGGGTGTTGAGGATCCCGGCCAGCAGATGGCGGTTGACCTGGGTATGCTGGGCCACCAGCAGGTTCTCAATCACCGACATCTCGCGGAACAGGCGAATATTCTGGAAGGTGCGGGCCAGACCGGCGCGGTTCACCAGATGGGTGCCGCCGAACATCTTGTAATAGATCCGCCGCCCCAGTTGCGCCGGGTGGAGGAAATCGTCCGGGTGAAGCTTTTGCCCCAGCACCTGAATGACATCGGTGACCTTTTCCCGCGCCCGTAGCACGATACTCCCCCCCGTCGCCCGGTAAAAGCCGGTCAGGCAGTTAAATACCGTGGTTTTGCCCGCGCCGTTGGGGCCGATCAGGGCGGTGATCGATCCCCGCTCCACCTCCAGATTGACGTCATTCAGCGCTTTGATGCCGCCGAAATGCATCATCAGATGCTCAACGCGTAAGATGCTGTCGCTCATGGCGCGACTCCTTTTCGCAACGCGACCCCGCTGCGGCTGGTGCGCACCAGGCCGCGCGGCCGCCAGATCATCATCAGCACCATCAGCACGCCAAACAGCAGCACGCGATATTCGTCAAACCCGCGCAGCAGTTCCGGGGTGACCGTCAGGACAAACGCCGCCAGCACCACCCCAAGGGTGGAGCCCATTCCCCCCAGCACCACAATCGCCAGGATCAGCGCCGACTCAAAAAAGGTGAACGACGTCGGATTAACAAATCCCTGATAGCTGGCGAAGAACACTCCGGCGATGCCGGCGGTCGACGCGCCGAGCATGAACGCCGAGAGCTTGACCAGCACATGGTTGAGCCCCATCGCCCGACAGGCGATCTCATCCTCGCGCAGCGCCTCCCAGGCGCGGCCGATGGGCATCCGCGTCAGGCGATGCTTCACCAGCAGCACCAGTATCACCACCATGCACAGCACGGCGTAGAGGAAGATGAATTTCAGGTTGGGGTTGTAACTGACGTGGAAGAACTCATGGATAGGGATACCGCCATCCTTTGCCCGGCGGGTAAATTCGAGGCCAAACAGCGTCGGGGACGGCACCGGGACGCCGTTGGGGCCGCCGGTGAAGCTCACCCAGTTGTTAAGCACCAGGCGAATGATTTCGCCAAAGCCGAGGGTGACGATGGCCAGATAGTCGCCGTGCATGCGCAGCACCGGAAAGCCCAGCAACGCCCCGGCGAGGGCCGCCATCACCGCTCCCAGCGGCAGCATCGCCCAGAAGCCGAGGCCCAGGTACTGGTAGCCCAGCGCCAGGCCGTAGGCGCCGATAGCATAGAACGCCACATAGCCCAGATCGAGCAGCCCCGCGAGACCCACCACGATATTCAGCCCCAAACCGAGCAGGACGTAGATCAGCCCGAGGATCGCCACGGTCAGCAGGTATTTGCTGGCGAGAAACGGAAAGGCGATAGCCAGGCCCACCAGCAGCGGCATTATCCAGCGCAGCCGCGAGCGGTAGCCCGGGGGCCGGACGTACACCCCGTCATCCGCCCCCTCAAAGCGGGCAACCAAGGCCTTGCCCCGCCGGCTCTGCAGCAGCAGGCTGAGCGCCAGTCTGCCGGCCATCACCACCGCCACCAGGATCGCCACCCGCGCGGGCGCGAGGGTAAAGCCATAGCCTTTGAGCACCACGCCGACGATCGGGCCAAAGACAATTAACGCGCAAAGACCGGCCAGCACGCTGTCGATCAGCGCGCTTTTGATATCCCGCGCAGGCTGGCGCGTCAGTTCACCCATAGAGCCCCCTCAGACCTTGGCCACCAGCGGTCGACCCAGCAGCCCCTGCGGGCGAAAAATCAGGATCGCCACCAGCAGCGCAAAGGAAAAAACGTCTTTGTAATCCGAATTCACCATTCCGGCGAACTGCGCCTCGGCCACCCCGAGCAGCAGTCCGCCCAGCATCGCGCCAGGCAGCGAGCCAATCCCGCCCAATACCGCGGCGGTGAAGGCTTTGATGCCGATAATAAATCCGATGTAGAAGTCGAAGGTGCCGTAGTTCATGGTCACCAGCACCCCGGCCAGGCCGGCCATCGCCGCGCCGATGACAAACACCAGGGAGATCACCCGGTCGGTATTGATGCCGAGGATCGCCGCCATGCGCCGGTCCTGCTGGGTGGCGCGGCAGATGCGCCCCAGCCGGGTGTACTGGATAATCCAGGTCAGGATCAGCATCCCCACCAGCGCGGCGACGAGAATAAACACCTTGGTCCAGGTGATCTGCACTACCCCATCGCCCACCGTCATACGCAGCGCGCCGCTGAGCAGCGTCGGGATCCCCTGCTGGTTTGGCCCCTGGCTCAGCTGAACATAGTTCTGCAGGATCAGCGACATTCCAATAGCCGAGATCAACGGCGCCAGACGCGTCGAGTTGCGCAGCGGCCGGTAGGCGATGCGCTCGATCGCCCAGCCGTACACGCCGGTGACCACAATGGTGAATACCAGGGTGGCGAAAATCAGCAGCGGGAACGAGTGGATCCCAAAGAAGGAGAGCAGCGCCAGGCCGATGGCGCACAGGTAGGCGGAGACCATATACACCTCGCCGTGGGCGAAGTTGATCATGCCGATGATCCCATACACCATGGTGTAGCCGATGGCGATTAAGCCGTACACCGCGCCCAGCGTCAGCCCATTGATCAATTGTTGCAGAAAAAACGCCGTCATAGCCCCTCCAGCCGCCAGGCCGACGGCCGCCGGGATCGGTACCCGGTCGACCGCCGTCGTGAGACGATTAGCCAATCAAAACAACGGATAGTTCCTGGGTGGTAGCCGATCAGAGCTGGTGATATTTGCCCTTGTCGTCCCACTGATAGACCACATAGTCCGACACCTTGAGGTCGCCTTTGCCATCCCAGCCTTTTTTGCCCATCACCGTCTCGACGTCGTGGCTCTTCAGCCAGTCGCTGGCTTTGGCGTTATCGGTGCCGACGGCGTTCCAGGCGGCGGCGATAGCCTGAATAGAGGCATAGGCGTAGAGGGTATAGCCTTCCGGCTCAAAGCCGCTGGCGCGGAACTTCTCGATCACCGCTTTGCCTTCCGGGAGGGTGCGCGGGTCCTGACCAAAGGTCATCAGCACGCCGTTGGTGAACTGCGGCCCGCCGGCGGCCGTCACCAGCTCCTCGGTGACAATACAGTCGCCGGAGAAGAATTTCGCCTGCACTCCCTGCTCGCGCATCTGGCGCACCAGCGGGCCCGCCTCAGGGTGGCAGCCGCCAAAATAGACCACGTCCGGCTTGAGGGCGCCGATCTTGGTCACCAGGGCGTTAAAGTCTTTTTCACCGCGGGAGAGGCCTTCGTACAACACTTCTTTGGTGCCCCGCTTCGCCAGCGCCGCGCGGGTGGCATCGGCCAGCCCCTGGCCATAGGTGTCTTTATCGTGAATGACGGCAATTTTCTTCGCCTTCAGCACGTCCAGCATATAGTTGGCGGCAATCGCCCCCTGCTGATCGTCGCGGCCGCACATGCGGAAGAGATCCTTCATGCCGCGCTCGGTGATCTGCGGGTTGGTGGAGCCGGGAGTAATGGTCAGAATCCCGGCTTCGTCATACACCTCGGAGGCCGGCATCGTTGAGGAAGAGCAAAAGTGCCCCACCACGGCGGAGACTTTCGCTTCGTCCACCAGCCGGTTGGCCACCGCTACCGCCTGTTTCGGTTCGCACGCGTCATCCCCCTGCACCAGCACAATCTTTTCGCCTTTGATGCCGCCGGCGGCATTGATATCAGCCACCGCCTGCGAGGCCCCCTTCCAGTACTGGGCGCCGTAGGTGGCGTTGGGGCCGGTGAAGGGCCCGGCGACGCCGATCTTCACGTCAGCCTGGGCGTAAAAGGCCATGCTCATACAACCTGCTATCACAACATGAAGCGTCATTGTTTTCAGTTTCAAAGACATTCGGATATTCCTCAGCGATTTAGAGCCTGGCGTCATGGAATGACGCAGAAAATATCACTTACCGTGTGGTACCGACGCAGGCGCAGCGCCAAGACGGCCAGGGTGGAAGAAGCAAAAATCCCGCCAGGTAGAGAGATCGCGCCGGAGAGCGGACGCCCCGGTCGGTGCGCACGCGACGACAACCCGTGCCGCATCCGGCAAGGGCGCATTCCCTTTCAGGTCAGGAGATCGGTTGCCATCACGTGGCGAGCCGGACAACGCGGTATCCGTACCGGCCCGTGAGCTAAACATAGATGCAGTTAGCGGTCGCTGCGCGCCAGCGTGGTGCAAAAATGCGAATATGATCAACAGTGGTGATTATTTTGTTGCGGTAATGTGAAGATGATAACAGGAGAGCCCGTTAAGGGCTCCCCTGTGGCCCGGCGGCCGCTCAGAGCTGGCTGGTGAACGTTCGCGAGATCACATCCTGCTGCTGCTCGCGGGTTAGCGCGTTAAAGCGGACCGCATAGCCGGAGACGCGGATCGTCAGATTCGGATACTGCTCCGGATGTTCTATCGCATCGAGCAGCTTTTCCCGGTTCAGTACATTGACGTTGAGGTGCTGTCCCCCCTCCACCGTCTCCTCGTGATGGAAGTAGCCGTCCAGCAGCCCCACCAGGTTGTTTTCCTGCGCCGACGGCGCTTTGCCGAGGGCCGCCGGCACGATGGAGAAGGTGTACGAGATGCCATCTTTGGCGTAGGTAAACGGCAGTTTCGCCACCGAGGTCAGCGACGCCACCGCCCCTTTGCGGTCGCGGCCATGCATCGGATTGGCCCCCGGGGCGAACGGCGTCCCCGCCCGACGTCCGTCCGGCGTGCTGCCGGTTTTCTGCCCGTACACCACGTTGGAGGTAATGGTCAGGATCGACTGGGTCGGCACCGCCTGGCGCCAGGTGGGCAGCGCCTGAATTTTGCGCATAAAGCGCTCCACCAGGTCGCAGGCGATGGCATCGACGCGATCGTCGTTGTTGCCATATTGCGGATAATCCCCCTCAATGACAAAGTCCACCGCCAGCCCGTGATGGTCGCGCACCGGCTTCACCCGGGCGTACTTTATCGCCGACAGCGAATCCGCCGCCACCGACAGGCCGGCGATGCCGCAGGCCATCGTGCGGTAAACGTCACGGTCGTGCAGGGCCATCAGCGCCGCTTCGTAACTGTACTTATCATGCATGCAGTGGATGATGTTCAGCGCGCTGATGTACTGCACCGCCAGCCAGTCCATAAAGTGGTCGAGGCTGGCCATCACGCTGTCGTAGTCCAGCACCTCATCGCGCAGCGGCGCGGTTTTCGGCCCCACCTGGATCTTCAGTTTCTCATCCACCCCGCCGTTAATCGCGTAGAGCAGCGTTTTGGCGAGATTGGCGCGGGCGCCGAAGAACTGCATCTGCTTGCCGATCACCATCGGGCTGACGCAGCAGGCGATGGCGTAGTCGTCGCTGTGAAAATCGCTGCGCATCAGATCGTCGTTCTCATACTGCAGCGACGAGGTGGCGATAGAGACCCGGGCGGCGTATTTTTTAAACGCCACCGGCAGCGCCTGCGACCAGAGCACGGTCAGGTTCGGCTCCGGCGCCGGACCCATGGTGTGCAGGGTATGCAGATAGCGGAAGGTGGTTTTACTGACCAGGGTGCGGCCATCCAGCCCCATACCGCCCAGGACTTCCGTCGCCCAGATGGGATCCCCGGAGAACAGCGAGTCAAATTCCGGGGTACGCAGGAAACGCACCATGCGGATCTTCATGATGAAGTGGTCAATCAGCTCCTGGGCCTGCTCCTCATTGAGTAAACCGGCGCGCAGATCGCGTTCAATATAGATGTCGAGGAAGGTGGCCGTGCGTCCCAGCGACATGGCGCCGCCGTTCTGCGACTTCACCGCCGCCAGGTAGGCGAAGTAGAGCCACTGCACCGCCTCCCGGGCGGTGCGCGCCGGGTGGGAGATATCGCAGCCGTAACGGGCCGCCATCTCCTGCATCTGCTGCAGCGCGCGCCGCTGTTCGGCCAGTTCTTCGCGCAGGCGCAGGGTGGACTCCAGCGCCTCGCCGCGTTCAAGGGCCGGCTGCAGGTCGGCAAACTGCAGCTCACGTTCGCGGACCAGATAGCGAATGCCGTACAGCGCCACGCGGCGGTAATCGCCGATGATCCGTCCGCGACCGTAGCCGTCCGGTAGCCCGGTCAGCACCCCGGACTTACGGCAGCGCAGCATATCCGGGGAATAGACGTCAAATACGCCCTGATTGTGGGTCTTGCGCAGCGCCGTAAACTGATACTCAAAATCGGGGTCCATTTCGCGGCCATAGGCCTCGAAGGCGCTTTTGATCATATTGATGCCGCCAAAGGGGTGCAGGGCGCGCTTCAGCGGCCGGTCCGTTTGCAGGCCGACGATCTTTTCCAGCGGCTGGTTGATATAGCCCGCCGCGTGGGCGGTGATGCTGGTGGCGACATTGGTGTCGAAATCCACCGGCGCATGGGTGGCGTTCTCGACGCGGATCCCGGCCATCACCTGCTCCCAGAGGGCGGTGGTGGCCGGCGTCGCGTCGGCGAGGAAGGACTCATCGCCCTCGTAAGGGGTGTAGTTATGCTGAATAAAGTCGCGAACGTTAATCTGCGTTTGCCACGCCGTACCGCGAAAGCCCTGCCAGGCGTCGGCGTATCGTGCGTCGTGGGTGTCGATATCTACTTTCATGAACATCGTCTCTCTACAGAATAAAAAAATCAGGCCAGCGCCGCCGCGGTGTGGATCCGGCCTAAGCGGATCGCATCGAGGGCAATCATGCGCTCTTCATTGGTGGGGATAACCGCGCAGCGCACCCGGCTGCCGTCGGCGGAGATCAGGCGCTCGCCGGCCGAATTAGGCTGCTGGTTGCGGGCAGCGTCCATCTCAAGGCCAAAGACCGCCAGCCGCTCGCTCACCAGCCGACGGATCAGCACCGAGTTTTCGCCAATCCCGCCGGTGAAAATAATGCCGTCAAGACGCTGCAGCGCGGCGGCGTGGCCGGCGATATGGCGGGCGATGCGATGGACGAAGGTTTTGATCGCCAGGCGGGCGCGGGCATGGCCCTCATGCCAGGCCTGCTCCAGTACCCGCAGGTCGGAGGAAAGGCCGGAGATCCCCAGCAGGCCGGAGGCGGTGTTGGCCACCCGCTCCAGGTCGCTGAGGGTCTGCCGGGTTTCCGCGGCAATCCACGCCATGGCGCCGAAGTCGACATCGCCGCTGCGGGTGCCCATCATCAGCCCCTCCAGGGGCGTCATCCCCATCGAGGTGTCCACGCTGCGGCCGTTGCGCACCGCGCAGATCGAGGCGCCATTGCCCAGGTGGGCGATCACCAGGCCGCTCTCCTGCTCCGGCAACCCGAGCAGCGCCAGGGCGCGCCGGGAGACATAGCGGTGGGAGGTTCCGTGGAAGCCATAGCGGCGTACCCCGAGGTTCTGGTAATACTCCCACGGCAGGCCATAGAGAAAGGCTTCCGGGGCCAGGGTCTGGTGAAAGCTGGTATCAAAGACCGCCACCTGCATGACCCCCGGGAACAGCCGCTGCGCCGAGGCGATGCCGCTAAGGCTGGCGTAGTTATGCAGCGGGGCCAGGGACGATACCTGGCGAATATTGTCGATAACCTCCTCGCTGATAATGACCGACTCGGTGAAGAGGTCGCCGCCGTGGGCGACGCGGTGGCCAATCAGGGCCACGCTGTCGATAAGATCGCGTTGGGCTAATGCCCCGGCAATCGCCTGCAGGGCGCCTTCGTAGCCGCGCGGCGCCAGCGCCACCGGCTCGCCGCCGTTGAGCGAGAGAGACGCCTGGTCCGCGTTGATGCCCTCGGCTACGCCGTTGAGCAGGCAGTCGCAGCTGGCGGCGTCCAGTACGGAAAATTTGATCGACGACGAGCCGCAGTTGATCACCAGCACTACCGGAAATTCAGTCATGTTGTACTCCGCGTGGCCTGAGCCGGATTAGAACAGTTTGTAAACGATATTGAGGATGGTCAGCAGACCAATGGCGGTCACAAAGAGGTTATCGAGACGGCCACGGTATTTGGCCAGCGAAGGCGCTTTACGAATGGCGTACATCGGCAGCAGGCACAGCAGCGAGGCGATAATCGGCGCGCCCATGGCCTCAATCAGGTCGAGGATATTGGGGTTGGCATAGGCCACCACCCAGGTCGAGCCCATGATGAACACCATGCTCAGGGTATTGAGCTTGCCGCTGGAGACCCGGGTTTTATCCCCTTTAAAGCCGAAACGCAGGATCAAACCGTTCAGCCCCTCGAGGGTGCCGAGATAGTGGCCGAAGAACGATTTGAAGATGGCCACCAGGGCGATGATCGACGCGCCATACTCCAGCAGGGTGGCAAAGGTGGATTTGGCGCCCGACATCGAGGCAAAGTGGTTCGCCAGATAGGAGAGCACCGGGATATTCTGCGCCTTGGCGTCCGCCATGTTCTGCGGCGAGAGGGTAAACAGGCAGCTGAAGGCGAAGAACATCACCACCGCCACCATCAGCATGCTGGCCCGGGAGATGATCTGCGAGCATTTGTGTTCGGTATACTCCCGGCCAAACTGCGCTTCATACTCTTCGCGTTTGGAGACCACAAACGAGGAGACGATCGGCGAGAAGTTAAAGGAGAACACCATAATGGAGATGCCCAGCCACACTGTCACCAGAATGCCGTCGTGACCGGTTAAGGCGATATCGCTGAGGTTCACCTGATCAATCACCGCGCTATTCCAGTAAGGGATCAGAGACAGGGAGATTACCACCAGGCTGGCGATAAACGGCCACACCAGATAGCTCATCACCTTGACCATCAGGTCTTTGCCAAACCAGATGACAAACGCCATCAGCAGCAGCAGGAGCAGCGCCACCACTCCGCGGTTGAGGGCCGGCATCTGCAGCTGGTTCTCCCAGAAGGTCATGAAGGTATTGGTGATCGTCACGCCATAAATCCACAGCAGTGGGCAGATGGCGAAGAAGTACAGAAAGGTGATCACCACCCCGCCGGTTTTGCCAAAATGCTCTTCCACCGTTTCGGTGATATTGCCGGAGGGGTTAGCCCCCGACAGGCACAGCCGCGCCAGCGCCCGGTGGCAATAGAAGGCGATGGGATAGGCCAGCACCAGCATCACCAGGATCGGGATCAGCCCGCCGAAGCCGGCGCGGATGGGGAAAAACAGCACCCCGGCGCCGATGGCGGTGCCAAACAGGCCCAGGGTCCAGGTGGTGTCAGATTTACGCCAGGACGAAAGGCTTGTCTGGCTGGATGCAATGCTCTCAGTCGTACTCATATCCTGTCCTCACTTATGTATTGAATTAAGCGTCAACAAAACCGGTAATTTGCGATACCCGCGAGAGATCGATATTGCCGCCGGAAATCAGGCTGACCGTTTTGCGGTTCTGGATATAGCTGTCTAATTTGCCGCTTAATAACGCGGCGCAGGCCAACGCTCCGGCCCCTTCGGTGATCACTTTATTGCGCTGAATTAAGGCGACCATGCTCTGGCGAATGTCGTCCTCGCTGACGAGGACGATGTCATCCACCAGCTGGCGGGCGATTTCATAGGTCAGTTTTCCCGGGCGGGCGACATCGCAGCCATCGGCTAAGGTGCCGGCGTGGCGATGGCTGGTGATCTCTCCGGCGTACCAGGAGGCGGCCATGCCGTGAACATTCTCCGACTGCACGCCGATAATGCGGATCGTCGGGTTAATAGATTTAATCGCAATCGCGATGCCGGCAATTAAGCCCCCGCCGCCAATCGGCACAATGACATTATCCACGTCATACAGATCTTCTAATATTTCGAGACCGATGGTGCCCTGCCCGGCAATAACCTGGGGATCGTCATAGGGGGGAATAAAGATACGGCCTTCAAGTTCAACAATATCGCTGGCTTTGGCGAGGGTATCGTTAAAATTATCGCCATGCAGCACCACCTCCGCCGAATAATCGCAGGTGGCGGCGACTTTCGATTTCGGCGCCCCTTTCGGCATCACCACTTTCCCGTCAATGCCGAGCATGGCGCATGAGAGCGAGACGCCCTGGGCGTGGTTGCCCGCTGAGCAAGCCACCACCCCTTTGCGTTTTTCCGCTGCGGTTAAGCCGCAGAGCTTATTAAAGGCGCCGCGAATTTTAAATGAACCCGTGCGCTGCATATTTTCGAATTTAAGAAATATTTCACCCTTACAGCGTTCGCTAAAATAATTCGACCGCGGCATACCCGTTTTATATATTTTTCCTGCCAGGCGTTGCTTCGCTTCGAGAATATCGTCAATGGATACCGGAAGATCGTAGGTAATATGCATTATGGCCTCTGTATCTTAATATAAAGTCAATGACCGGGCGTCATCCTGCTGACAACAGCGAGGATGGTTGTTGGATTATTTAATCAATATCAGTCAGGCAATTTCTATTGGCTGCCAGTGGCGGTTGCCCTGCCCCGATGAATACTGTTTCGCCATCTCCACCAGCGACGCCGCCGCGGTTTTCAGCCGATAATTTTTCGACCACACCGCCGCATAGCGCGCCACCGGCAAGGCCTCTTTAATGGGGATGGTGACAAACTGGCTCGAGCCGAACGGCGTGGTCATGTCGCAGGGAATGACCGTCAAAAAATCGGCATTGAGCACCAGGTTATAGATCGTCACCACCGAATCGGTATTGACGATATTTTCACGGCGGATGCCGCTGCGCTGCAGGGTGGTCAGCAGTTCGCTGTAGTAGCCCATATTGGTCTCCGGCAGCACCCACTGCTCGTGCTGGAGCGAGGCCAGGCGGACGGTGCCGTTGCCGATCCGCGCCCGGTTCGCCACCAGCACAAACTCAGACTCAAACAGCGGCTCGACGTGCAGGTCCTGCAGCTTCATCTCATCGCTCAGCGTCCCGATGGCGAAGTCGAGGCGCCCGTCGCGGATCGCCGGCAAGAAGGCAGAGAGCTGCGCCTCATACATCGATACCCGCGCCTTGGGGAAGGTCATTTTGAACTGATGCACCATCTCCGACATAAAGGTAAACCCCACCAGCGAGGGAAAACCAAAGGAGACATCCACCACCGTGCTGTTGGTCAACGCATTCATTTCATTGACCATATTTTTCATTTCCCGGGTGATCGCTTCTGACCAGTTCAGAAATACCTGCCCGGCCTCGGTGAGCGAGACGCCGGTATTTCGCCGGACGATTAATTCGCTGCCAAAATAGCTTTCCATGTCGCCAATGATTTTACTGACCGCCGGCTGTGTGAGTCCTAACGCTTTTGCTCCGGCCCCGATAGACCCGCTGCGGATCACTTCCTGGAAAACCACCAGATGCTGAGTTTTAGGCAGAGAAAAAGTATTCATCACGTCTCACTTTCATTCCTTTGTTGACGGCGGAAAGTGTAACAAATCGCGATTAGCGGGTTATGTGAGAGCTCTCACAAAGGCTCCGCCGTGGCCGATTAGCAGGATTCTCCACCCAGAACAATCCATTTAAAATCAACGCATTAAGATCATAGTGAACGTCGTTTGCGCGTTTATTGCCGTAACCGAATGCGGGGATAAAAATAATTGATGGCGATAACATCGACGGCAAAATGGCGATAAAAAATACGCTTTTTGTACGCTATTTGACCCGCGCCGTCAGGGCGATAAAAAAGGCGAAAATTAAATTAATGCTGTAAAGAATAAAAAGCGGACGTAATCAACGCCATTATTTAACGACAAGTCGGTTTGGCATCACATTTTATCGGCGGCGGGCGGGAAAAAGGCGCAGGCATTATTTACAGCAAAGAAACATTAAATTCACAATCTTGTTTTTCTTGTGCGGCGGAGGGGGCGGCTTTTCCGCCATATCGCAGGCGGTCATACTTTGATTAAAATCAACTCTGGCAATTTATCTTTTGCGGCGCCTGGCAGGCAGTCATTTGTGTTGCCGATCACAAATCTTCAAAACAGTTAATTAAACGCGCCTGTTGCTCGCTCTGACACGGAGGTGGTACACCGCAGCCGACTCGCCAACGACGGTAAACCGGACCGTCTCCCTTATAACTGACTGACCCCCAGCGCCACGGCCTCATCCCGCCACGCCAGCAGCGGAGCATAGGCCTCCCGCGACATATCGCTATAGCCGCAGATCAGAAAGGCGTCGCACAGGGGACGATAGCGCGCATCGCTCACCAGCTGCTGGAGCGCCTCGCGCAGGCTGTTCAGCGTCGCCGCCGGGGTGGCGCCGGCGGTGATCAGCGGCAGCCCTGGCGCGGCCGGGCTCCAGCCGATCGCCGCCAGGCCTGCCAGGGCCTGCGGCTGATGGCGCTGCAGCAGAGCGTAGGTCACGCAGTCGATGGCGGCGATATCGGCGTTTTCCTGCTGCAGCTCGCGCAGCGACTGCCGATGGCTGCCGCTGAACACCACCGCCGAAAAAAATCGCCCCTGCCGGGAGAGCGGCGCGACCATTTTGCGCAGCACGTTGTAGCCAGACTGCGAGTGCTCGGCATTGCACACCGCGCGGCGGCCAAAAAAGTCCGCCAGCATCCGGTGACTATCCGCTTCGCGAACCACCAGCAGGCTGCGGTAGCGGCGCCCCTCGCAACCGGGCGCGGCGTAGTGGAAGCAGCCCACCGTCTGCACCTCCGGCAGCTGGGTCACCAGCGGATAGCCACAGGTCTGGCTCAGCAACAGCCCCGGCTGGCGCCAGTGGGCCAGCAGATCCTCGGGATCGGCCGCCGGAGGGTCCTCCGCCACCCTCACGCCGCGTTCAGCCAGCAGCGACTGCACCGCCAGCCACAGGGCCTGGGTCTGTTGTCGGTGGATGGCATACATAGGAAAGGTCATACGTTCAGCCATGTTCTCCTCCCGCCTGCGCCTGTTCGCCAAAGCCTGGATGGGCGTTCACCGCCACCGCCCGGCGGCTAAAATGGCGTCGCCACTCACCGTACCCGCGCACCAGGAACCCCTGATTACGCTGTAGATAAGCCGTCTGGCGATGCAGATACAGCCGACGTAAAGCGTACCAGGGGACCCCTGGCAGGTCATGATGTACCGCATGGTAGTTGAGATTGAGGAACAGCACCCGCCAGGGGAGCCCGGCCTCGTTGATCACCGAGCGGGCCAGCGGGTCATCCGCGGCCCGGTGTTCGAGAAAAGAGCGCACTTTGGTCAGGGCCAGCGCCGGGTAGCTCACCGCCAGCACAAACCACAGCGGGGAAAAACCCTGCGCCGCCATCCAGGCCAGCAGACCCGTCAACAGAAACAGATGCAGGCTCCACATGGCAATGGCGCGGCGGTCGCCCGCGCGGAAAGCCCGCAGCGCGCTACGCAGGGTGTGAACGATATCCATCAGCGGCGCCAGCAGCAGACGCCCCCAGAAGGTATTGCGCAGGTGGATAAGGCGGCGCTGCCAGGCAGAGAAGCGCTGCCAGCTTTCCGCCGTCACATAGTACGATTCGGGGTCGTCCTCGGGGTGCGTCAGCAGATGGTTGCGATGGTGCGCCAGATGGCTGTCGCGGTAGACGCCGTAGGGATACCAGACCGCCAGCGGCAGCGTCCCCAGCAGCTGGTTGAACCATGCCAGCCGGGTGGGATGCCCATGGATCAGCTCATGCTGTAAGGACATATACCAGGCGGTAAACCAGATTAGCAGCAGCGTGGCCGGAAACAGTCCCAGCGTCCGCCAGCTCGTCACGCAGGCAAACCAGCCGCCGTAAACCGTCACAATCAGCAGCCAGGTCGGCAGCTCGCTGCGCCACAGCCAGCTGCGCGCCAGCTGGCGGATCAGGATGCGCTGTTGGTCATCCACATAGACAGCCGTCTTCTTTTCCGTCACTTCCCATACCTTGCCGTGTTGCCTCATTCCCTCCGAAGATGTGAGATAACACGTTAAATAACAAAGTATTTAATTTACTTAGCTTTGCCAAAAAGCGCGTTTACGTTCCGCATGACTCAGAGAATGCCGTCCACGGCGCAACGGGTCGATGGCGTGCAAATAGCGTGGGATTCTGACAGCCGTGGCATGAGTTAAGAGGAGACGTTCGCTGCGACCGCCATCCGGTTATGATGGCCCATCGCCCGGCGGCGCTAAGCTTGCCGGGCCTACGGGATGAACGTCGATCCCCGGTCACTGGAGGCCGGTGTTAGCGCAGCGCCGCCCGGCAATCCACAGCAGGCAACGTACCCCCCTTTCTTGCCCGCTGGAGGCTGGCGCCTTATCCGCCTTCGCGCCGGCGTTGCCGGCGATGCGGCGCAGAGACTACTCCTCTTCCCGCTCCGCTGGGGTCCAGGTCGGCAGGGTCCGGAAGGTGTGCAACAGCCCTTCCGACCACGCCTTGCGGATGCGGTTGAAGTAGGGATCGCTGTCGGTGATGCGATGCTGCCCGGCGCTGCTCAGGCTGCCGCTGCGGTAGAGCAGCGTATCCAGCGGCAGACCGACGGACAGATTACTGCGCAGCGTCGAGTCAATGGAGATCAACGCGCAGCACATCGCCTGCTCCAGCGGCGTATCGATGGTCAGCACCCGATCGATGATCGGCTTGCCGTATTTGCTTTCGCCAATCTGGAAATAAGGCGTGTCGCGGGTGGCTTCAATAAAGTTACCCTCCGGATAAATATGGAACAGACGATGGGTTTCACCGGCGATCTGGCCGCCAAGCAGCAGGTTGCAGTTGAAGTTGGTGTTACTGCAGTTTTGCTGGTTGCTGCTGTCGCGCTGGATCACCTCCAGCAGCGTTTTCCCGATCAGCATGGCGGCGTCGTAGAGGGAAGTTACCTGCATCAGGTTCGGCTCCTGCTGGGTACGGATCCGCGCGCTGAGCAGGCTTATCACGCTCTGGGTGGTGGCCAGGTTGCCGGCGGATTGCAGCACCAGCACCCGTTCCCCTTCCTGATGGAAAACGTGCAGCTTTTTAAAAGTGGCAATATGGTCGACGCCCGCGTTGGTGCGGGAGTCGGAAGCAAACACTAGTCCATCCGCCAGGCACATGGCCACACAGTAGGTCATTGCGGTTATTCCCGTATTATTGCTGCTGCGCCTGCTGGCTGTGTTCGCGCACTTCAGCGTTGGTTAACATAATCTCCCCGCCGCCGCCCAACCGGGTGCCCCGTACCGGGCAGGCGTCGAGATAATCCAGCCCGGTCGCCAGCCGCAGATGCTGATTCAGACGACGGGTATTATTGGTGATATCAAACGACAGCCAGCGGCCGTCGAGCCACACTTCCGCCCAGGCATGCATCGCCACATGCTGGGCGTTATCGCTGTAGACATAGCCGCTGACGTAGCGCGCCGGGATATCCAGCGCCCGGCAGCAGGCGAGAAAAACATGGGTATGATCCTGGCACACTCCCTTCGCCCGGGCGAAGGCGTCGGCAGCGGAGTCCTGCACCTGGGTCGCGCCGGGGGAGTATGGCATTCTTAACAGCAGATCCGCCATCAGTTGATTCAAACTCTCTTCCGCCGCATCGGGACGATAGAGGCGCTGGGCAAACTCGCGGATCGCCGTATCGGCGCGGGTCAGCGGCGTAGAGCGCAGAAAAACCAGCGGCGACAGCAGCTCGGCCTCTTCATCACGCGTCTCTTCCCCCTCGTCGGCGATATCGACAATCCCGCTGGCGCGGATGGTGATCTCTTTGTGCGGGTTATCCAGCGTCAGCACATGCAGCACATTGCCCCAGCCGTCGGTGGTGGTCACCGCCGCGCCGTCCGGCAGGGTCAGCGTCCAGGCGGTGATGGTCTGCCGTCCGGTGCTGCGCGGCGTCAGGCGCAGATACTGGGTGGAAAACTTCACTTCTTCATCGTAGCCGTAGCGGGTGAGATGATCGATGACCAGTTTCATAAGGCCTCCAGATAGGTTTGTCTGATGCTGTCGGACAGGGCGTTAATTCTCGCCAGCAGTCCGTTAAGCGTGGTCTGCAGGTCCGCCTGCGCCAGGTCGTCACGGGTGCTGAAGCGCAGGTCAACGTTGAGCTGATGGGCGAGGCGCAGCGGCTGATAGGAGCGATCGTTGGCGATCTTCTCCAGTTCGCCCACCAGGTCGGCAATGCTGGCGCGCAGCGAACGTGGAATATCGTTACGCAGGATCAGCAGCTCCATCACCGTTTCGCGACTGACCGGCTGGCGGTAGAGGCTGTTGTAAGCTTCGCGGGCGCTGACCGCATTGAGCAGGGTATCCAGCCGGTAGTATTCGCGCACCGGGTCCGGATCGTTGGTCAGCTGTTGATCCTTAATCAGCAGCAGCTGGGTGGTGGCGAACGCACGCTCGATCAGCGTGCCGATACCGATAAAGCTCAGGGCGTCGTTGCGAAGCAGCGTGCCAATCACCGCCCCGCGAAACAGATGCACCCGCTCTTTCACCCACTCGAAAAAGCCGTCGCTCCCCAGCTCGCCCAGCCCCTGCTGGCGGAGGGTTCGCAGCTCGATGCGGGTGGCATTGATGCTCTCCCACACTTCGGCCGACAGACTGCCGCGCACCGCGTGCGCGTTGTTCCACGCCATCTCCACGCAGCTGTAAATACTGCAGGGGTTGTTGCCATCGAGGGCAAAAAAGTTGAGCAGATTGCTCATGGTAAAGCGGGCGTGGCGCGCCTGAAACAGCTCGTGGGTCATCGACAAATTCAGCGGCAGCGCCAGATCCCGCGACTGCTGACTGTGGCGGGGGATCATTGATAATTTCCAGGTCACGTCCAGCACCCGGGCGTAGCTCTCCGCCCGCTCAAGATAGCGGGCCATCCAGAACAGTTCACTCGCCGTACGACTTAGCATGATGCGTCATCCTCCATCACCCAGGTATCCTTGGTTCCGCCGCCCTGCGACGAGTTGACCACCAGCGACCCTTCGGTCAGCGCCACGCGGGTCAGGCCGCCAGGCACCAGCCGCATCTCCTGCCCGGACAGTACGTAGGGGCGTAAATCGATATGCCGCGGCGACAGCCCTTCATCAACGAAGGTCGGGCAGGTCGACAGCGCGAGGGTGTCCTGGGCGATATAGTTGGCCGGATTGGCCAGCAGGCGCTGGCGGAAGGCCTCCCGCTCCTCTTTGGTGGAACGCGGGCCGACCAGCATGCCGTAGCCCCCGGCGCCATGGACCTCCTTGACCACCATCAGCTCCAGATTGCTCAGCACGTAGCGCAGGTCCTCCGCTTTCCGGCACTGCCAGGTGGGGATATTGCTGAGGATCGGCTGTTCGCCGAGGTAAAAGCGGATCATCTCCGGGACGTACGGGTAGATCGATTTGTCGTCGGCCACCCCGGTGCCGATGGCGTTGGCCAGCACCACGCCGCCGGCGCGATAAACGGACAGCAGCCCCGGTACGCCGAGCATCGAATCGGCGCGGAAGGCCAGCGGGTCGAGCCAGGCGTCATCGATGCGGCGATAAATCACATCCACCCGCCGCGGCCCCTCGGTGGTGCGCATATACACCGCGCCGTTTTTAATAAACAGGTCGGCGCTCTCCACCAGCTCAACCCCCATCTGCTGCGCCAGGAAGCTGTGCTCGAAGTAGGCGCTGTTGAAGCGACCCGGCGTCATCACCACGACGCAGGGATCATCCACCAGCGAACTTTCGCGCAGGGTCTGCAGGAGGTAGCTCGGGTAGCGCTCCACCGGCGCAATGTGATGCTGCTCGAACATCTCCGGATAGAGGCGCATCATCATCTTACGGTTTTCGAGCATGTAGGAGACGCCGGACGGCGTGCGCAGATTATCCTCCAGCACGTAGTACTGACCGTCGTTATTGCGCACCATATCGACGCCGGTGATATGGGCATAGGTGTTGTTTGGCAGGTTGATGCCCTGCATGCACGGCTGGTACTGCTCGTTGGCCAGCACCTGCTCGGCCGGGATCAGCCCCGCACGCAGGATATTCTGCTCATGATAGATGTCATAGAGGAAAGCGTTCAGCGCTTTCACCCGCTGGCGTATACCGCGGTCAATGCGCTGCCACTCCCCGGCGGGGATGATCCGCGGCACGCTGTCAAACGGGATCAGCCGCTCGGTCCCTTCATCCTCGCCGTAAACGTTAAAAGTGATGCCGATACGGTGAAAGAGCAGTTCCGCTTGCGCTTTTTTCTGCCGGATAGAGAATTGATCGGTGTTGCGAAACCATTGCCACCAGGCATTATAGTGCGGCCGCTGTTCACCCTGGGCGGTCAGCATCTCGTCATAATAATGCCCGTCAGGAAGCGTTATTTTTATCATGGCCGTCTCCTCCGGTTGTACTCACTTTGTGGTAATCCCGGTAAGAGATAAGCATTAATTATGCCAGGTCATCCGCCGCCGCGGCGTTGTGCAAATCGGTTCTGACCCGCCGTCTGATTGTGCAAAAAATCGCCACAATGGCCGCCTGCGCCCGGCTGCGGTTGCACCGTCGTGAGGCAGGGCGACGATTTTTGCGCCATGGTGGACGTCAGCGCCGTCAGCCAGTGTGCCGCAGGCCGGGCCTCACAACCCTTCTCGATCCGCTGGTATTCGCCTCCAGCGCGCCGTGGCCAGTGGCCCGGGCGCGTTGGCTTGCCGGTAAGACTAATCGCTTTGCCGGCGGTTGTAGCAGAAAACCAGGCAGGTAAATCCTCTGTTTTCGCGCAAAATGTTACCCCTGACACGCGCAGCGGCAGATATTCGTCTAAGGTTTTTGGATGGCCAAACGTCGTGGCCCGCAGTCGATAATGATAAGGAGAACTCCCCATGACGAGTACTGATGCACATCGTCCCGCTGCTTTGCCCTGTTCCCTGCGCCTGGCGATCGGCGGCGCCCTGCTCGCCCTGATGAGCCTGAATGTCCAGGCGGAAGACGGCAAAACCGCGCCGCCACCCTCGCCGGATATTCTGCTGGGCCCGTTGTTCAATGATGTCCAGAGCGCGAAGCTCTTTGCCGATCAAAAAACCTTCGCCGACGCGATCCCTAACAGCGATCCGCTGATGATCCTTGCCGATTACCGGATGCAAAAAAACCAGGCCAGCTTCGACCTGCGCCACTTCGTCGAGCTGAACTTCACGCTGCCGAAAGAGAACGACACCTATGTGCCGCCCAAAGGGCAAACCCTGCGTCAGCATATCGACGGCCTGTGGCCGGTCCTGACCCGCAGCACCGTCGAGGTGGAAAAGTGGGACTCGCTGCTGCCGCTGCCTAAGCCCTACGTGGTCCCCGGAGGACGCTTTCGCGAAGTCTATTACTGGGACAGCTATTTCACCATGCTGGGTCTTGCCGAAAGCGGTCACTGGGATAAAGTCGAAGATATGGTCGCCAACTTCGCCGCGGAAATTGACACCTGGGGCCATATCCCCAACGGTAACCGCACCTATTACCTCAGCCGTTCGCAGCCCCCCTTCTTCTCCTTTATGGTAAGCCTGCTGGCGACGCACGATGGCGACCAGGTGCTGAAAACCTACCAGCCGCAGCTGGAGAAAGAGTATCGCTACTGGATGGCCGGGGCGGACGCGCTGGCTCCCGGCAGCGCCGACAAACGGGCGGTGCGGATGGCCGATGGCGCGCTGCTCAACCGCTACTGGGACGATAACGACACCCCGCGCCCCGAGTCCTGGCTTGACGACGTCAAAACCGCCAAAAGCAACCCGAATCGTCCGGCCACCGAGATCTATCGCGACCTGCGCTCCGCCGCCGCTTCCGGCTGGGATTTCAGCTCCCGCTGGATGGACAATCCGCAGCAGCTCGCCACCATTCGCACCACCTCAATTGTCCCGGTCGATCTCAATGCCCTGATGTTCCATCTGGAGAAAACCCTCGCCCGCGCCAGTAAAGCTGCGGGGGACAGCGCTGGCGCTACGCGGTACGATGCGCTGGCCAACACCCGCCAGCAGGCTATCGAGAAATACCTGTGGAATGAAAAAGAGGGGTGGTACGCCGATTACGATCTGAAAAGCCACAAGGTGCGCAATCAGTTGACCGCCGCGGCGCTGTTCCCGCTGTACGTCAATGCCGCGTCACGCGAGCGGGCGACGAAAGTGGCGGCCGCCGCCGAGTCGCGGCTGCTCAAACCCGGCGGGCTGACCACCACCACCGTCAACAGCGGCCAGCAGTGGGACGCCCCCAACGGCTGGGCGCCGCTGCAGTGGGTGGCCGTCGAGGGGCTGCAAAACTATGGCCAGCAGAAGATCGCCATGGAGGTCAGCTGGCGTTTCCTGACCAACGTGCAGCATACCTATGACAGCAAACAAAAGCTGGTGGAGAAGTATGATGTGAGTTCGACCGGCACCGGCGGCGGCGGTGGGGAATATCCACTGCAGGACGGCTTTGGCTGGACCAACGGCGTCACCCTTAAGATGCTGGACCTGATCTGCCCGCAGGAGAAACCCTGCGATGCGCTGCCCGCCACCCGTCCGGCGACAACGCCTTCACTACAGGACAAACCCGCCGCTAACGACCCCGCCCCTGCGGCACCGCAAAAGACCGGCTCCTGACGCTGTTCCGCTTCCCCCTACCAAAATCGGTAGGGGTGAAGCGGTCTCCCTGGTCACGACCCTCCCGCGCAGGCCCATTCCGCGGCTCGCGGGAAACACCTCTCCACCCCCTCGCGCTGAACAGGTCACCTTTTCGCTTGATTGCACAAATACAAACAATAATAATTCGCATTACTTTTTAACGAATAATGACAGATTCGTTTTTCCCGCGGCGGCGTACAGGAGTACCAGACCGCGCTGGTTCAGGATGATCTTATGAACGTGGCTATTTCTCGAAAACGCCCGGGGCTACTGTACGCCCTCGCGGTCGCACTTCCCTTCACCGCGCAGGCCGAAGAGACGGTAGTGGTGACGGCCAGCCCGCCGGTGTCTGCCAGCGCGCCGACTGAAGGCTATAGCGCCAGCACCTCGCTCGGGGCGACGAAAACCGACCAGCCGTTAATCACCACCGCCCAGTCGGTGTCGGTTGTCACCCGCCAGCAGATGGCGGATCAGGGGGCGAATACCATCAGCCAGGCGCTGGAATATACCCCAGGGGTCTACTCCAGCTTCGGCGGCGGCGCCACCCGGTTTGACGCCATCTCCCTGCGCGGCTACCACGGCGGCGACGTCGATAACCTGTTCCTCGACGGCATGCGCCTGATGAGCGACGGCGGCAGCCATAACGTTGTGCAGATCGACCCATGGTTTATCGAACGCGTCGATGTGATCCGCGGCCCTTCCTCCGCGCTCTACGGGCAAAGCGTGCCGGGCGGGGTGGTCAACCTGACCTCCAAGCGCCCGCAGTTCAGTCAGCAGGGCCACGTCCGCCTGACTGGCGGAACGCAAAATACCAAAGGCGCGGCCTTCGATTACACCGACGCCATCAATGAGCAGTGGGCATGGCGGCTGATCGGTATGACCCGCAGCAGCGACACGCAGTATGACCATACCCGCGAAGAGCGCTACGCCATTTCGCCTTCCCTGCTGTGGCAGCCGGACAGCGACACCTCGCTGCTGCTGCGCGCCTATCTGCAAAAAGATCCTTCCGGCGGCTATCATGGCTCTTTGCCGCTGGACGGCACCCGCTTCGCGCACAATGGCCGTAAGCTCTCCACCAGCACCAACGAGGGCGATCCGGGAGATGGCTATCAGCGCCGTCAGCAGATCTACAGCTATGAGTTTGACCACCAGTTCACCGACGTCTGGTCGGTCTATTCCGCCGGGAGCTACACCCACACCAACGTCTCCCTCGATCAGGTCTACCAGGTCGGCTGGATAGATGACAGCGATAGGCTGGCCCGCGGCTACAGCGGCTCGCGCGGTTCGCTGGACGGCTGGTCAACCGATAACCGCCTGCGCGCCGATTTCAACACTGGCGATCTGGCGCATACCCTGATCCTCGGCGCCGAATATCATCGCTTCCGCAACGATCTGTGGACCGGCGCCGGCGGCGCGGCGCCGCTTAACCCGTTTACCGGCTATACCGCCCAGACCGGGCATACCGTGACCTACAGCGATGACAATAATCGCCGCTACTACCAGACCGGGCTGTATCTGCAGGATGAGATGGTCTGGGACCGCTGGCATATGGATGTTTCCGCCCGCTATGACCGCATCGTTTCCCAGCAGGTCAGCGACACCCAGGGCACCTCGAACCGCCGTTCAGACGATCATATCAGCGGCCGCGCCTCGCTGTTGTACGCTCTGGACAACGGGCTTTCACCCTATCTGAGCTACAGTCAGGCGATTACCCCGGCGATGCTGCCCGGCGCGGATGGCAAACCATTGAAACCGACCACCGCCGAACAGTTTGAAGCCGGCCTGAAGTTCCAGCCGCCGGGCAGCAGCGACCTCTACAGCATCGCGATTTACGACCTGACGCAAAAGGATGTCGCCACCCGCGACCCGAACATCGCCACCGCCACCTATATTCCTGCGGGGAAAGTGCATTCCCAGGGCGTCGAACTGGAAGCGCACCATCAGATCACGCCGCAGCTGAGCACTATCGCCTCGTATACCTGGAATCGTCTGCGCTTCCAGGACACTAAGGACGGTACCGACAACAACACGCCGCAGCTGACCCCGGATCAGATGGCCTCCTTCTGGGCGCGCTATCAGTTCCCGGCGGGGATCTCGGTGGGCGCCGGCGTCCGCTACATCGGCAAACAGTGGGCGGATGATGCCAACACCGCGCGGCTGCCGTCGGTGACGTTGATGGATGCCATGATGCGGGCCGACCTCGGCGTCTGGTCGCCGGGGCTGAAAGGCGCTTATGTGCAGGTTAACGCCAACAATATCGGCAATCGTGAATACGTTTCCGGCTGCTACGGCACCGGCAACTGCTACTGGGGAGCAGAGCGCAGCGTGATGGCTACCGTCGGCTACGATTTCTGAGGACGTGGCCTCCGGGAGACTCCCGGAGGCCAAACGAGGGATTACATGGCATCCAGCGCTTTCTGCAGCTTCCAGATATAGCGCGGCGCCTGCGGAGCCGGGTGTTTTTTCACCACATGCTCGAAGAACTCATCGGCGTCGAGATCGTTAATCTCGTCGATGGCGTCCTGCCGGCTTGACGAGAAGGTGCGCAACAGCGCGCCCGCGCCGTTGGCGTAGGAGACCACCACCGCATAGCGCATCACCTGCGGGTCTTTGATCCCCGCCAGCGGGCCGTTTTCCAGAATGCTCAGATAGGCGGCCCCCATCGAGATATTCCGTTCCGGGTTTTTCAGCTCACTGACCGACGGCTCGCCGCGCCAGCCCATCCGCCGATAGACATCGCGTCCGGAGGTCGACGGCTTAAGCTGCATCAGCCCGACGGCGCCGGATTTACTCACTACCGCAGGGTTACCGCCCGACTCGATGGCGATAATCGCCGTAATCAGCTGCGGATCCACGCCCCAGGCAGCGCCGGCTTTTTCACTGATCGGCATCCACTGCATCGCCCGCTTCACCGGGACCTCGGGGTTCCACGGCGGATTGGTGTAATCATGTTTCGAACTACAACCGGCCAGAAAAACGACTAAAATAAGCAACCATCTCAATTTCACACATCTATCCTTATCTACCCAAACGCCATCATGCTGCAGAACGACGGCAGCGGTACGACCCCCGCCCGCCGACAGCCTGATGGATGACGGGTGCGGATTGAAGTTAGCCACCTGGAGATGACAATCGCCATTCCAGGCGGCATCATAACCCTTTCATTCATAGCAAGGAATTATCATGTCTCAGTTTTATCTGGTCGCGCCATCCGGTTATTGCATCAACCAGCAAGCGGCGGCCCGCGGCGTCGAGCGTCTGCAGCAGGCCGGACACGAGGTGGCCCACCAGCAGGTCATTCCCCGCCGGCTGCAGCGTTTCGCCGGGACTGAACATGAACGGCTGGCCGATATTAACCAGCTTGCCCAGCTGCCCGGGCGCAACCGGATCGTTCTCGCGGTGCGCGGCGGCTACGGCGCCAGTCGTCTGCTGCCGCATATCGACTGGCAGGGGCTGATTGCCCGCCAGCAGCGCGACCCGCTGCTGATTTGCGGCCACAGCGATTTCACCGCCATCCAGTCGGGCCTGCTGGCCCTGGGCAATGTCGTCACCTTCAGCGGGCCGATGCTCGCGGGCAACTTCGGCGCGGAGACCCTCGATCCGTTTACCGAACACCATTTCTGGCAGGCGCTGCGCCAGCCGGAATTCACCCTCGAATGGCCGGGCGAAGGGCCGAACTGCCGGGTGGAAGGCACCCTGTGGGGCGGGAATCTGGCGATGCTGACCTCGCTTATCGGCACCCCGTGGCTGCCGGCGATCCGCGACGGCATCCTGGTGGTGGAGGATATCAATGAGCACCCGTTCCGCGTCGAACGCATGCTGCTTCAGCTGTTGCACAGCGGCGTACTGGCGGCGCAGAAGGCGGTGATCTTCGGCAGCTTCACCGGCGGCACGCCGAACGACTATGACGCGGGATACGACCTGCCGCAGGTCTTTGATTACCTGCGCCAGCAGCTCTCTGTACCGATGATTAGCGGACTGGAGTTTGGTCACGAGCAGCGCACGGTGACCCTGCCGCTGGGGGCGCGCGCGCGGCTGGTGAATCAGGCGGCGGCCACCACCCTGACAATCAGCGGCCACCCGGTGCTGGCAGAATAAATTTGTCAGACGCATAGGCGGATCCCCTGCGAATTGTTAAAATAGTGTCACTTTTAGCCATTTTTTCACGCCAGTCAGGGAGTACGTGAACATTGGACGCCGCTGCGGTCATTAGTCTGTTTATTCTGGGTTCTGTTTTAGTAACCTGCAGTATCTTATTGAGCTCCTTTTCTTCTCGCCTTGGCATCCCGATTCTGGTCATCTTTCTGGCTATCGGGATGCTGGCAGGCATTGACGGCATCGGCGGCATCCCCTTCGACAACTACCCCTTCGCCTACATGGTGAGTAACCTGGCGCTGGCGGTGATCCTGCTGGACGGCGGGATGCGCACCCAGGCCAGCTCCTTTCGCGTCGCGCTGTGGCCGGCGCTGTCGCTGGCGACGGTCGGGGTGCTGATCACTTCGGCGCTCACCGGGATGATGGCGGCCTGGCTGTTCAAACTGGATATGATCGAAGGCCTGCTGATCGGCGCCATTGTCGGCTCCACCGACGCCGCGGCGGTCTTCTCGCTGCTCGGCGGCAAGGGGCTCAACGAGCGCGTCGGCTCGACGCTGGAAATAGAGTCAGGCAGTAACGACCCGATGGCGGTATTCCTGACCATCACCCTGATCGAAATGATCCAGCAGCACCAGACCGGCCTCAGCTGGATGTTCGCCGTGCATATCATTCAACAGTTTGGCCTCGGGATCGCCATCGGCCTCGGCGGCGGCTACCTGCTGCTGCAGATGATCAACCGCATCGTGCTGCCCGCCGGGCTCTATCCGCTGCTGGCGCTGAGCGGCGGGATCATGATTTTCGCCGTCACCACCACCCTCGACGGCAGCGGTATCCTCGCCGTCTATCTCTGCGGCTTTTTGTTGGGCAACCGGCCGATCCGCAACCGGCACGGTATCCTGCAGAACTTCGACGGTCTGGCGTGGCTGGCGCAAATCGCCATGTTCCTGGTGCTGGGCCTGCTGGTGACGCCCTCCGACCTGCTGCCGATCGCTATCCCGGCGCTGCTGCTGTCGATGTGGATGATTTTCATTGCCCGTCCGCTGTCGGTGTTTGCCGGTCTGCTGCCGTTCCGCGGGTTTAACCTCCGTGAACGGGTGTTTATCAGCTGGGTTGGCCTGCGCGGCGCGGTGCCGATTATTCTCGCGGTGTTCCCGATGATGGCCGGCCTGGACAACGCCCGCCTGTTCTTCAATGTCGCCTTCTTCGTGGTGCTGGTGTCGCTGCTGCTGCAGGGCACCTCGCTATCGTGGGCGGCGAAAAAAGCCAAAGTGGTGGTGCCGCCCGTCAGCTGGCCCATCTCCCGCGTCGGGCTGGATATTCACCCGGAAAACCCGTGGGAGCAGTTTGTCTACCAGCTGGGGGCCGATAAATGGTGCATCGGCGCGGCGCTGCGCGACCTGCATATGCCGCCGGAGACGCGGATTGCCGCGCTGTTTCGCAACAATGTCCTGCTGCACCCCACCGGCAGCACCCGCCTGCGGGAAGGCGATATCCTGTGCGTCATTGGCCGGGAACACGACCTGCCTGCGCTGGGCAAAATGTTCAGCCAGTCGCCGCCGGTGGCGCTCGATCAGCGCTTTTTCGGCGACTTTATCCTTGATGCCGAGGCCCGCTTCGCCGATGTGGCGCAAATCTACGGCATCGACGGCGGAGAGGAGTTCCGCGAACATCAGCAGTCGCTGGGGGAAGTGGTTCAGCAGCTGCTGGGCGCCGCGCCGGTGGTGGGCGACCAGGTGGAGTTCGCCGGGATGGTGTGGACAGTAGCGGAAAAAGAGAACGATCACGTGCTGAAGGTAGGGGTCCGGGTCGCGGAAGACGAGGCGGAGTGATCCGCCTCATAAGAAAGAGTAATTATATGATATTTATATAATTTTTATTTATACGATCCACATAAAGACCACATAAAAATAAAAGCCTCGCATATGCGAGGCTTTTTAATGGCTTGTGATGGTTATCCGCCTATTCCCTTACGGACACCGTTTCCCCATTATCAACCAGGACAACGACGCCAACTCCGCCCTGCAAAATACTTTCCCTGGAGCCTTCGTGGTCTTTGACTTCAATACTCACACTCCCACCTCTCAGCATCTTGATTGCCAACCAGAAAAAACCTTTGGCAAGTGAGCGGCGGTTTTTTGCTGAATTCCCCGCACAAAAGAAAACCTGCATATCTTCTCCTTATCGCTACAGAGCAAGGTTGAGCTGATCCCGGCCGTAATGCGAGGCAGGAAATGCGTCTGATGGGATGAATCCTGGTGATAATTTTTCTTGCGGCCCGCGCTTTGTTACCAGCTTTTCAACGCTGTTCAGGGTGGTGAAAGTAATGCTGCATTCAAAGTTCTGGCACTGGTGATAATGCCGGACGGTGGTATTACTTAACGGACGACTGGTGCGCGTTTTGGCAACGGCACCGCAAATAGGGCACTTGAACATGATGGCCTCCCGGGCGGGAGTTGAACTCACCGTTATTATGGCTGCTATGACTCGGTTTCCGCAATCCATTCAGGTATTTTCGCTTCAAGCTCCAGCTGCGTTTTAAATCCGCCGTCGTCGATCGTGTGCGTGGCCTTCGCAATTATCCAGTCCTGATTATTCATATCCGTCTTGAATCCCGATACCGTGCCGTGCATCTCCGGGTACAGATCAGCTCGGCCATAGGCCAGCGTCATATTAAATTCGGCAGCGCCTCGCTTGAGCTGCTGCCACTTTGCCGCAGCGGCACGCTGGGCGGCGGTTTCGCTGCTATAGGTTGTCCGCAGCACAAAAACATTACCGTCTTCACCGGCGATGTAATCCCCTTCCCTTGCGCTGCTGCGCAGCTTCTTCTCGGTCTTCTTCTTGCGGGCTTTAACGGTGACCTTTTTCTTTTTGCCGAACTCCAGATCCAGCCAGTACGCCTGCACGCCGGTGTAAGCGTCACGGTCGGCAATGCGGAACGAATGCCGGTCGCCACTGGAACGGGTGATCGCAAACTGCGGCAGGGCTTTGCCGTTCGCGCTGACGCCGCCACCCGGCAGGATAAACAGAAGGCTACCGTTTTTGATGGTGGCAATGGCCCCCAGCAGGTCGGCCATCCTCGTCAGAAATGACATATCGCTTTCCTGGGTCTGGTCGGCGTGATCAATCTCGGCGCTCATCAGCTGCCCGGAAATCACCGGCGTCAGTTTGTAACGCCTGGCGATGGCTGACACGATGCGCTCAACCGTCACGTCATGCCATGACACCTCGCGCTTGACGTTGAACTCATCCCGAAAATCCGCGCTGCGGGCGGTGATCTCCAGTCTGTCCGGCGGCCCCGAATGGGCGACCTCATCAACGGTGTAAACCCCTTTGTAAACCAGCGGTTCACCCTGCCACCCCAGCGACACCGACAGCTCAGCACCACGCGGCGGCAGTTCGATCAATCCGTCGCTGTCGTCGATAGCAATGGTCAGCTCGTCGGCCTCAAATCCGCGGTTGTCGGTCAGCTCCAGCGAAATAATGCGTGGGTCCAGCTGCGTCAGTGCTTTGCCGCCCATCAGGATACTGAACGCCGGCACGCGCGAAAGCTCTGACTGATAGTCCTGGAATCGCTGTGCCCCTTCGTCCAGTAGCGCTTTTGCTTTGTCAATAGTGTCTGTCGTCAGTGCCATATGCATTCCCCCGCCGTTGATAGTTTCATGCGCGCGCGATACTGGCGATGGCTTTTTGTTGTGACAGACCGGTCACAACCCTGATGGCACGACAGCGGCCAGCCAGTCCGGCGATGATGACCGCGAACTCACTCAACATGATGGCGGTAGAGTATGACCGACAACTTTTTTCACGGGGCGCGCGTCAAGGAAAATACAGACCTCCAGACCGCGATCAATGACATTGATTCAACGGTCATTGGTCTGGTTGCGGTAGCTGAAGACGCCGACCCTGTCACCTTTCCACTTAACACTCCGGTGCTTGTGACGCGGGTTATCAGCGTGCTCGGCAAGGCGGGTAAAACCGGTTCGCTTTACAAATCGCTGAAAGCTATTTCCGATCAAGTCAGCACCCGCGTGATCGTTGTGCGTGTGGCAAAAGCTGAAGCGGGTGAAAACAAGCCCACTCAGTCGCAGTTGATTATCGGCGGCACGCAGGCAGACGGCAGCTATACCGGCATGTTTGCTTTTCTGACGGCGGAGCAAAAAACCGGATACCGGCCACGCATTCTCGGCGTGCCTGATTACGACACTGCCGAAGTGACCGCGCAACTGCGGGTTATCGCAAAGCAGTTGCGAGCGTTCTCATACAGCTACTGCCACGGCTGCGACACTATTGCTGAAGCCAAAGCCTACCGAGAAACGTTTGCGGAACGTGAAGGAATGCTGATCTGGCCGAACTTCATCGCCTATAACCCGCTGACCGGTGCGAATGAAGAATTCCCGGCCGTGGCTTATGCGCTGGGTCTGCGGGCGCTTATCGACAACGAGCAGGGCTGGCATAAATCACTGTCTAACGTGCCGGTCAAAAACGTGCTGGGGATTGCGAAGGACGTGTTCTGGGCGTTGCAGGCGGAAGACTCTGACGCCAACGAGCTGAACGCCAACGAGATCACCACGCTGATTAAGCGCGACGGCTTCCGCTTCTGGGGCAACCGCACCACCGAGACCGAGGAATTCATTTTCGAGGTGTACACGCGAACCGCGCAGATTCTGGCAGACAGTATCGCGGAAGCGCAGTTCACTACCGTAGATACCCCGCTGACGCCTGCGAACGTGAAAGACGTGGTGAGCGGTATTAACGCCAAACTTCAGGCGCTGGTTACCGCCGGCAAGCTGATTGGCGCAGCGTGCTGGTTTGATATCGTCGATAACCCAACCGTTGGTCTGCGGCAGGGTAAAGCCATCGTGCGCTACAACTACAGCCCGGTGCCGCCGCTGGAAGATCTAACAATGATCCAGACGTTCACCGATCAGTATTACGAATCCGCTTTTGCATCGCTGGGAGGTGAATAGTGGCTATTCCTAAAAAACTCCGGCTGTTCACCGTCTTTGTGGACGGCGAGAACTATATCGGCAAAGTCCCCAGCGTGACGCTGCCAAAAGTGACCCGTAAAACCGAGGATTACCAGGGCGGCGGTATGCTCGGTTCGGTGGCCGTCGATCTGGGGCTGGATTCCGGCGCGCTGGATGCGTCGATGATTGTCGGCGGCGTGGTCGAAGAGCTGATCCTGAAATATGGCGGCGATATCGACGAAATGCGCCTGCGCTTTGTCGGCGAGTTTTACAGCGGCGGTACCAGCTCGTTACTGGAAGTTGAGATGCGCGGACGTATCACCGAAATCGATCCAGGTGATGCGAAACAGGGCGATGATACCAATCACACCTACGCCATCAAAAACACCTACTACAAGCTGTCAGTGGACGATAAGGCGCTGCTTGAAATCGACCTGCTGAACTTTATCTACAAGCGCAACGGGGAGAATCTCTACCCGGACCGCATTATGTCGGCGCTGGGCCTCGGCAGCTGATAACCCTTTTTACTCACCTTTAAGGCGGTCTGCTGGCCGCCCGGAGAAAATGCTATGTCCGTTATTCTCAGTAAGCCGATTAAGCGCGGCGATCAGGAAATTACTACTATCACCATCAACGACAATATCAAACAGGCCGGATCCCTGCGCGGCCTGCGTCTGGTTGATGTGCTGAACTTCGATTTCGACGCGGTCTCTACGCTGCTGACGCGCGTCACCACACCGTCGCTGACCACCTCTGATGTTGGCACTATGGCAACCGGTGACTTCACCGCGCTCTGTGAAGAGATTACGCCTTTTTTGACGAAACCGGCGCCGTCCGCACCGAACTCGGCGGAGACGGGGAGCGAATAAGAGAGGCGGTATTTTCTGACGTCGACGATTTGATCGCCGACATTGCAGTTATTTTTCACTGGCCGCCCTCCGAGATGTACGGCATGGAGCTGCGCGAGCTGATGGCCTGGCGCGAGAAGGCGGCCATCAGAAGCGGTAACCATGAACAGGAGGATGACGACGATGGATCTTAGTATTCGCGTTGCGTTCAGCGCCATTGATAAGCTCACCCGTCCGGTCAGTGCCGCCAGTAAAGCTATTGGCGGCCTTTCGGACTCCCTTAAGCAAACGCAGGGCTCAATCAAAGAGGTTGAGCGACAGTCTGCCGCCTTCAACCGTCTGCGCGACAGCGTTAAAAAAACCTCCCGCACTATAGACGACACCACCCGCACGCTGGAAGGACTGAAACTGGCGCAGCGGTCAGGTGCGACGCTGACGGACAAGCAACGTCAGCAGATGACCGATCTCGCGGCAAAACTGGATCGCCTCAAAGTCCGACGTGATAAAGAGACCGAGAGTCTCCGGGGAGCCTCCGAGGCGCTCCGTCGTCACGGCGTATCCCTTGCAGGCGGCAGTCAGACCATTGCCAGCGCCATTCGCCGAACCGAGCAATATAACCAGACCCTTGAGCGCGAACGCCGCCAGCTCGCCGCTGCCACACAAGCGCGCATGCAGTATGACCGCGCGAAAGAGATCGCCGGCAGGATGCGCGGTGCCGGGCTGGCGATGACGGCGGCCAGTGCCGGGGGGTTCTATCTGGGTTCGCGGCTGATGGCGCCACAAATTCAGACTCAGGAGCACGCCTCCGTTATTGCCGCTCAGAATGGCGAGGGCGCAGCATCTGGCGGTCGCTACTCCCGCATCATTCAGGACATTAACGCCGCTGGCGTCAGTCGCGATTTAGCCCGTATCTCTGAGGCGGTGGCGGGTGTTCGCAGTACGCTCGGTGCGCTCGGTGCGGTGGGTGACGAGGAACTCACGCGCATTTCCCGCAAGGCACTGGATCTGCAAACTGCGCTGGGTGGGGATATGACGGAGCATATCCAGATGGCGGCGATCATGATGAAAAACGGGCTGGCCCGCAGCAGTGATGAGGCATTCGACCTTATCACGTCGGGCATGCAGCGCGTTTCCACGCAGATGCGCGGCGAGATGCCGGAAATACTTCATGAGTATTCTACTCACTTCCGCAATATGGGCTTTACCGGGGCGGAAGCTATGTCGCTGCTGGTCAATATGGCTCAGCAGGGTAAGTTCGCGCTGGATAAAACCGGGGATGCCATCAAGGAATTCAGCATTCGTGGCTCTGACATGTCAAAAAACAGCGTCAGCGCCTACAAGGCGATCGGTCTTGACGCGGCGGCCATGTCATCGGCGATAGCCACGGGTGGCGAAAGTGCGCGCAAGGCGATGGAGAAGACCGCGAAAGGGCTGCTGTCCATTCAGGATCCGGCGACGCGGGCTAATGCCGCGATTTCGCTTTTTGGTACCCCGATTGAAGACCTGTCTATAGACCAGATCCCGGCGTTTCTTTCGGCGTTGGCGAACGTTTCTAATCGCCTCGGTGATACCAGGGGAAGCGCCGACAGGCTGGGAGATACCCTGCGCGATAACCTGCCTGGTGATATCAGCAAGCTGGGCGGGGCATTTGACGGGCTGCGCACGGAGGTGCTGACGGGGATGGATGCCAGCCTTCGGACAATCACGCAGACGCTGACGGCCTTCCTCAACAACCTGCGGGCGTGGGTGAGTGAAAACCCGGAGCTTACACAGACTCTGGTGCTTGTCACTGCCGCGCTTGTGGCCCTGACTGGAGCGGTAGGCATAGCGAGTCTCGCTGTCAGTTTCTACGTTGGCCCCTTTGCAAAGCTAAGGCTAGCTATTCAAAACATCGGCCTGTCTTCGATCACTACGACCTCCAGTATCGCCAGGCTCAACCTGGTTCTTTCCGGCCTGCGCGTCATTCTTGCAACACTACTCGGCATCCCCGGAGTGATTGCGCTGGGGTTTATCGCTGCAGGGCTGATTATCTGGAAATTCTGGGAGCCCATTAAAGCATTCTTTGGTGGTTTCCTTCGCGGGATATGGGAGGGATTAACCCCGCTCAGGAATGCATTCTCAGCGATGGCGCCAGTATTCTCCTCCTTGGGTGATGCCATTAAAGCAGTGTGGGGATGGTTCAAAGACTTGCTGTCTCCGATGCAGGCCAGCAAGGATACGCTGGATAAATGCGCTACCGCCGGGGAGATTTTCGGGCGGGTGATGAGTTCTGCGCTCAGTTTCCTGCTGTGGCCGCTACAGCAGTTAATGAATGGCGTGGGCTGGCTGCTTGAAAAGCTGGATCTTATTCCTGAAGGGATAGACAGGGCCAGGCAGCAGGCTGACAAGGCACAGCGGGAACTTGAAGCCTCTGCGACAGCGCTGGCCGGGCATCAACTACCCCTGGGTCAGGCGACGGTATCCAAACCAGTTAGTGGCGGTAAGCCGCCGGTCATTACCGGCGTTCAGGGCCACCTGAAAAACATCGACACGAATACCAAAGCAACGGCCAACAACACGAAGAAAGTCGGCCCCGGGGATATTGTCTTTAAAAATCTGCCGCGTGCTTTGGCGCTGCGTGGTGCGTATCAGGAGGCGCGGGTTATTCCGCAACCGGTGCCGCGCGTATCTGCGGCTGCGGCCGGCGGTGTGCTGTCGGTACCAACGGCGACGCAAGGGGCGACTTCCGCGCCGGTCGCTGCCGCGTCGGGTGCGGCGCCGTTCTTCCAACTGGTCTTTAACGACGTCGGTAAACGCTCGGATCAGGAGCTTGAAAAAATGGTGCGCAACGCCGTGCGCGATCTGATGGCCAACACCCGCAAAACTAACCGTGGTTCATTCCGCGATCGGGAGTAAGGAGGTTTTATGATGATGGTATTCGGGATGTTTGTTTTTACGCTGCGCACTGTCCCGTATCAGCAGCTGCGCCACTCGCAGGAGTGGCGTCACGTTAAGAATGACCGGGTCAATCAGTCGGCGGGTTGGCAGTACATCGGGCCCGGTGACGACACGATCACGCTTGACGGTGTGCTCTATCCAGAAATCACCGGCGGGCGGTGGTCGCTGTCGGCGCTGGAGACAATCGGCTTTGCCGGTCGCCCCTGGCCGCTGATTGAAGGTGATGGGCAGATTTACGGGATGTACGTTATGACGCGGCTGGAGCGAGGAAAAACGGAGTTTGATCGCTACGGCAATCCCAAAAAGATTGAGTTCACTA
The DNA here is from genome assembly GCF_021739525.1 of Klebsiella sp. 2019SCSN059. Lineage (NCBI taxonomy): Bacteria > Pseudomonadati > Pseudomonadota > Gammaproteobacteria > Enterobacterales > Enterobacteriaceae > Klebsiella > Klebsiella sp. 2019SCSN059. Next base: position 93,069 of record NZ_JAKKOM010000001.1, on the reverse strand, counting down.
TCAGTCTGAGCCGGGCGGATGCGGATTTTCGCGAGAAGCTGCAATCGTCGTCAGTCAGCGATGTGCTGGATGATCTCAAAACCAGTGCGACCAAAGCCGTTAACTCGGTTTCAAACTCCCTCAATAGTCTGTTTTAACCCACAAAAAGCCCCTCACCTGAGGGGCTTTCACTACCGGCAAACATCGCCATTTCCGACTATGGTGGTACCGCACAGTCACTTCTGACGACCTGCAGCACTGCTACTTTTGACGGTACTCGATACTACGCCACCCGCGCCCAGCACATCAGCAGGGTGTGGGCCTCCACCACGCTGAATGATTTCCCTTCACCGAGGTTGGCTGTTTTGCCGTTGGCCGAGTGTTTATGCGGTGGGATCGTGACTTCGTGATCGTGCTCTCCGGCATCATCTGTAACGCCCAGCTCTTTAGGGTTAAAGAGCTGCCGCACATTACCGCCAATTTCCCACGGGTCATCTTTACCGGCCACACCACCATGATTGTGTTTACCGTTTTTCGTGGTTGTCAGTTTTTGCTCTATCTGCTCGCTGGTTTCACCGCTCACATCAATCTGCACAGCGGGCAGGTTGTCCCGCTGGAGTGTGACGTTATCGCTGCCGCCGGTCGTGCCGACGTCCGAGCCGTCCGCCTTGCCGACGCGGATCGTTTTATTTTCGCCGGTGTATATCCATTCCGACCATGGCCACCGCTCATTAGGATTCAGGTTCTGGCTGAAAAAGCGCGTGGTGCCGACGGGGTTGTCGAGTTCCCAGGCATCACTCACAGCCTTTTCTACCGCAGCGGCAATCGCCTCCTGAATATCTTTACTCAGCACGATTAGCTCACTATCCGTGTAATCTTTCGCCTCATCTTTTGCCGCCTGCACTTCACCGGCGGTTGCCAGGATGACGGAGGGATCGGCCTTTAACTCGACGCTGGCGGTGTTACTGACAGCAATCCACAGATTAACCGAATGCAGCCGCCCGCTGCCTTCGGACAGCAGCGGTTTGTATGACGGCGGCAGGCTCGCCACCGCCAGGCAATGCCCGGCCTCATCATAGAGGGCCGCTTCCCGCAGCCAGAACCCGCCGACCTGCGGCAGCATAATCATTTCTGTACGAATGATATTTGCAGCAGTATCAGCGACAACCACGCGATTCAGGCGGGCACGATATACTTCATTGACCAGTTGCGCGCTGGTCGGGTCTGGCACCGGCACCGAGCCGCCGCCATCCCCTACCGCCATTTCTGCAAAATCAACCGCAACACCGGTCAGTGCAGCCTGTGCCATCCTGGCCGCACCGTATTCTGTCAGGGTGGTTATATATTCGGCCATGCTCACCTACTTAGATCAGGGGCTTGTAATAAACCGGGCGAGAACCGGCGATATAACCGCCACCATCACGGCCATATTCCATAGCAAAAATACCGGCTGATGCGCCGAGCGCATTGTGTCCGCTACGACTCAGCAGTGCACGATTCGCATTAATCCCCGTTGACCACACGCAATCGCCCTTAAATGCCGAACTGTCGCTACCAAATGGATACAATGCCAGGGCCTTCAGCTTTTGCAGGGCAGCTTCCGCGACTGGTTTAGCACTGTTCGTCGAAATGGAGCCAAACGGGGCATACATGGTACCCGATACCGTAATGGAGTACGGCACGTTGCTGGCACTCAGGGCAAAACGCACGCTGGTCGGCGTGGTGGCGACGTAATCCCCACCCTCAACCGTTCCCGTAAACGTCGGGGTAATCAGCTCGCCGGTTAATGCGTCCATCGCTTTCCATGCCGGTGATGATGGAGAAATATTGGATGCATACAGCGCTGCATCATTGTTTGCCAGGAATTGTAATTCACCGGCCATCATACGCACGCCATAGGTGTATTCAGCAATGTTGCCGCAGAGGTCAGAAATCCCCGAAAACGTGCGGTCGTGTCGCCAGTCCACCGGACCGGAACCGGTATACGTCACACCCGTGGTGTTATTTTTATCCCCTGGCTGACGGCCATCCACACGCTGACCGAACTCTGACGGGTCATCTGAGGAGAAACCCCAGTTGGTGTTACCGAGCGGTTGCGTCCCTGCACGAAACGCCTGAATCGCCAGCAATCCCCATTCTGCCGCCGTGATGGCGTGCCAGCCCGGACCGCACGCTTTCGCCGTGTTGTAGTAGATATAGTTATCCGGGTTGCTGAACGTCGGGGTGGCAAATGGCAGGGACAGGAACTCGCCATTTTTAATCACGCCCTGGTAGGTCCCGATAAAGAGCTGCGGGATTTCTTTTCCGTCCACAATAAACGCCGGGTGCGTACCTGCGCCCATCCCCAAAGAGTCCAGAGTGACTTTGGGAATAATATTCACAAAGCTGGGCTGACCTTTTGCCGTGTAAAGTACCGTTTGCGCTCCACCCGATGCCGCCTCGACGGACTGGCGCAGCGTGTCTTTAATGATGATGGTTGACATAGTTAGCCCTCGTTATTGTTGGGTATAAGTAAAATAGGTATCCAGATATGCCAGTCGGGCTTTAAACCACGTCAGGATCTGGTCAATGCTGGTGACGTTTAATGATGGTTGCGTGGGCCATTTCGCCACGTCTGCTTTAACTAAATCCGGTGAGTATTTGCTCTGAAACTGTTTCAGCAGAAAATACAAATTATCCGGTGAGAAAATCCCCTGATTGCGTAAATCCGCATAGCGCTGATTCACGGAATTACCATAAGCATTTCTGACTTTCATCCAGAATAAATTTGCGCTTCTGTCAGTCCCCGGCACAGTGTCAGGCAGGTAACTGATTGTCGTCCCTTCAAACTTCAGGCCATATGTTGTATCGAGGTCATAGGGCATAAAAAACCACTTAACACCATCCCACGTAATAAACTGCACGTTTTTGGTATTGTCATTCGCCCATAAATCAGTCGCGCCAATGACGGCCAGCAACAGATAAAAATCAATGGCGTTATTTTTATCGAGTTTAGTGGCGATGTTTGCAGTGAAATCAGCCTGTCCTGATGATGCAAAAGCATCCCATGCCTCTAATGCAGCCTGCGTGGCTGCGGTCTGCGTCTTTGGTGCTTTAAAACTGTATTGCGCCTTCATGGCATCGGTGGATAATTTTTTAATATCCACCCATGCCGTGTTGGCATCCATCGAAATATGTATCTTCAATGGGTCGTTTTTAGGGATATTATAATTTTCCTTTTTCTTACCGACGGCCAGAGTGCCAATGCCGTAAAACGCATCATTGACGTACAGTACCGCCGGATAGCCGATCGGATGAGCGCGGGCGCCGGTAGGGAACCCATCAGGCCCGACTTTTCCCACGTAGCAATTATCGATATCCCGTTTCGGCCAGCCACGACGGGAATCCATCATCTGCGACCACAGCAGGAATGATGCATACTGCCGGGCGTGAGTGTTATCAATCCAGTTTGATTTAAACGTCCACTCATCGTGTGGAATAATGTCGCCGATTTTTAAATCCATATCCTCATCACGGTCAGCGGTTGAGCTGAAGGTAATATTGAGATTTTTTTTCGGGAACGTCGCCGACGTGTCTCCCTGCACTTCAAAGGTGCTGTAGAACGAGATCACCTTTCCGTCGACATCAATGCGCGCTGTCGTCGGGTATTGTCCCGCCGCCTTATTTGGCGGTACACCATTTGGCGAATTAACGGAGATTCGAATAATCCCTGCCGGCTCACCAAAAACAAAATGCTTATCCAGCAGTGGCGGCGATGCCGTGGCGGAGTCTGCCGGATCAAAGCCTTCCAGTGCGGCCAGGGCGACGGCCATCTGTTGCGTGATCAGTAACCGCGAAAGCTGATTGTCGGGGCCAAGATAAGCTAACTGGCTATCAACCTCGCTCAGTAATGCGGTGTGCAGTTGCTGCGCCACATAAAATTGCTGTAATGCCCGTTCATTGATTTCTACTGCCTGTGCAATATCACCCGCCGCCGACAGTTGGCTTTGTTGCGATAAATATAATCGCTGATACCATACTTGCAGCGCAGAGATGGCACCAAGGAAGGTCTCGTTATTTTCGCCAATTCCTTGCGCCGTATCGCTAATGGCTGATACCTGAACTTGTTGTGAAATATAAAGCTGCTGCAAAGTGACTGCCAGTGCAGTAAATAAATCATTAATCCCTCTGGCGTTCATCATGTCATTGATGAATCGCGCCACCCCATCATCGTTAAGATAATAATTAAAAATCACTTTCGCATTGCCGGAATCCTGCATTGCCACACGAAATAATTTACCCGCAGGTGTTCCCGTCAGACCTGAAATTGTTCCGTCAGGATCGTCCTCCGTTGGGTAAAAGGTGTACTCCTTATAATCCGGTATTGATTCAAGCTGCGACTTCAGCCATGCGGTGCGATTCGCCAGCTCTTTTGCCTGAATATTTGCCGCGCCATCCTGACCGCCTTCAACTCTCTGCTGACGGGTCAGGAGTGTAATACTGTCTTCCCATTGTAACTTTTCTGTAATATTCATTTTTATTCACCTGAAGAGCGATAAGCACCGTCGTAAAGTTGAGTTCCGTCATAGCGCGCAGAACCGTCGTAATGAAACACGCCATCGGGGTATTTTCCCGGTCGGCAGTAATGATAATTTCCGTCGTAGTGAGCGACTCCGTTATAAAAAATGCATTCGGGTGGTGTATACCATTCCGGATAGACGGTAATAACATCCCCGTCAGCTATCGCGGCGCCTACCCATGCATCCCCCCTGGAGCTGGTTGCGATAGTCAGTTCTGCCAGGTGTCTGCTCACAGGTTTTGCATCGCCGATCAGGCGGTTGAGTTCATCCAGCGTCTTCGCTGTGATCCCGACGTCATTCACATCCACTTCAAGCCTGAACGTTCCGGGTGCGTCACCGACGTCGAACCACTCCGCGAACGTTGCAGAAAACCCCATATCTTCGATCACGCGCCGTACCGCTGCGCGGGTGCCTTTACGGCGGTGAAGCCAGTACGAGCGCTGTATAACGGCTATTTTTCGTTCTGGCGGCCAGTCCTTATCCCATCGATCGACAGACAGTGCCCAGGCCAGATACGGCAGTAAATCAACCGGGCAGGCGGTCGGCGTCCATAGCGTGCGTATCGCGACGGTTATCCCGGAAAGCCGTGCCGTGGCGGCCTCAGTACTGCGCAGCCATGCAGTGGAGGACGGCGGCAGTAATGTGCTATTCATCCGTTCCGCCGTTTTCCAGGTGATAACCGATATTACGGGCGGCCTGGACGTCGCTGATTTTGATATCACTCGCGGGCGAATTTATTACCACTCGCTGCACCCCCTGGACATGCAGCGCTGCCGAAATAGCGGAGCGCGCGACGTCGCGACTGATTTTTTTGTTGTTCTGTTTCAGGAATTTTTGCAGCGATGCGTCGGCGGCGTTGATGATCGGCTCTGACTCCGGCCCTGGGTACAGATAGAGCGTGGCGTTAATTTCGTAATCGACAACCTCGGCGCTACGCACCGTGACCCGATCCCCCAGGGGGCGCACTTCCTCGTCGTTTACCGCTTCTGCGACGTCGGCCAGCAGCTCCGGCGAGGCGGTGCCGTCACCCTCTGTAGACAGTACAGCAATGACCACCTCCGCCGGTGCCGGGCTGGATGCCTTAACATCCGCCACCTTTCCGCTGGCACTGCGTGCGAAATACTCATAGGCAGCTGACGGTCCGGCGACGCTCATGCCCTCAAAGGCCGCCTGCGCACGCAGGCGTAACGCTTCGTCGCTTTCCGTCACCGCGTCGGTGGTGTCGGTCTCTGGCGTGATGATGAGCCGCTCTGTGTCCAGGTTGGCCGCAATATTGTCCAGATCGTCGCCAGTCGAATGACTGAGCATGCAGGCCGCCACCCCCTCGTTGATGCGCTGACGTAACAGTAGCTCGCGGTACGCCATCGCCTGGGCGATGATGTTTAGTGGCTCTGACTCCAGACCCAGCGCAGCGGCAACGGCTGACTGCTGATCAGCAGGAAATGCCGCCACCATCAGCGCTTTGACGTCAACCAGGATCGTCTCGAAGTCGAGTTCTTCGATAATGGTCGGCTTTGGCAGCTGTGAGAGGTCAATCGTTGGCATTGGCGCCCCTTAATGTCACCACGCGGGTGCTTTTTTCCATGGTTTCCGTCAGCATGCCGGACAGTGCGGCGGTCACAGCACCGCTGGCTGAATAAGTCACGTTGATGGTATCCAGCACAATGCGCGGCTCCCATGCGGCCAGCGCGATGACTGCTGCGCTCATCAGTTGCAGTCGTGTGACGTCGTTTTGCGGGCTGTCGATCAGGTCAGGGCACAGTGAGCCGTAGTTACGGCGCATCAGGCGACTACCAACCGGCGTCAGCAGAATGTCGTTAACTGACTGCCACACATGATCCTCGTCGGTCAGGGTGCCAGTTCCTGCGGCATTCATACCGCGATAGCGCTCTGTCATTTTGTGTCCACCGTCCATTCGCCACCGCGCTTAACCCCGCCATGACTGTGATCATCCACCTGCACACCATTAGAGGTGAATGCCCCGCCGGTGTGGGTGATATCGCCGTGCATCTCACCGCCTTCGGTGACGTTCAGATTCCTGGTGGTCAGCAGGTTGGTGCACTCCACCTCCGGCGTGTCCAGCGTGATTTTGACTGACGCCTCAACCACAGCGGATTTAATCCCCTTTACCTGCAATGCGCCCGCCTCCGCGTCGTAGCGAAACTTCGCGCCGTCCGGCGCTGTCACCACCATCTCGTTACGCGACGCGCCCGGCGCTGGGTTGTCATCGCTGTACAGGCTTCCGCCGATAAAGGCGACGTCGGTATTACCGCCCAGGCACAGGAACCAGACCTGCTCGCCGATGGATGGCGGCACCCAGACCTTAAATGCACCGGCACGCTGTGCGTTCCAGCGCAGCCAGGTAGTTTCCAGTTCACCGCTTTGCACCCGAACGCGCCATTTGCCCTCGTCGATCTCCGTCACTGTGCCGGTGCGGGCGATGTTCTCCATCAGGCGAAGCAGCTCTGCAATCTCCATCAGCGCCCCTCCAGCGAGTTGATCACGTGGCGGAAAATGGCCGTGCGGTCGGCTTTGCTCAGGCCCAGCAGCTCGCGGCGCGGATAGTCCGCCATCGCGCCGCTGTCATTAATCCGATCGCGTAGCCCTTCCTGGTGTGCTCTGGCGATACGCGCAGCCACGCCTGAATAGCCCACTTCAACGCCATCAGCCGTGGCGCGTGACTTCAGGAAGCGCGCGGTTCTCAGGCGTCGGAACATCGGCTCGGCCGTAGTGGTATTACGGCGCGTTTCGCTCAGGTTGATATCGAGATAACGCTCAATATCCTCGCGATAGAATGACCGCTGCGCCCCGCGCTCCACGTCAAAACCGCTCACCATGCGCCCCCTCCTGCTGCGGGTTGTACGCCAGTTGCGCAGGTTTCTTTCCTGCCCCTGCCACATGAATTTGATGCCTGCGCGCGCACGCAGCACCTTGCGGCGGCGGCCTTCATATTTCGTGCCGTCCGGGTCTTCCTGCTTGCCGATGCGCCGACTCTGACTCTGGCGCAGCATCGTGGCCATCCCCCTGGCCATGCGCAGGCGGCCTTGTACGGACGCCCCCGCCAGAATGGCTGCAAACACTTCATCAAGCTGATGAAACGACGGATCGTTGCTCATGCCAGTGCGCCTCCGGACTCAGGATCAAAGACCATCTCCCACTCGCCACCGCTAAAGCGCGGGCGGGACTCGGCCAGGTGCTCCGCCTTCGGTGTGCCGTTGTCGTCGGTCACCATGACGCGCTCCCAGACCGGCACCTTAAACAGAATGTCGGCGACGTCGTCATTGACGATATCTGCATCAAATTCCACCTTGCGGTTATTGTCCGGATTCAGCAGGAGATCAGGTTGCTGCTGCCAGACCCACGCCAGCAACGGCAGCATCAGATCGTCAATCGGGCCGGGAAAATCCATCGCCAGCACCTGAATGCTGTAGTGGTACATGAACGACGCTTCGCCGGTTGCTTCGATCTGTATGTGCCCCTTCTCAACCCAGACCGTGATTTGTTCCGGGTTGGCTTTACACCAGGTGTTACCGGCAATCAGCGCGGCACGCAGCAGTTCAGCTTTTTTCACTTTATCCCCCTGGCGATACGCCTTAGTTCCAGCTCACGGATCCCCGCTTTGTCGGCGTTGCAGGTATCCAGCGCGTCGAGTAATGAATCCGTCCAGACAGCCAGTCCGCCCCACGTCATCGGCCTGTCCGGCGGCGGCGGGACGTCAGTTTTTGCCGTCAGGCTTTCGGGTAAGGGTTCCTGAATAATCTGCGGCGGTGACTTCTTCGGCTCGCTGGTACAGGCTGTCAGCGACAGCAGCGCGCACAGGACCAACAGTGCAGGGGTCACCGGCCAGTGCGGTTTTGATGTTTTCACGTCGGTGCTCTCCTGTTGCGGTGCGCTGCTGGTTGAGTTTCTTCAGCCCGGCTTCAACCTGACTGACGTCCTGGCGTAGCGCCCTGACCTCTCCCAGTACGTCGCCGGTTTGTTTTAGTTCTTCCCGGGTGCTGTTCAATGATTGCTCTGCCTGTTCACGCTTATGGCTTTGCCAGGCAAATCCACTGACTGCGGCAATCAGCAGGACAAACATCGCGATGGCAAGAATGGCTATCGCTTTCATTTCGCCCCCTTCAGTGCCGGATCGGATAAGCACCACGCTTTGAATTCTTCCCTGCGGTTGACCAGCCCCTGCAGGCGCTTGCCGCCAGAGTTCACAAAGTCCGTCAGCCGTTCGCATACGCCCTTCCAGTTGCCTGCCTGCGCGTGGCGCCAGAGGGTGGTTCGCACCTTCTGACCATCTTTAGTGGTGTACCAGCCCAGCCCAGTGCAGCCGACGTTAAAAGTGCCGTCGGTCATGCTTTCGAAAACCTTCTGCGGTGCAGCGGCGCCGTTAAACTCACGGTTGGTGCACTTTTCGGCACGTATCAAATCGTTAACCCAGCGCTCGGCGATCTCGCCATTGGTGTGTTCGCGGTTTTCCACCTTTGAAGTGGAGCCGATCCCCACTGTCAGTACACCCGCCGGGCAGTAGTACGGGGTCTTGCGACAGTCCTCGTACTTTGCCATCTTCAGTTGCGCTTCCGGGCTGGTTCGCAACGCCTGCGGCCACAGCGTGGCGGCCAGCGAGATGATCGCGGCGATGGAGCAGGCAATAATTCCCTTTTTCATCGTGGCGCCTCCCGGATGGTGCGGATCAGTTCTTTAACGTCCTGGCGGTTCTCGGTGTCGTCGCGGATGGCGTCGATCAGTTCATTCAGCAATGAGTTATTGGTTTCCTGAATACGTGCCATGCGGCGACGATGCAGCTCACCGAACACGGCGGCAGCGATACCGATTAGCACGCCAATGGCGGCCAGCCAGTCTTTTTGCGTCATCACGCCGATGCTGGTCAGCAGCGTTGACCAGGAGTACGTCACGCCATTCCAGATGCGATTGATTAAGTCCATAGCTGTACGGTCTCCTGTGTCGCCGTGGCGCTGATTTCCGGCAGTTCCACCACCTGTCCGGCGTCAAGAAATATCTGACCAGCCAGCGCCTTGTTAGCGGCGAGGACTACCTCAGTCACGCCCTGCGTGGTGCCGTAGTGCCGCTGACATAACAGATCTACCGTGTCGCCCTGCAACGCTTTGACTTTCATCAGAACGCCTCCGCAGTATTACGCACGGTGCCGCGAATGTCGGAGATAGCCCAGCGGGCATCCCGCCACATATCATCGGCCTGCGAAGCTAGCGCGACGGCGCGTTTCTCGCCCGCGTCACCGGTGGTGTCCACGTCCCGGTTAGTGCCGAGGATATGCGCGCGGGCGATGCTGAATACCGCGCGGCGGAAACGGTGGACCTTCACGCTTTCGCCGTTCACCTTGACCGCCGGGACGTCGGCCAGTTGGGTGTAACCCGCTGCCAGCTTGGCAGCCTGCCAGTCAGCAAGCTGTTCGAGGGTGTGAGATACGCCTTCGATAACCGCTTGTTTCAGACGTGAGGTGGTCACCGCGCCATTGATGCGCATTTCCATGCGCACATCGCTCAGGGCGATTTCCGGCCAGAACGTTCCGGCGGTGACTTTCTCGCCACCGTCGTCAGTGTCCGGCACATCCTCCGAGGAGGGGGTAACAGTGCGACCGGCTACAAGGCTCATCGCGTCGTCTCCTGAATAGGTGGCGGTGGGCGGGCGGAGAAAAGTAAACGCAATGCGTTGCAGATCTCCGCCCGCGCCGCCAGCGCACGGGGCGCAAGTCGGTTATTTTTTGGCGGCAGGCGCTTTTTTCGCTGTTGTTTTGCGCGCTGCCGGTTTACGGGTTGGGCTTTTGCGGGTGGTTTTGGTCGCTGTGGCGCTGGCCGCTACCGCCGGATCTGACGATGCTGCAGCTTCGCCTGCGTCGTCCGCTGCGGTATCGCCGCCAGCATCGCCAGCGCCTTCGGTGCCTTCTCCGCCATCTGAACCATCGGTGCTATCGGTACCGTCTGCGCCTGTCTGTGCGGCCGCTTTTTTCACCACACGAGCCAGTCGCTCAATCTCTTTTTTCACCCCGGCGCCAGCATCCAGCGTCAGCGCCTGGCGCAACAGTGCCAGCGCGGTCGCCTGTTCTTCAGTTGTGCCGTGACGCAGCGCAAAGGCGCGCACCTTGCAGAGCTTGGCGCGAACCACGTCGGGCATATCACTGCCGGCGGTGAACTCCGCTACGTCATCGAGTACCGTCAGATATGGCGTGACGTCGGTGGTATCGTCTGCCTTGACCTGCACCAGAATCGGATCGCAAATCTCATCGACCAGAACGGTAGCGGCGGTACGGTTGAAGCGGTCAGGCATCAGCAGGCCGTGCGTGACGACGTAGCGACCAATGCGGGCAGCCAGCGCGTAATCACCGGCATCAATCGCCCAGACCATCAGGGTGACAATCACCTCATCCTGTCGGCCACTGTCGCCGTCAAGCGTGCCCTCGATCCAGCCCTCGTAATGCGGCAGCAACTGCCGTTTCATGGCCGCTTTCGCCTGGTCAGACTGCACTCGCTTCAATGCACTCTGATCCATGCGCAGCCGGTGCATGATTTGCTCGTGCGCCGTTCTGGCTGTATCCGAAAGATCGTCGGTTTTGCCATGGCGCTCAGCCATGACCTTCTGAAAATGTTTTTGTGCCGGTGTCAGCATTATCTCTTCCCCGAATAACGGCGGGCCGTAGCCCGCCCTGTGCACAGTTACTCGCCGCCTTCTGCTTTTTCAGCGAAGGTGATGCCGTCGATAAAGGCCACCGCGCCGTAATCCTCAACAATGAAGTCATCGTTAGAGGACTGATACGTTGCCACGCGGTTGTATTCCGGCTCCTCTTTGATCGTCCGGCGCAGACCACCGCGCTGGTAGTAGATCGAGAGGTTTTTAAACGGCGTGATGAGAATGGCGTTACCCGGCATGTAAGGCGCGATAAAGGTCGGCATGTTGCCTACGCGTTCCTGCGCCACAATCAGCTGACCGGCCAGCATTTCGGTGTTCGGGTTGGTCTGACTCATGGCGTTGATGGTCGGGAAATTGCTGGTTGTCAGCAGATCGCCGGACAAAATCACCACGTTGTCAGGGTTACGCTTATGCCATTCGTCCATGAGGCTGTTTTTAGCGTCATAGACCGCCGCCGCTACGTTGCCATAGGTGCCCTGGGCGACAATGGCGTTGTTCTGGTCACGCGAGGTGATCGTCACGCCGGTAATGCGGCGGTGCGCCGCCTCAAGGCGTATTTTCTCCAGCCAGCCAATACCGCAATCCTGCAAAAGCGGATTCGCTGCACGGTCTGACGGGTCGGCGTAACTGGTACCGTTAAAGCCGATCATGATGCGGTCGAGCGACATCTGACGGGCCATCGCAGAACTGATAAGCGGCTGGAAGTTCGGCTGATGCGCCCACGCATCCATTTGCGCGTAGCTGACGGCGTAGTCGTAGTTGGTTTTACGGCACAGATAGTTGTACGGATCCATCCTGTCGTTAGCGCCGGGATTGCGGCGGTTGGTGGTGCTGTTGTTGACGCCCGCCAGCGGGCCTTTGCTGCCGATCAGGATTTTCTGGCCGATCTGCTCTTCCACGCCAAAGACGTTAATCAGCTTCAGAAAGGCATCATCCTGCTGAGCGGCCGCTTCAAGGCGCTGCTGTACAGTCGGGTCAACGCTGAACTGTGCCGCAACGGCAGCGGCGCTGACGCCGTTAAGCTGTGCCTGGCGGGCAACGTAGCTGTCAAACAGCTTACGGGTAGGGTTTCTCATGTGCGGGATCTCTCGTTATGGATATCAGTAGTCAGCGAGCTGCGCGCTGTCGCCACCGCCGGCCGCCGGGCGCTGGCTGAAATTGCCGTCCGTCCCTTCAAGCTGCTGGCGAAGTGCGGCAAGTTCAGTGGTCAGCTTCTGGATAGCGGCTTTGTCCTGCTGGCGTTCCTGTTCGGCAGTACTGAACTGCTCGCCAAGATCAACCTGTGATTGCGCCACCGCTTCAACAGCCTGATGCACCTGACCGAAGCGCTGATCGTCGGTTTTCTGCCCCTTGCCGAGAATGCCCATGACCCGGTTAAGCCACTGCTTACCCTCATCGCTGCGCTGTGCGGCCAGCTCGATCACTTCGGCCTCCAGGGCCTCGGTAAACATTGGCGCCTCACCTTGCTGGTTGTTGAAGGCCATCACCGATGCGCGATGCTGTGCCGCAAACTTGAGGCGTTCGGTACCCAGGCTTGCCGGGGTGTCAGTCATTGCCAGCCCGACAACATAGGCTTTACCGTTAAGAGCGAACTGCGGATGCAGCTCAATGCTGGAGTAGACCTTCTGGCCTTTATTGGTCATCTGCACCATGCGATCAGATGGTTCGATCTCAGCATAAAGCGCCGTTCGCCCGGCTAATGGGCCATCGGTAATGTCTTCGGTGCTGAGTGCTACCACATCTCCCATTGCGCCAAAATCGCTACCCGGAAACATAGAGAGATAGTGCTCAATGTTGACGCGTGCGCCGTACACCTCCGGACTGTAGTTCGCCGCCGCATCGCGGAGGTGTTGCGGCTGAATTTCGCGGCCATCCACGGTATTCCCGGAGACGGCAACGCGAAACTTCTTACGGGGTTTAGCTGTGCCTGCCATGTTCGTTTACTCGCTGGTTTTTGAGTTCCCGGTGATGATGGCAGGGGCTGACGTACGCGCTCAACGCGTTGTTGTTGTGAGGGTATTGCCACAACCAAAAGCGGGCGAAAGGGCACGCGCGCGCGGGTTAATCTCCCCGGCAGGAAGCGAGGAGGACAAATGGCGATTGAAGAAGCATTCATCATGCACCGGGCGCGGCAGCTCTACTGGCAGGGATACCCGCCAGCGGAGATCGCACGCCTGATGGGTATCAATCAGAACACGGTTTACTCATGGAAAAAGCGTGACGAGTGGGACAACACGCCGCCTGTGCAGCGGGTCACGACGTCCATTGACGCCCGGCTCGTCCAGCTCACCGGCAAGGACAAAAAGACCGGCGGCGACTTCAAGGAAATTGACCTCCTCACGCGTCAGCTGAAGAAGCTGGACAACGGAACGCCAGCGACGCAACCGAAGAAAAAGATCCGTAAGAAGCAAAACTTCTTTTCAGAAGCGCAGATCGCTGCACTGCGCGCCAACATCATCGACTCGTTGCACTGGCATCAGCAGGGCTGGTTTGAAAACCATCACCATCGTAACCGCGCCATCCTGAAAAGCCGTCAGATTGGTGCGACCTGGTACTTTGCCCGCGAGGCGCTGTTGCGCGCGCTGTCTGATGAGGTGAAGTACAAACATCAGCGTAACCAGATCTTTTTATCAGCGAGCCGTCGTCAGGCGTACCAGTTCCGCAGCTTCATTCGCTCGGCAGCAGAAGAGGTGGATGTTGAGCTGAAAGGCGGCGACATGATCCAGCTGTTCAACGGTGCAGAGCTGCACTTTCTCGGTACGTCTGCCGCAACCGCGCAGTCGTATACCGGCAACCTGTACTTTGATGAGTTTTTCTGGGTCGGGCAGTTTGCCAACCTGAAGAAAGTGGCCGGCGCGATGGCGACCCTGAAGGGGCTGACGCGCACCTACTTCTCGACACCGTCAGCAGAGAGTCATGAAGCGTACCCCTTCTGGTCTGGTGAGGCCTTCAACAAAGGCCGCAGCCACGGTAAGCGCGTGGAGTTCGACACCTCATGGAAGACGCTGAACAGCGGGTTGATGTGCCCGGACAAAATCTGGCGCCAGATTGTCACGTTACAGGATGCTGTCGATCACGGCTGGGATCTCACTGATATTGATGAAATTCGCGAGGAGAACAGCCCGGAAGAGTACGACAACCTCTACGCCTGCACCTTCATCAAGAACGGCGAGACGGCCTTTGACTACAACATGCTGCTGAGCTGCGGCGCGGACGGGTACGACGAGTGGCCGGACTGGAAGCCCTACGCCATGCGGCCAATGGCCGATCGTCCTGTGTGGATTGGCTACGACCCCAACGGAGCCAGCGGCAAGGGCGACAGCGGTGCAATCTCTGTGAATGCGGCACCACTGATCCCTGGCGGTAAATTCCGCACGATTGAGACGCAGCGCATACGCGGCATGGAGTTCGAGGCGCAGGCCGCCATGATTATCAACATGCTCACGCGCTACAACGTGCAGCACATTGGAATTGACGGCAGCGGTATTGGCGAGGCGGTTTACCAGCTCGTGAAAAAACGTTTTCCGGCGGCGGTATGCTACCAGTTCTCCCCGGCCAGCAAGCGCATGCTGGTACTTAAAATGCTGCAACTGGTTCGCGCCGGTCGCTGGGAATATGACCGGGGCGAGTATGACCTGATCACCGCCTTCAGTGCCGTGCGCAAGGTGGTCACGCCGGGTGGTGTTATCACCTACGACACCGACCGTGCACGTGGCGTGAGTCACGGCGATCTCGCCTGGGCGACCATGCTCGCCACCGTTAACGAGCCGCTGGGTCAGGAAGGCGGCAATACTATGACTGTTATGGAGTACTGATGAGCAGACGAAAATCCCCGCGCGGCAGACAGTATGCCAGGCAGCAAGTGGATCTCGCCGACGCGCTGAAGTCGGCCCCCGGCCTGAGCGCTTTTACGTTTGACGGCCCGTGGCCTGTTACCGGTGCTCATGACCTGCTGGATAACATGTACTGCGCCAACAATGGCCGGTACTACGAGACACCGATCAGCTGGTACGGGCTGGCCCGCCAGTTCGGCTATGCGAGCTGGCACCAGTCGGCGCTGTTCTTTAAGCGTAACGTGCTGGCCGGATGCTTTATCCCGCACAAACTGTTATCGCGCCAGGCGTTCAGCGCCTTTGCGCTCGACTGGTTTGTGTTCGGCAATGCGTACCTTGAGATGCGCCGCAACCGCCTGCGTGGGCCAATGGGCTTTCGTAACTCGCTGGCGAAGTACACCCGGCGCGGTTCCGACCTTGACACCTACTGGTTTATTCAGTCCGGCCTTGATGATCATCAGTTCGAAACCGGTTCAGTGTGCCATGTGATCAACCCGGATATTCACCAGGAGATCTACGGCATGCCGGAGTACTTCGCCGGTCTGCTGTCGGCCAATCTGGCCCACTCCGCCGACAAGTTCCGTAAGCTCTACTACGACAACGGGTCGCATGCCGGCTGTATTGTCTACGTCAGCAGCGCAGTGGCTGACGGGGAAAGTCTGGAGAACCTGAAGAAGACATTGACCGACACCCGGCGAGGCGGGGCATTTAAAAACATCCTGCTGAGTGCGCCCGGTGTCGGCAAAGATGCCGTGCAGATCCTGCCGTTCAGCCAGATATCGGCAAAGGATGAGTTTGTCGGCGTGAAGTCCTCCACGCGTGATGACATGCTCGCGGCTCACCGCGTACCGCCGCAACTGATGGGCGCTATCCCGGAAGGTAACGGATCGTTCGGCGACGTCGAGAAGGCGGCGAGAGTCTTTGCAGTCAACGAGATGACGCCGGTGATGGAAGCGATGAAGCATGTTAACGACTGGCTGGGCGAAGAGGTGATCCGCTTCAACCCTTACGCTCTGCTGGAAACCCCGAAGTGATCTGAAGGTACCGCACTGCCATTCCCGGCGGTGCGGTACCGACCTGCAGCACCACCATTCCCGGCCATGTCGGCCAGCCTGCAAAACCTCAACGCCATATCCCCAACCAGACGCAGCCAGCGCCATTCTGGCGGGCTTTTGCCTGTCCGCTCGCCTGATGCACCGCGAAAGTGCGCGCCCGGCAGGCGGCTTTTGGCGAGGTATGCCGACCCCTTCCCTACCCCCAAAGCGCGCGCTTGCTCCCCCGCCTCGCCTGCGCGCTAAACCTGCCTCTTTTTGTGCACTTTGTGCAGACCGCCGAAGCCCTGCCAGCACTGGCGCTGCGGGGCAAAAACGATGTTTCAAAAATTGTGCAAATTTGTGCGCTTTTTTGCACATATCACCTTATCAATATCTTTTTTAGCAATGCATTGAGATCGTGATTGAAAAATCAGAAGATGCTCTTTCATTGTCACATTCAGAAAACTAGGATAGCGCCATGAGAAAGACATGCATAAACATAAATGGAAATAGAATTCAAGATGTTACACCGGACTTATTTTCCTTCTCTGATGAGGATTTCGGTGCTTGCGCCGCCTATGACACTGTTAAAGCATCTGATTATTACAACGTTGTAACATTAGTCCACAATGGAGCTGCTATTGGATACTGCTCCTACAAGTTTGGGGGAGCTAATGCCAACCCGGATGATATTGTGATTTCGATGACTATTGACTCCGTGTTTATCTCTCAGACTCACCGCGGCAACGGATATTCTAATCGTTTTGCAACCTATGTCGCATATGACTTTGCTAACTACGTCAAAGCTATGACTGGAGGTGATAAACCTTTTCGTTATGTTGATTTAAGTCATTATATCGGCGATGAGGGAGAGAATTTTCATGATCGCGTCTGCCAGATGGTTCGTGGGGAAAGGCCATACTACTAGCAAAAATAACCCTTTCACATTAGTGATGGCTACGCCCTTCAGTGGGTGGCCTTTTTCCAGCGTCTGACCAAGTCACGCACTGCCATATATTCGGAGGTTGGTTTATCTTTCTCGCCTGCGTGCCATACCTTCACTTCGCGCAACCGGCCATTGTCCGCCGCGAGCAGGCCGCCGCCGTAGCGGACGCGGGCGCCGTCGGCAATTGACCGTACGACGTCATCGCTGACGAAAATCCGGCAGTCGCGGAGCTGCGCGCCGATACTGGCAATCATCTCTTCGGAGATGCCGTTTTTTTGCGTTGCTTCTTTTTGCTGCGCCTGGCGCAACGCGGCCTCGGCTTTTTTCTTCTGATACTCAGCAACCGCCGCCGCGTAGTTATCTGCTCGCCGTTCCGCCTCGATCCGCAGTTGCTCACGCCAGCGCTGTTCGGCTTCTTCCGGCGTCAGGCTCATATCTTTCGCGGCGGTGACTTTTGGCCCCCACATCAGCGCGGTTTCGTCATCAATCGACTTGCGCAGGCCGCGCGCGGTACTCGTGAAGGCTTGATCTGAGCTTTCCCGGGCGGATTTTCTTAGCCTGCTGGTGATTTCCTGCCTTTGCTGGCGTGAATATCGCCTCAAAACATCGATATTCAGCGGAAGTTCTGTCACTGAACTGTCGTCTGGCGCAGTTTTATCAACTGACACCGCCGTTTCTGACGGTGGTTTTTCGTCCGATTCGGCGCGCCCCGTACAGTTATTGACAGAACTCCGAGGGGCCGCTGCGCGGCCTTCTAAGGTCAAATTCTCGACCGGCGACGGCTTGCGCTTCGGCACAATTTTGTAATCGGTGGTACGGGTAAAAATGACCGATTCACGGATGGTTAGGGGGCAATAGACACCTGTTATTTTGGCGACCGTGTCACCATAATCGTTGCCCTCTTCGGTGTATTCGTAACTGATGCGCACGCGCAGGCAGTCGCGGGACACCAACGGGCCGCCCTGAGCGTGGTTGTACCCCGGCCAGTCCGACGCGTCAGCAGCTGCTCGCGCTTCTTCGATCTCAGGGTGCAGGACCAGCTCGCGATTACCTAACCGGCGCAGCTCGCGCCATGTAGTCACTGGCGCGCCGCCGATCTGCTGAAACTGACGGATATTCCAGCGCGACGCCCACGCGCGCACGCGCTTCGCCATCTCTTTGACGGGCTGGCCGGATTCGTCGTCTAACTCGCCGTCCATGCCGTAACCGTCAATATTTTTAGAGATGTACTTCGCGATATAGCCCGTTGCCGAGCCAAATTTTTCATCAATCGGTGTAACGGTAAAGCGGTGCTCCTGCGCACCCGGCTCGTAGCCGTCCTCTTTCAGTGCATGCTTGCGGAAAACAGCCGTTGCAAACTCCACCTCTTCCGGGCGGAGAAACAGCAGCAAATGCCAGTGTGGCGTTCCGTCATGGTGCGGCTCAGCAACGCGAAAACCGAATGCGCGGATCCCCTCGCGACCCCATTTTGCACGGACTCGCGCCCAGACTTTGCATAAGTATTTCTGCGTTTGTCGCGGGCTGGCATCGCGATATTTGTCATTGCGCTTGCCCGATTTTACGTGTGTAGAGTGATAGCGAGACGGTGCGGTTAGCGTGTAAAACATGCCGACCAGACCCATTTCCTTTGCCATATCCTCAAAACCGCGCATGCGCACCATCAGCTCGGCGCGGGCGTTTTTAGGGTTCGACGTACTCCCCATGACCTTATCAAGCAGCGAGGTGCGCTCGCCGGTGTCCTGGTCTTCCAGTTCCATCGCCTGAAGGTATTCAAAGTTCGCTTTTTTCTGGGCTATCCATTCCTTGAAGCACGGATCAGAGCAATACGGCGAAGCCACCTTGCTGACGTAGCCAGCGGCGATCATGAGGTGCTCTCTCCAGCAATCATGGATCCGGCGGATTTTACCTAACCACCACTTTTCCGACTGAAGGCGCGCAACGGCACGCAGTGCCTCTTCAGCTTCCAGTTCTTCATCGCAATATCGCCCCCATGCAGGGATCGCGATATTGAGTGTCATCGCCTTGCTGGCGATATATCCGTAAGCGTAGAGCGTGGAAAATTCCACGTCGGCGGTCTTCTCGTACTGGAAATCAAACTCGCGCATAAACTCGCTTTTCATCAGGTTTGCGAGCTTATACGCCAGTCGTTTCAGGCGCTTTTTGTCTGCCCAGGGCAGCAGATGGAAATCATCGCGAAGGGGAAGCAGGATCGCCGGCAGCGTGCTTTGTGGCAGGTATTGTGCGTTTACCGCATCGACACGGCGTAAGACATGGCGTTCAAACGTACTGAACAGCCAGCGCACGGCCTCTTTTGGGTCGTGACGCTCCAGCGATTCCAGGCGCAGAGAGAACCGCTTGCGGATAAACGCCGGTAGAGTCTGAACCCGGCGGCGCAGGTAGTGGGCGCGTCCCTTGCGGTCGAATGCTTCACGCGCGGCACCTTCGCGCGGGCGCATGGGGGTGCGATAAACGGTATCGACCAAATCCGCATAGGCGAGCGTCTTCCGCTCGCCTTTCGGGGTGAGATACTCAATTTGAGGATCTGAGACGTGGTTGGGGTTGATAGCCTGCCGTTTGGCGTTCCATTCCCAAACTAAGGAGGAATAGTCAGACATGATCTGCCTTTTCTGGCTCGCCATGTGCGGCAAACTTTCTTGCCCTCAAACGCAGCAGATGGTTAGTATTGCCAACGCATACAGCAAAAAAGGGATAAAAATGAAAGATAAATATGTAGAAGGAAAAGTGAAGTCCTCCATTGATGAGAAAATCTCCGAAGTAGTCCGCAAAGCGAAGGATGCTGAACTTGGTGGCATGCCGATGCTGACAGCGATTCAAAATGAAGCTGGTGATATTTACCGCGTCATTACTGTTGATGGTCTTGGCGCATACCTGGCTCTCGTTCAAGGCATTGCTAAGCTTGGGCTGACTGATCTTCATGCAGATAACCTTAATCCTGGAAAATACGATTCATTGTTCGTTTTCAAGCAATAAGCTCTGGCGGCAAAATGCCGCCTTTTGTTGCTTTTTTGACTTGTATTTATTGACATATTTCCATGCATCAACCTGTTCCAGCAGCCGATTCATTAGCTCATTTCCTTTGAGTTGATACTTCTCTTCGTACAAAGCCATTTAGTTTTCTCCTTTGATTTCACTACATTTTTATAAGAGACCACAGCGCATCCCAGACCACAGAGCCAACACGAAAGGCGAGATAGCCCATCGGGATCCAGAACAACAGCGAGCAAAGCGCACAGCAGATCACAAGGTTTCGCCAGAACCGGCGGTAATTGGTTTCTTCGTTCATTTGCGGATCCTCAGATCGTTACCGTGTCGCCGGGTTGAACCTGGCGGGCTTCTTTTTCGCTATCGCGGATGATGGTTGTGTTGCTGTATCTGCCCCAGCTCAACACCTCCACCTCGACGATCCAGAAATGGCGATATGGACGAACGTCCAAAACTCGCGTCACAACGGCATCAAGCGTGTTCATCAGATGGCTCCCCGTTATCGAATCCGGCGGCCAGGTCAAACCCGATCCATATCGCCGCCGGCCGCAGATTTTCAATGGTGCTCGTCCAAGCTCCATATGCGCCAGAGTTGCGACCCACATCGCCGCGAAGAACGCCGATCACTTCACCGGCCATATCGCGGCTTTTGGCGCTGACAGAGCGGCGAACGCTGAAGGCGTGGAGATTGAAAGCGGAGTAGATCTCGCGGGTTTCCGGGGTGTCGCTGTTGGATATCACCGCGCGGGTGCCGTGCTGGCGATGAGCATCGAGCAGGGTTGCAACCAGGTCGCGGTGATCGTCCAGGGTAAATGGCTTGCCGTAGGCAGTGAAGTTGGCTGTCTTGCTGGCTGGAATGTAGGGGGGGTCGCAGTAAATAACCGCGTCATATGCCAGCTGCATAACGTGAGGGATGGTGTGACGAAAATCGCCATCAATGAAAACGGCTTTTGTGTCGTTGGCCTTTTCGGCAAAGCGGCGCATCTCGTCAGCCGGAAGGTAAGGTGCGCCATATTTCCCGAACGGGACGTTATGATCACCCATCTGATTGACGCGATATATCCCGTTAAAGCAATGTCGGTTCAGATACAGAAACAAAGCGGCATAAAGTAAAGCAGTATCAGCCTTGCCCGTATCGCTCCACTGCATGGAGTTAAATAGCGCACGGCGCTTGTAATATTGCTCTTCGTTATTGCCACCCAGGAACATTCCGCGAGCGGTATCAATCAGTCGCTCGGTGTTGGAAGTCAGCACACGAAAGAAATTGATCAGCGCGCGATTGCTATCGCAGAGGATGTAACGGCGGTATTCCGTGTTCATAAACACGGTACCGCTGCCAACGAACGGCTCGATTAAACAATCGGCTTTCGGCAGTTGCATCAGCAGCTGCGGCATGACGCGGGTTTTGCCGCCAGCCCATTTGATAGGTGATTTAGTCATTGCGCGCCTCACAATGATTCGAGGTGCGGGGAGGTCAGGCGCTGCCAGATCTCGCAAACCTGCTCGGCCTGATAGATAGCGTCGGTTAAGGCGTTGTGTGCAACTGAGCGGCGCGGATGGGGGGCGTAACCGATAGCTCCGGCCACTGTAAGCAGCGAGCGGAAGCAGCATTCATTCCAATAAAGCCACGGTAGCATGGAAACGCCTTCGAGCGATGAGCGTTCAAATGCAGATTTGAGGATCGGGAAATCAAACGAACCGCCCTTGCACCACACCTTCAGATTCTTTTTCTTGGTTTCAGGGAATGCGCCTTCAATGAATTTGGCGAAATCCAGCATCACCTCAATTTCATGCGACTTCGCGCCTACCAGCTCGCTGATTGGTTCTTTATCCTGCCTGAGCCACCACATCACCGTGTCGGCGGAGATATCCGCGCCACGGCTCTGCGAGGTGCGCGGATCAATGGTCTGATAGAACGACGGGCCGATCTTCCCGGTTGATGGCTCGAAGAACACCGCACCAATCGCGCAAATCACCGCGTTCGGTCGGTTGCTGAGCGTTTCAATATCGATCATTAAGTGGTTCATTGTTTAATACCCTCACTGATTGGAAGTTCGCGGCTGCTGATCCACCGCTCGATTGATTGATAAATCTCGTCCGGGGTGGCGCTTTCCTTTTTCAGCTGGCCGACATAAATACGCAGTAAGCCCAGCAGGTGCGCGCGTTCGTGTTTCCGTGCGTTGGCGCTTATTTCCACAAACTCTGGATCGCTAAGTCCGCCATCCAGTTTTATTGACGTGATCGACATGGCGACCTCCTGAAAAAGGCAAAACGAATCCCCGGCAAAATAAATGCCGTTATTTTTGACGCTGATTAATTAGTGGTTAGGTCGCGGCTTTCTTTTAACCTGCTTGAATAACCTTTCGTGCCAGTAATACATAAAATCAATAAAGGTCATTCGTGCGCGCTCATGATTACCGCGAATGGTTTTTTCCAGACCGTAAATAATTAAGTCAATCGACGGGCTGTTAGAGCTGACAGTAATACGCGCACCATTTCTCAGGTGGACAGTGAAACCCTGCTCAGCGTTTTCTATCGCCTCGCGGATCAGCATTTCACGTTCCCATGATGTTCTCTCTTCGCTGAAGATACTCATACAGCAAGCTCTATCGCGGCTGGAGACGGTATCTCGCCATTCATGATCGCGCTATCGAACGGGCGCAGATCACTAAGTGCGTCGTCATCATTCATGCAGAAGGCGGCACCATAAATATGCTGGACGCCACTGGCTAATACACCGTAATGCGACTCACGGCCTTGCGGGTTGTTTTCCAGATTGAAATAATAATCTTCCAGCATTTTATTAATCTGCTCAGCATAAAGGCGTTTCATTTCCCGTTCTCCCAATGATTAATAAAGCGGTGATTGGTAATAATGCGATCTATCGTTTTGCGCGCTTCCGATAAAGCAAAGTCAATTCCGAAAGAATCACCATCTTTCATAATTTGATAACGCTTCTTACCTACCCTGCGCGGTAATACACGGATGGTGAAGCCGCAACAAATTCCGGCGTGCTTATTTATCCAGGTAACCTTGGGTAAGTTATCGCGCGTAATTCCACTCCCTTTCTGCATGACTATCCCCTTTAGTTCATTGACTCAACAAAGCGCTCGGCTTTGTAGCGGGCGTTCATGTAGATGGCGAGCAGGTTAACTTCCCGCTTTGCTCGTGGGCGCGCCTGAATGATCGGTAAACGGCCATCGTCTGCGCGATGTTGAACTGCCTTCAGCGTTAGGCCAGTGCGCTTCGCGTAGTCGGCCAGGGACTCAGAAACACGATCGCCAAATGGGTAATCACCCGGCAAATCCCTGATTTCAGGTGGCGTAGTGGCTCTTCTTGCGTTTCTTGCCATGTGTTATCCTGCCTTGTTTGGGTAGTTTGGGGTTTTATTGGTTCATTAACATGAACCAACTTTAGATCATAGGAATGAACCATGTCAAGCGAGCTAAGTGAGAAACTAAAGCTGATCAGGGAAGCAGAGGGTTTAAGTCAGGCAAAATTCGCCGATTTAACAGGTATTTCCATAAGCACGATTAAGAAATATGAGGTTGGGATAATGGAGCCTGGCGGAGTTACGCTGAGAAAAATCACAACTCACGAGTCCTTCAAAAAATACACCTTGTGGCTAATGAGCGATGAAACCAATGAAGCATCCGGTCAGATAGCTCCGGCTCTCTCCCCTGATGGGCAAGACGGAACATCGAGCCGCCGAAGCGCGAAAAAGGTTGGCTAACTGCTTTAAATATAATGGAAAGATGGGGCAAAGGTGGGATCTGTCATGAGAGGGGGATTTTCTGGTGAGTATTAAATCTCTTAAAGATGGCTATATGGTTGATATGCGTCCGCAGGGTCGTGAAGGCCGGCGTATACGCAAAAAATTCCCAACCAAATCCGAAGCGCAACAATATGAGCGCTGGATCCTGTCCTCACAACACGGGAAAGAATGGCTGGATAGAGCCCCCGACAAGCGTCCGTTCTCCGAACTTATTGAGCTTTGGTGGCGCATCAAAGGCCAGACCATGAAATCAGGCGAAAGTACCCGCCGTAAGCTTGAGCGTGTTGATGAGGCTATGGGGTATCCCACCACCGACAAGGTAAATAAAAGCACCTGGGCTGATTATCGCGCTGGTCGCTACGCTGCCGGCATTAAGGCCAAGACACTGAACCGCGAACAGGAAACGCTATCGTCACTGTTCGGTACCCTCATTGAGACCGGGAATTATCACCACGAGAACCCCTTTAAAGGCATCTCGCCACTAAAAGTACACGCGCATGAAATGGGTTATCTGCTGAAGTCGCAGATTAAGCAGCTGCTGGCTACCCTGCCCGAGCCGGAAAACCTCGCGGCACGATTAAGTCTGGCGACCGGTGCTCGCTGGGGTGAGGTCGTGAAGCTAAGGCGAACACACCTTGCTCATTCAAAAGCGATGTTTATTAACACCAAGAACAGCAAAAACAGAACTGTGCCCGTTAGCAATATGCTGTTTGATGAGCTGTGCGAGCGGGGAACGGGCGATATTTTTGCGGACGTGGATTACGAACTGCTTCGCCGGACGATCAAGCAGGTGGCTCCGGATCTACCGGACGGCCAGGGGGTTCATGTTCTGCGGCATACCTTCGCCAGCCATTTCATGATGAATGGCGGCAATATTCTGACCCTGCAAAAAATACTGGGTCACTCGAACATACAGCAAACAATGGTATACGCGCATCTTGCGCCAGATTACCTACAGGATGCCGTGCGATTTAACCCTCTGGAGAACTAAAATGGATATGAAAGAACCGACAGAGAAAGAATTGCGAGATTTTCTTCTAAAACAATTTTATGAAGAAAAACTCAAGTCCAAAATCGACCTTCTTAACGGTGATGAACAAGAAGTAACAGATAAGTATCGTAGTCGTCTTAGAACTATAGATGCAGAGATGTTATTTAAGTATCTTTCAGAAAAAAGAATTTCTGGGCATTGTCTGGCTTGCGGTTCAGATAAATTATCTGTTCCACAGACTGGTTACATAAAAACCGATAGTTTTCCCGAAAACTTTGAATCTCTTGGAGAAGCTGAGCGAGGCATGATTGAAGATGCTCAATCAGTACAATATGTCCAATATGTTGCATTTGGTAACCTGAATACGATCGCCGGACTTAGAAAAAGCTATTACATGGTGAATTGCCTCAATTGCGGTCATCTGAGCTTATATCGTGCCAGTGCTGTCCTTAAGTGGTTTGAAGATCAAAACCCTAAAGGAGCACAAAACGATGAGTAGTGTTTCTGAGTTTCGCCGCTCCAATAGCACAAATGATGTACCATGGAAGAAAGACGGGGATGGAGGCGATGGCATGTCTGACAATCTTGAAAAACGTGTAGAAAAACTCGAAGACGGTATGTCCACAGTCAAGCTCGACCTTGTAAGGCTGACAGAGCGTTCAGAGCAGTTTGTCACAAAGGCAGATTTGTCAGAGCTTAAAGGTGAACTGAAGGCAGAAATGTTGGGCCTGAAATCCGAAATTTCTAATACGAAGAGCGAACTTAAATTAGATATTGTTAATGTTAAAAACGAGTTTATCGAAGCGCTGGATAAACGCTTTGACAAGCTTGAGGATAAGGCTCGCTGGAAATGGGGTAGTGTTGTGGTGCCTGTTGCTGTCGGCATTCTTTCAGCACTCATCACCTTTTTAGTGGCAAAATTTGGCTCCTGATAGAGATCCACAAAGTGTCCACACCCGCCGAGTTAGGGCGGGTTTTGGCGGGTAGTTTGAGGTTATCGAAATGCCAGTATTTCAGTAACTTATTGAAATACTGGCATATGTGATCGGCGGAGTGATCCGCCCCGGAATACGTTACAGGGTCACAACCGGCACCCGCGGCGCCAGGGCGCACATCAGCTCATAGCCGACGGTGCCGCAGCTGGCCGCCACGTCGTCGATTTTAATCTCTTTGCCCCACAGTTCGACCGGCGCGCCAATCCCGGCCTGCGGACAGGGGGTTAAATCGACCGCCAGCATATCCATCGACACGCGCCCGACGGTGGTAGTCCGCACGCCGTCCACCAGCACCGGCGTGCCGCTCGGCGCCACCCGCGGATAGCCGTCGGCATAGCCGCAGGCGACAATGCCGATCCGCTGCTCCTGAGTGGTGCGATACAGGCCGCCATAGCCGATCGCCTCGCCGGGGCGCAGGTTCTGCACGGCGATGATTTCGCTGCGCAGGGCCATCACCGGCTTCAGGCCGGTGTTCGCGATGTCCTGCCACTGCCCTGAGGGCGACGCGCCATACAGCACGATGCCCGGTCGAACCCAGTCAAAATGCGCTTCCGGATGCCAGAGGGTCGCCGCCGAGTTGGCCAGCGAGCGCGGGCAATCCAGTCCCTCCGCCGCTTGTTCAATACGGCGCATCGGCTCGACAATCCCCTGCGGGTTCTCCGCCTCCGCGAAGTGCGACATCAGCGTCATCTCGCCGACATTGCTTATCGCCCGCAGCTGCTGCCAGACGGTATGCACCCGCTCCGGCATAAAGCCCAGCCGGTTCATGCCGCTGTTCACCTTGAGATAGATATCCAGCGGCGCGCGCAGCTTCGCCTGCTGCAGCGCCTTAATCTGCCAGTTGCTGTGAACGCTGGTGGTTAAGCGATATTGATCCAGCACCGCCAGCTCATCGGCATGGAAGAAGCCCTCCAGCAGCAGGATCGGACCTTTCCAGCCCTGCTCGCGCAGCAGGATCGCCTCTTCCAGGTTGAGCAAGGCGAAACCATCCGCCGCGCTCAACGCACTCCATACCCGCGCCACGCCATGGCCATAAGCATTAGCTTTGACCACCGCCCACAGGCGCGACCCGGGGGCCGCGCGACGCACTATCTGTAAATTCTGCCGCAAGGCCAGCAGGTCGATGCTGGCCACTACCGGACGGGTCATGCAAGCTCCTTAGTTGTGTGCGCCATGCAGATGCTGCGGACGCGCCGGGGTGAACCCGGGGCTGTAGCGGGCGACCGCCAGATCGTCGTAAGGGATCGCCGGCGTGCGGCCGGAGATCAAATCGCTGATCAGCTGCCCTGAGCCGCAGGCCATGGTCCAGCCGAGGGTACCGTGACCGGTGTTGAGCCACAGGTTTTTAAACGCCGTGCGCCCGACCACCGGCGTGCCGTCCGGCGTCATCGGCCGCAGGCCGGTCCAGAAGGTGGCCTGCTCAACGTGGCCGCCGCGGGGGAACAGGTCGCGCACCACCATCTCCAGAGTTTCCCGACGCGGCTGCAGCAGCGCTTTGTTAAAACCGACGATCTCGGCCATACCGCCGACGCGAATACGCTGATCGAAACGGGTGATGGCGATTTTATACGTCTCATCAAGGATAGTGGAAACCGGCGCGCCGTCTTCCTGGGCAATCGGGATGGTTAATGAATAGCCTTTCAGCGGGTAGACCGGAATATCCACCAGCCCCTTGAGCATCGCCGTCGAGTAGGAGCCGAAGGCCATCACATAGGCGTCGCCTTTGATAATCTCATCGCCGCATTTCACCCCGGCAATGCGATCGCCCTCCTGCAGCAGGGCGTCCACCGGGGTATTGAAGCGGAAGGTGACCCCGGCCTGTTCCGCCATCGCCGCCAGACGGGTGGTAAACAGCTGGCAGTCGCCGGTTTCATCGTTTGGCAGACGCAGGCCGCCGGTCAGTTTGTGGCTGACCTCCGCCAGCGCAGGCTCCACTTCCGCCAGCCGCTTCGCCTCCAGCAGCTGATACGGCACGCCGGCGTCCTCCAGCACCGCGATGTCGCGGGTGGCGTTTTCATACTGTTTGGCGGTACGGAACAGCTGCAGCGTCCCGCCCTGACGCCCTTCATACTGAATGCCGGTGGTGTCGCGCAGCGCCTTCAGGCAGTCACGGCTGTACTCCGCCAGGCGCACCATCCGGCCTTTGTTCTCCATATAGTGGCGGGTGTCGCAGTTGCGCAGCATCTGCCACATCCACTTCAGCTGGAACGACGTGCCGTCAAGGCCGATCGCCAGCGGCGCATGGCGCTGGAACATCCATTTTATCGCCTTCAGCGGCACCCCCGGCGCCGCCCAGGGCGCCGCATAGCCGGGAGAAATCTGCCCGGCGTTGGCCGCGCTGGTCTCCTCTGCCGGACCGGGCTGACGGTCGATAACCGTCACCTCATGACCCGCCTGACTCAAATACCACGCGCTGGCTACCCCAACCACCCCACTTCCCAGTATGACGACACGCATAGCGACTCCGTAACAGTTAAAGAACAATCATCTAATTACAAATTGATAACTCAGATGAAAATATTATTCAACATACGCTTTATTTATGGTGACTTAACTCACAGCAAACCGCACCAGCCCTGCGCTGCGAGATTTACGATCTCATGCTGCGCTTTATTTTTACCCAGCATTATATTCTGTAAATAAGCGCAAAAAACGGCTTTGAGATGGGTAAATCGCGAAGAAAAGCGATTGGCTGACAACACAGTTTGCTGTGCGGTGTTCTATGCTTGTTTAGAGGTTTTCCGTTCAGAGAAAACCAACAACAACGAGGGCGCGCTAATGGCTACGATTGACTCCATGAACAGGGACACCACCCGTTTAAGCGATGGACCCGACTGGACGTTTGAGTTACTGGAGACCTACCTGGCCGAAGTGGACCGGGTCGCTAAGCTCTATCGTCTTGACACCTACCCGCACCAGATCGAAGTCATTACTTCCGAGCAGATGATGGACGCCTACTCCAGCGTCGGCATGCCCATCAACTATCCGCACTGGTCGTTCGGCAAAAAATTCATTGAGACCGAGCAGGCCTATAAGCACGGCCAGCAGGGCCTGGCGTATGAGATTGTCATCAACTCCAACCCCTGTATCGCCTACCTGATGGAAGAAAACACCATCACCATGCAGGCGCTGGTGATGGCGCACGCCTGCTACGGGCATAACTCGTTCTTTAAAAACAATTACCTGTTTCGCAGCTGGACCGACGCCAGCTCAATCATCGATTACCTGATCTTCGCCCGCAAATACATTACCGAGTGCGAAGAACGCTATGGCGTCGACGAAGTGGAGAAACTGCTCGACTCCTGCCATGCGCTGATGAACTACGGCGTCGACCGCTATAAACGTCCGCAAAAAATCTCTCTGCAGGAGGAGAAGGCGCGGCAGAAAAGCCGGGAAGAGTATCTGCAGAGCCAGGTGAATATGCTGTGGCGCACCCTGCCGAAGCGCGAAGAGGAGAAGGCGATTGAGTCCGCCCGCCGCTACCCTTCCGAACCGCAGGAGAACCTGCTGTACTTTATGGAGAAGAACGCCCCGCTGCTGGAATCGTGGCAGCGCGAGATCCTGCGCATCGTGCGCAAAGTCAGCCAGTATTTCTACCCGCAGAAACAGACCCAGGTGATGAACGAGGGGTGGGCCACCTTCTGGCACTACACCATCCTCAATCATCTCTATGACGAAGGGAAAGTGACCGAGCGCTTTATGCTGGAGTTTCTCCACAGCCACACGAACGTGGTGTTCCAGCCGCCATACAACAGTCCGTGGTACAGTGGGATTAACCCCTACGCGCTGGGCTTCGCCATGTTCCAGGACATCAAGCGCATCTGCCAGTCGCCCACCGAAGAGGACAAGTACTGGTTCCCGGATATCGCCGGTTCCGACTGGCTGGAAACGCTGCATTTCGCCATGCGCGACTTCAAGGATGAGAGCTTTATCAGCCAGTTCCTGTCGCCGAAGATCATGCGCGATTTCCGCTTCTTCACCGTGCTCGACGACGACCACAACAATTATCTCGAGATCTCGGCGATCCACAACGAAGAGGGCTATCGCGAGATCCGCAACAAGCTCTCAGCGCAATATAACCTCAGCAATCTTGAGCCGAATATCCAGGTGTGGAACGTTGACCTGCGCGGCGACCGCTCGCTGACGTTGCGCTATGTGCCGCACAACCGCGTCCCGCTGGACAAAGGGCGGCGCGAAGTGCTGAAACATGTGCATCGTCTGTGGGGGTTCGATGTGCTGCTGGAGCAGCAGAACGCCGACGGCAGCATTGAGCTACTGGACCGCTGCCCGGCGCGGCCGAACGCGCTATAGCTTTACGGGACGTATAAAACGACGAAGGGGGCCATCGGCCCCCTTATTGTGTTTATCGATGGCGAAAAGCCAGCTTAACGCACATTCATGGCTAAATCGCCGGGCAGCGATTTCTGCATCCGGTGCCAGATCTCGCCGCTGTCATGGCCGTAGCGACGAACCAGCTCATACACCTGATCGTGCAGGCCGCCTTCGCACACCTTCGCCAGCTGATGATAAAAGCCCAGCGCCAGGCTGCGCGCTTCCGGGCTGGAGAAATAGTGGCGGCCAATGCGGGTATACAGCCCCTTCATGCCGTTGAGGATCAGACCATAGATCGGATTGCCGGAGGCGAACGCCAGACCGCGGAAAATGTTGTAATCGAGGTCGGCGAAGGCGTCGGCGTGATCTTCCACTTCCCGGGCGCTGTCCAGCACCGCCAGCGCTTTATCCGGATGCTGACGGAACGCGGTGCGAATAAAAATCGTGGAAATATTGGTGCGCACGGAGAGCAGGTTATCAATCAGCTGCGGGACGCTGTCGTGATCCAGACGCGCCAGCGTTTCAAGGATATTCAGCCCGGAGGTCTCCCAGAAGTTGTTCACTTTGGTGGGTTTGCCGTGCTGAATGGTCAACCAGCCGTCACGCGCCAGACGCTGCAACACTTCGCGCAGAGTGGTGCGGGTGACACCGATCAGCTCAGAAAGCTCGCGTTCAGCGGGGAGAATCGATCCAGGTGGGA
This sequence comes from Klebsiella sp. 2019SCSN059, assembly GCF_021739525.1. Taxonomy (NCBI): domain Bacteria; kingdom Pseudomonadati; phylum Pseudomonadota; class Gammaproteobacteria; order Enterobacterales; family Enterobacteriaceae; genus Klebsiella; species Klebsiella sp. 2019SCSN059. The sequence goes on along the minus strand of NZ_JAKKOM010000001.1, from coordinate 62,265 downwards.
AGCGGTTATTCCAGATGCTCTCAATGATATACTCTTCCGCGAAACCCGCAGGGCTCTGCGCCTTAATGACCATAATAATATTTCCATTACACATTGTTGCAATTGCACTCATCATACCAGAGCCGCTATAGCGCAGATAGCATCGCAAGTGAATTAAAAAGGGATCGCCGTTTCATTTTCCGTTTTTACTTTACGCTTTTCCTTCTCGCCCGTAACCGCCGCCGCGCTGCGAAGAAAGTTGCTTCTCATTTTGCTCAGCTGATACTCTTGCCAATCGTTACGCACAAAATCATGTACTAATTGACGGGGAAGGATTCTGTCGTGGAAATTTCTTATGGCCGCGCGCTGTGGCGCAATTTTCTTGGCCAGTCGCCTGACTGGTACAAGCTGGCATTAATTATTTTCTTAATCATCAATCCGCTGGTGTTCGCCTTAGCGCCGTTTGTCGCCGGCTGGCTGCTGGTGGTTGAGTTTATCTTTACCCTCGCCATGGCGCTGAAGTGCTATCCACTGCTGCCGGGGGGGCTGCTGGCATTTGAAGCGGTGCTGATCGGCATGACCAGCCCGGGTCATGTGCGGGAAGAGATCGCCAGCAACCTGGAAGTGCTGCTCCTGCTGATGTTCATGGTGGCGGGCATCTACTTTATGAAGCAGCTGCTGCTCTTCGTCTTTACGCGCCTGCTGCTCGGCATCCGCAGCAAAATGCTGCTGTCGCTGGCCTTCTGCCTGGCCGCCGCCTTCCTCTCCGCCTTTCTCGATGCGCTCACCGTGGTGGCGGTGGTGATTAGCGTCGCCGTCGGGTTTTACGGCATCTATCACCGCGTCGCCTCGGCGCGCCCCGACGATAGCGATGTGCAGGACGACAGCCATATCGATCAGCACTACCGCGAGGTGCTGGAGCAGTTCCGCGGTTTTCTGCGCAGCCTGATGATGCACGCCGGCGTCGGTACCGCGCTCGGCGGCGTCATGACCATGGTCGGCGAGCCGCAAAACTTGATTATCGCCAAAGCGGCGGGCTGGCATTTTGGCGAATTCTTCATTCGCATGTCGCCCATCACGCTGCCGGTGCTGGTCTGCGGGCTGCTGACCTGTCTGCTGGTGGAAAAGTATCGCCTGTTTGGCTACGGCGAACCGCTGCCGCCGACGGTCCGAAAGGTGCTGCAGGACTTTGACGATCGCAGCCGCGCGCAGCGCAGTCGTCAGGAACGGCTGCGGCTGATTGCCCAGGCGCTGATTGGCGTCTGGCTGATCGCAGCCCTCGCATTGCACCTTGCCGAAGTCGGCCTCATTGGCCTGTCGGTGATCATTCTCGCTACCACCTTTACCGGCGTGACCGATGAACATGCGATTGGCAAGGCGTTCACCGAGGCGTTGCCCTTCACCGCGCTGCTGACGGTATTCTTTGCCGTCGTGGCGGTGATCATCGACCAGCAGCTGTTCACGCCGGTCATCGAGTTTGTTCTGCAGGCCTCGCCGCACGCGCAGCTGTCGCTGTTTTATCTGTTTAACGGCCTGCTGTCGTCCATCTCGGATAACGTTTTTGTCGGTACGGTCTACATCAACGAAGCGAAAACCGCCCTCGAGCATGGCGCCATCAGCCTGAAGCAGTTTGAGATGCTGGCGGTGGCGATCAACACCGGCACCAACCTGCCGTCAGTGGCCACCCCGAACGGCCAGGCGGCATTCCTCTTCCTGCTGACTTCCGCGCTGGCGCCGCTTATCCGGCTCTCCTATGGCCGCATGGTGTGGATGGCTCTGCCCTACACCCTCGTGCTGACGCTGGTCGGCCTGCTGTGCGTCGAGTTCACCCTGATGCCGGTCACCGAATGGTTGCTGGCTCACGGCTGGCTGGTTACCCCCACCCTGCCCTGATCCACCCGTCGCCCGGGTTCGCCCGGGCGATTCAATAACCAGTTACGTAATATTTTCCGCCGGGCCGCTGGCGTCGGTTCGGTTTTCGTTTACACTGCCATGATTTAGCATCTTCCAGGGAAATGATTATGTTGCAATATTTAAACCAGTGCTCGCGGGGACGCGGCGCCTGGCTCCTGATGGCATTGACCGCGTTCATTCTCGAACTCGTCGCGCTGTGGTTCCAGCACGTGATGCTGCTGCAGCCGTGTGTGATGTGCATTTATGAACGCTGCGCCCTGTTTGGCATCATGGGCGCGGGGCTGGTGGGCGCCATTGCCCCCAAAACGCCGCTGCGCTATGTCGCCATGCTGATTTGGCTGTACAGCGCGGTACGTGGGCTGCAGCTGGCGTGGGAACATACGATGATCCAGTTGCACCCATCGCCGTTCCAGACCTGTGATTTCGCCGCCCGCTTCCCGAGCTGGCTGCCGCTGGATAAATGGTTGCCGCAGGTGTTTGTCGCGTCCGGCGACTGTTCGGTACGCCAGTGGCAGTTCCTGTCGCTGGAGATGCCGCAATGGCTGGTGGGCATTTTCGCGGCCTATCTGGTGGTGGCTATCCTGGTGATCGTTGCTCAGCCTTTTAAAGCGAAAAAGCGCGATCTGTTTGGCCGCTAAGCCGCTGTGAGTCCCGCGCATCATGAAACGCCCTCCGGGGCGTTTTTTTGTGCCTGCTGTTCATCGCTGAATCGTTTCCTGTCTGCGGTTGACCACGGCCATCAAAAGATGCATATTAAATACATCTTATATAGCCCCACAGGAGCTCACATGTCATCTTTACTGATCCCCGCAGACTGGAAAGTTAAACGCTCCACCCCGTTCTTTACCAAAGAGAACGTCCCCGCCGCCCTGCTGAGCCACCACAACACCGCAGCCGGCGTCTTCGGTCAGCTGTGCGTCATGGAAGGTACGGTGACCTATTACGGTTTTGCCAATGAACAGGCGACGGAGCCGGAGAAAAAAGTCGTCATTCATGCCGGGCAGTTTGCCACCAGTCCGCCGCAGTACTGGCACCGCGTCGAACTCAGCGACGATGCCCGCTTCAATATTCACTTCTGGGTGGCGGATGAAACCGACGGTGAAAACGGGCTGTTCCACGCGAAAAAAGCGTGACGGCGCTTACCGCGCCCTGTCAGGCAGATTAAGGATGTGGTCCTGCCAGTCGACAACGGTGGACTCGGGCACCGCAATATGACGGACGGAGATGCGTTCGCCGTGCATCGCCGCTTTTGAGCCGGTCAGCAGCGGGTGCCAGGCCGGCAGAGGCTTGCCTTCCGCCAGCAGGCGATAGGCGCAGGTTGGCGGCAGCCATTCGAAAGTCGGCAGATTTTCGCGCGTGAGCTTGATACAGTCCGGCTCATATTCGAAGCGACGCTCGTAGTTACGGCACTGGCAGGTTTTGATATTGAGCTGACGGCAGGCGACGTTGGTGAAGTAGATCTCATCGGTATCTTCATCCATCAGCTTATGCAGGCAGCACTGGCCGCAACCGTCACACAGCGATTCCCACTCCGCGTCGGTCATGTCATCCAGGGTTTTTTGTTGCCAGAAAGGTTGTTCGCTCATCGAAGTGTCCGTCGTTGCCAGTTAAGGGTGCACCTTATAACCAGTCTGGCACGACGATGCAAGTTTTGCCGCCCCAAAAGGCGGCAAACCACGCTTACAGTACCCGGGTGGTGAGCGACAGGCCGTTGAAGCCGACCACCAGCTCGTCGCCGCTGTGCAGCGGCCCTACCCCTTCCGGGGTGCCGGTGAGGATCACGTCCCCGGCTTTGAGAGTAAAGAAGCGCGACATATAGGCGATCAGCGGCACGATCTTATGGATCATGTCGGCGGTAGTGCCCTGCTGGCGCACCTCGCCGTTAATCTTCAGGCTTAACGGCGTATTCTGCGGGTCACCGTGGAACTCGGCGGCCGGAATAAAGCCGGAGATCGGACAGGCGTTATCGAAGCCTTTGGCTTTTTCCCACGGCTGCCCGGCCTTTTTTATCTTCGCCTGCAGGTCGCGCAGGGTGAGATCCAATGCGACGCCATAGCCGGCAATCCCTTTCTGCACATGCTCTTCCGTCGCCTGACGCAGCGTACCGCCGATCAGCACCGCCAGCTCGACTTCGTGATGCACCGAGCCCAGCCCCTCAGGAAGCACCAACGGCTGACGGAGATCGCACAGCGCGCTCTCAGGTTTAATAAACAGCACCGGCTCTTCCGGCGTCGCACTGCCCATTTCCTTGATGTGCTTTGCATAATTACTGCCGACGCAAACCACTTTGCTCACCGGATAATCCAGGAGCGCTCCCTGCCAGTTATGATGTTGGTACATTATTTTCCCTCGTGGGTTAATCGGATTGTTTCCCCTGTTCCGCCAGGTGTTTCTTTAGTAGATTTTCAGACGGCGGAGGAAGTTGCAGGTAATAGCCCTGTTCGCTTAACGCCTGTTTCACTTTTTCGAGGTCGGCGTTAACCAGTTTTTTGCGCCCATCCAGCGGCAGCAGCATCGCCATTTGCGGCGTGCCGAAGCCGCGCATCAGCTCGTCAGGAACGCGTGAGAAATCGTCCTTTTTTTCGACGTATAAATAGGTTTGTTCACGTTTAGTACTTCGATAGATCACACAAAACATAGTTTTACTCGGAATTAGACCCGTGGTCACTTGCCTCAATATATGAGTGACTATAACATGCCTTTTAGTCTTCGGAATATCACCGCACTTCGGCGGTCGATAAACAGCAAATTGAGTAAGGCCAGGATGTCAAATACGCCAATCGAACTTAAAGGCAGTAGCTTCACGTTATCTGTCGTTCATTTGCACGATGCAAATCCCGAGGTTATTCGTCAGGCGTTAGAAGACAAAATCGCCCAGGCTCCCGCCTTTTTACGCCATGCTCCGGTGGTGGTGAATATCGCCAGCGTCGAGGAGAGCGTCGAATGGCGCGCCGTCAACGAGGCTATCGCCGCGACCGGTTTACGTATTATGGGCGTCAGCGGATGCAAAATCCCGCGCCTGAAAACCGAAATCGACCGCGCCGGTATCCCGTTATTAACCGAAGGGAAAGAAAAAGCCCCTCGTCCGGCACCGTCCGAACCTGCCCCGCCGCCGCCAGTTGCTAACCAGATCACAAAAACGCGTTTGATTGACCAGCCGGTACGTTCCGGTCAGCGCATTTATGCGCCACACTGTGATCTTATTGTTACAAATCATGTGAGTGCCGGCGCGGAACTTATCGCTGACGGCAATATCCATGTATATGGCATGATGCGAGGACGCGCATTGGCAGGCGCCGGTGGCGACAGAGACGCCCAGATATTTTGTACCCACCTTGCGGCGGAGCTGGTCTCCATCGCCGGGGAATATTGGCTGAGCGATAACATCCCGGCCGAATTTTATGGCAAAGCGGCACGCCTGCGTTTAGGCGAAAGCGCTTTGACAATTCAACCGTTAAATTAATCCCTTTTTAACAAGGAATTTCTATGGCACGCATTATTGTTGTGACTTCGGGTAAAGGGGGCGTTGGCAAGACCACCTCCAGCGCGGCCATCGCTACAGGTTTGGCCCAGAAGGGAAAGAAAACCGTCGTTATCGACTTCGATATCGGCCTGCGTAACCTCGACCTGATTATGGGCTGCGAACGTCGCGTCGTTTATGATTTCGTCAACGTCATCCAGGGCGATGCCACATTGAACCAGGCGCTGATCAAAGATAAGCGCACGGAAAACCTCTACATTCTCCCGGCTTCCCAGACCCGGGATAAAGACGCCCTGACCCGCGAAGGCGTCGACAAAGTTCTCGAAGAACTGAAGAAGATGGAGTTCGATTTCATCGTCTGTGATTCCCCGGCAGGCATTGAAACCGGTGCGCTGATGGCGCTCTATTTTGCTGATGAAGCCATTATCACCACCAACCCGGAAGTCTCCTCCGTTCGCGACTCCGACCGTATCCTTGGCATTCTCGCTTCCAAATCCCGCCGCGCGGAAAATGGCGAAGAGCCGATCAAAGAGCACCTGCTGCTGACCCGCTACAATCCAGGCCGCGTCAATAAAGGCGATATGCTGAGCATGGAAGACGTGCTGGAGATTCTGCGCATCAACCTGGTGGGCGTGATCCCGGAAGACCAGTCAGTCCTGCGTGCATCCAACCAGGGTGAGCCCGTGATCCTCGATGCCGCGTCGGACGCAGGCAAAGCCTATGCCGATACCGTTGAACGTCTGCTCGGAGAAGAACGCCCTTTCCGCTTCATTGAAGAAGAGAAGAAAGGATTCCTCAAACGCCTGTTCGGAGGATAAATTATGGCTTTACTCGACTTTTTTCTCTCGCGAAAAAAGAACACGGCTAATATTGCGAAAGAACGCCTGCAAATCATCGTCGCCGAGCGCCGCCGCGGGGACGCGGAGCCGCATTACCTGCCGCAGTTGCGCAAAGATATCCTGGAAGTGATCTGCAAATACGTGCAGATCGACCCGGAGATGGTCAGCGTGCAGCTGGAGCAACGGGACGGTGATATTTCCATTCTTGAGCTGAACGTGACCCTACCCGAAACGGAAGAGTCGAAACCCTGACCTGCTGTTCCATCCCGAAAAAAGACCGGCTACGCCACGCGCCGCCGGTTTTTTTATAGCCTGAACCAGACCGCCCGCTAGCGCGGATAGTCGTTTAACAGCGTCTTCAGCCGTTCGCCCATCAGCTCACCACGCCAACCGGAAATCAGCTCAGGCTCAGCGGCCTGCGTTTTCAGCTGCCAGTGCCAGTTCAGCAGCTGGTTGATCTGTCGACGCGACGCCAGCAGCTCCGCGCTTACGCCCTTCTCCGCGCTCACTTCCTGCACCAGCGCTTTAATCTCTTTAAAGGCTTTGCGGTAGCCCGGCATGTCGATCAGATTCTGCAGCGGCGCCGGCAGCGACGACTCCGGCAGCGCCTGGGCTTTCTCGACCAGGCCGATCAGCGTTTTGCCATGGAAGCGAATTTCGCTACCGGACAACCCGAGGCTGTCGAGCTCGCCGAGGCTGGTGGGCATATAGCGCGCCACGCTCCACAGATGCTCTTCCCGCACCACAAAGTTCACCGCCAGGTCGCGCTCACGCGCTTTGCGCAGACGCCACTCCGCCAGCAGCTGCAGGCAGCCCAGCTGGCGGGTACGCAGCTGCCAGGCGTTGCCGATATCGCGCCAGGCCTCGGCCGGGTCGACCACCTCCTGACGGCGCTGCTGCATCAGGCGGCATTCGTCCAGTGCCGCCGATAGCCAGCCCGCGCGATCGGTCTCCGCCATTAATTGGCTGGCGATCGGCAGCAGGTACCAGACGTCGGCCGCAGCGTATTCACACTGACGCTCGGTCAGCGGTCGCGCCAGCCAGTCGGTGCGGGATTCGCTTTTGTCCAGCGCGACCCCGGAATACTCTTCCACCATCGAGGCAAAGCCCCAGGACATCGGCCGACCGCAGAAGGCCGCCAGGATCTGGGTGTCGATCAGCGGCTGCGGCATCAGGTTGAACGCGTTGAGGAAGACTTCTAAATCTTCGCTGCCGGCATGCAGATATTTGGTCACATCCGGGTTGAGCAGCAGGTCGCGCATCGGCGCCCAGTCGTTAATCGTCAAGGGATCGATCAGAGAGACCTGGTGGCCGTCGAACAGCTGCAGCAGGCCCAGCTGCGGGTAATAGGTGCGGGTACGGACAAATTCCGTATCCAGAGCGACGGCGGAGGCCGCGCTTGCCGCTTCGCAGACAGCGCGCAGGCCATCGTCGGTGGTGATCATCTGATAGTTCAAAGCATACTCTCTTAACTTGCGCCCATAAAAAACGCCGGCGTAGCCGGCGTCTGGCGACTCATTCGTTACTCAGCCTTTATTGTCCACTTTAGCGCGCGCTTCGTCACGCAGTTCTCGCCGCAAAATTTTCCCGACGTTGGATTTCGGCAGTTCGTCACGGAATTCCACCAGTTTCGGCACCTTATAGCCGGTCAAATGGCGTCGGCAGAACGTAATCAGCGCTTCTTCGGTTAACGCGGCATCTTTCTTCACCACGAAGATCTTCACCGCTTCGCCGCTGCTGCCGGACGGCACGCCGATGGCCGCCACCTCCAGCACGCCGCTGTGCTGCATGACCACATCTTCGATTTCATTCGGATAGACGTTAAAACCCGACACCAGGATCATATCTTTTTTCCGATCGACGATGCGCAGGAACCCCTCTTCATCCATCACCGCAATATCCCCGGTGTGCAGCCAGCCGTTCTTGATGATCTCATCCGTCGCGTCAGGTCGCTGCCAGTAGCCCAGCATCACCTGCGGCCCCTTGATACAGAGTTCGCCAGGCTGGCCCGGCGCCACTTCGTTATCGTCATCATCCACCAGTTTGGCTTCGGTGGAAGGCACCGGCAGACCAATGCTGCCGCTGTGGTAGTCGATATCGTGGGGGTTGACGCTGACCAGCGGCGAACACTCGGTCAGTCCGTAACCCTCAAGCAGATATTGCCCGGTCAGTTTCACCCAGCGCTCAGCCACCGCCTGCTGCACCGGCATGCCGCCGCCGGCGGAGAGGTGCAGCGAGGAGAAATCAAGCTGCTGGAACTCTTTGTTGTTCAGCAAGGCGTTGAACAGGGTATTGACCCCGGTCATGGCGGTAAAGGGATATTTCGCCAGCTCCTTCACCAGTCCGGGTATGTCGCGCGGGTTGGTGATCAGCAGATTCTGCCCGCCCAGCTCGATAAACAGCAGGCAGTTCATGGTGAGGGCGAAAATGTGATACAGCGGCAGCGCGGTCACCACGAACTCTTTGCCGCGATGCAGCAGCGGGCCGTAGGTGGCATTGACCTGCTCGAGGTTGGCCAGCATGTTGCGATGGGTCAGCATCGCCCCTTTAGCCACCCCGGTAGTGCCCCCGGTGTACTGCAGAAACGCCAGATCTTCCGCAACGATCTCCGGCTTCACGTACTGCATGCGATAGCCGTGCTGCAGCGCGCTGCGAAACGAGATGGCATCCGGCAGATGGTACTTCGGCACCAGGCGCTTGATGTACTTGACCACAAAGTTCACCAGCGTGCCTTTGGCGGTGGAGAGCTGATCGCCCATGCGCGTCAGGATCACGTGTTTCACCTGGGTCTTCGCCACCACTTTTTCCAGGGTATGGGCAAAGTTGGAGACGATGACGATCGCCGCCGCGCCGCTGTCGTTGAGCTGATGCTCCAGTTCACGCGGGGTATATAAGGGGTTGACGTTGACCACGATCATCCCGGCGCGCAGGATGCCAAACAGGGCCACCGGATACTGCAGCAGGTTAGGCATCATCAGGGCCACCCGATCGCCCTTCTGTAACCCTAAGCCCTCCTGAAGGTAAGCGGCGAAGGCGCGACTGCGCTCTTCCAGCTTACGGTAGGTCATCACTTCACCCATATTGATAAACGCCGGTTGGTCGGCGTAGCGGGTGGTGGCATGTTCAAACAGTTCAACCAGGGATTGATAGCGGTCAGGATTTATCTCCGCCGGAACATCTGCGGGATAACGGTTTAGCCAAACCTTTTTCACTGCATCACCTCTGAAATAGTTATTCGTCGTCATCACAGCCCCTGGGAAATACATTTTGTTAACATTATATTAACTCAGCGTACCAGTTTATTAATTAGGCAATGAGCAGGTTGCGAAGCGCGTCACTATTTTTTTTCTTATTCGACTGAAAACAAAGAAACAGCGGACTGGCCGCTGTTTCTTTGAACTAACAAAAACAACAAAATCATTCAGTTACAACGTTTCTTACCTCAGCAGGGCCGGGGTTGTACCATCCCCATCCGCCATAGCCGTACCCCCAGGGGCGGGGACCCAGCATCCACGGGTCGATGGGCTGCGGGGGCATCACCACCTGCTGCACCACGTTCCAGCGTTTGTAGCCGGTGGCGTTCATCAGCATAAATTTGTAGGGCGTGCTACCCACTTTGCCATCGACCACCCCGGCAATCGGCCCGACCACGGTCACCAGCTGACCCCGGAAGTCCACCGGATCGAGGAAGCCGTTAACATCGGCAAAGATTCGCCCGCGCGAGGGTTCGCCCAGTTCCGGCCGCGCACCGCTGTCCAGCGGCACGGTAGCGATTTCTAAGCGGGTTTTACCCTGCTGGTTCTGCACGTTGACCACCTTGCCGCCAAAGCGCGCTTCCTGACCAACGTACAGCTGCGGGGCGTTCATCACCCGCACCAAATCCTGCTGCGGCGTGGGGCTGGTGCCTTTGATGGCATCCGGCACCGATACGCAGCCGCTCAGCGCAACGGCAACCGCCGCGCCCAGCAGCCAGCGAACGCCCTGTTTTTGACCCGCCATGATGCGACTCCTTTTCTCAGTCTTCTTGTTACTGAGATTCACTCGCGGCCCGGAAGTTTCTTCCACGCCACCTCGTTACGCAAATAAACCGGCTCCGCTTTCTCCACGGCCACGGTTTTCCCTGCCGCCAGCAGATAACAGGCTAACGGCAGCATATCCTCTGCCGCCGGCAGTTCAATTTCGCCGCTGCTTAAGGTCAGTCCGCTCTCTTTCGCCAGATCCGGCCACGCCTGCCAGCCGGTGCCGACGGTGGCCCATTCGCCGGAAAGCTGCGCCAGCCGTTCGGCCACCGCGTCCGGTTTGAGCACCGCTTCCGTCTCTTCGCCGTGCCAGACGCCCTGCTCGTCGCGCTGGTACTCAGCCCAGTAGACTTCACCCATCCTGGCGTCAATCGCCGCCAGCACGCGGGTGGCGCAGGTTTTGCGCCAGGCGCCTTGCGCCATGGTGGCCAGCGTGGAAACGCCGATCATCGGCAGCTCCGCGCCGAGCGCCAGCCCCTGGGCGATACCGATGCCGATACGCACGCCGGTAAAGCTGCCCGGGCCGCGGCCAAAGGCCAGCGCGTCCAGGTCGGTCAGAGTGGTGCCGCTCTCGGTGAGAACCTCCTGCACCAGCGGCAGGATACGTTGGGTGTGTTCGCGGGGACAAATTTCGAAATGAGCACTAAGGGTGTCATCATTCCACAGCGCCGCGGAGCAGGCCTCTGTGGCGGTATCGATAGCCAAAATTCGCATGGGTGGTCACGCTCTCGTTACATAGTTCAGGCCTTCAGGCAGCCTGTTTACCGGCAGACGGTCAATCCGTCGCCACACCGCCCGAAGTCTAGTGGGAACCGCTAATTAACAAAATGGCGCGCAGCTTAACACATTTTAGGGCGGATTACCTTGCCGGCGGCACGGCGAGGAAGCGCACCGCCCGGCGGATATCGCGGGTCCGCGGCGCGGGCGGCAGGCTGGCCAGGAACACCGCGCCGTAAGGGCGCATCACCAGCCGATTGTCACAGATAACCAGCACCCCACGGTCGTCGATATCGCGGATCAGCCGCCCCACCCCCTGCTTGAGGGTGATCACCGCGTCCGGGAGCTGCACTTCATCGAACGGATCGCCGCCGCGTAGCCGGCAATCTTCCATCCGCGCTTTCAGCAGCGGGTCATCCGGCGAGGTAAACGGCAGCTTATCGATGATCACCAGCGACAGCGCGTCTCCGCGCACATCGACCCCTTCCCAGAAGCTGCTGGTGGCCACCAGCAGGGCGTTGCCGGCGCTGACGAACTGCTGCAGCAGCTGGCCTTTACTGGTCTCGCCCTGCAGCAGCACCGGCAGGGTCATGGTGGCGCGGAACTGCTCCGCCAGATCGCGCATCATGGCGTGCGAAGTACACAGCATAAAGCAGCGACCGTCGTTAGCCTCGATCAGCGGTTTAAGCATGGCCGCCAGATGGCGCGCCGCGCCGGGCTGGTTCGGCAGCGGTAGATTACGCGGTACGCAGAGCAGCGCCTGATGCTGATAGTCAAAGGGGCTAGGCAGCAGCAGAGTCTGCGCCTCGTCGATCCCCAGCCGGGCGGTGAAGTGGTGGAGATCGTCATTTACCGACAGCGTCGCCGAGGTAAAGATCCAGCTTCCCGACTTCTGCGCCATCACCTCTTTAAACTTCTCGGCCACGGTCAACGGCGTCAGCGCAAGGGTAAAGTGGCGCGAGGTGCACTCATACCAGTAGCTGTAGCCCGGCTGATTGATCTCTTTCAGCCGCTTCAGACGCCCGCGATAAAGCGTGGCGCGCTCAAAGGCGGCGTCGAGCAGCGCCGAGCGCCCCAGCGAGAGCTTGGCGACGTCGTAACACAGTTCAAGAGCATCATCGAGCAGCAGCAGCGCCCGCTGAATGTGGCTGTCCGCCAGCAGCTCGCGCAGGTTGCCGCGGTAGCCCGGGTCCCCCAGCTGCAGGCGAAAATCCTGGGCGCTTTGCGCCAGGCGGTCGGCGCATTTTTGCAGCTGCTGGGTGTCTTTCAGTTCGGTGCGGTAGGCAATGGTGATGTCTTTCGCCAGATCCAGCAGCTGGCGGCTGGAGAGCGACTGGCCAAAGTACTGGCTGGCGATATCCGGCAGCTGATGGGCTTCGTCGAAGATCATCACCTCCGCCTCGGGGATCAGTTCGGCAAAGCCGCTCTCTTTGACCACCATATCGGCAAGAAACAGATGATGGTTGACCACCACCACGTCGGCGTCCATCGCTTTTTTACGCGCCTTCACCACGAAGCAATCTTTATACAGCGGGCAGTCGCTGCCGAGGCAGTTATCGTTGGTGCTGGTGACCAGCGGCCAGGCCTGGGAATCTTCCGCCACGCTGGCGCAGGTGCTGATATCGCCATCCTGGGTTTGGTTCGACCAGGAGCGCAGGAGGATCACGTCGCTGAGGGTTTGCACCGGCAGATCGCCGCCCGCCAGCGCCTGCTGTTCCAGGCGTTCGAGGCACAGGTAGTTGGAGCGCCCTTTTAGCAGCGCCAGTTTGCCGGTGAATTTGAGCGCTTTGGCGACGGTGGGCAGATCGCGGCTGTAGAGCTGATCCTGCAGCGCTTTCGACCCGGTGGAGATAATCACCTTTTTTTTCGCCCGCAGCGCCGGCGCCAGGTAAGCGTAGGTTTTACCGGTTCCGGTCCCCGCTTCCACCACCAGCGGCCGGGAGGCCTCAATCGCTTCGCTGACCGCCACCGCCATCTGGCGCTGCGGCTCGCGCGGTTTAAATCCCGGTATGGCTTTGGCTAGCTGGCCGTCTGCTGCAAAATCGTCGATCACATTGCCCCCTGGTTATTTGGACAGTGATTATGTCAGGGAGGACGGCGTTTCGCCAGTCCGGGTAGTGACGCGAGCGGAACATTATGGCAGTCTTGCCGCTGCCGAATGGAATGCTCAAAGAGGAATGAGAAATGACAATTACGCGTATTGATGCCGAAGCCCGCTGGTCAGATGTGGTGATCCACAATCAGACCCTTTACTACACCGGCGTACCGGCGAATCTTGATGCCGATGCCTTCGAGCAGACCGCCAACACCCTGGCGCAGATTGACGCGGTGCTGGAAAAACAGGGCAGCGACAAGTCGCGTATTCTTGACGCCACTATTTTCCTTGCCGACAAAAGCGACTTTGCGGCGATGAATAAAGCCTGGGACGCCTGGGTGGTAGCCGGTCACGCCCCGGTGCGCTGCACGGTGGAAGCGACGCTGATGAACCCGCAATATAAAGTTGAGATCAAAATCATCGCCGCGGTGTAATTACTCGTCTTCGTCTTCATCTTCAAAGCGCGCGACGATCCGTTCGCCGGTATGCGTCGCGCGTAGCTCTTCCGCCACCAGGGCAATCGCCTGGCCGCTGCTCATCCCCTGGGCCATCAGTTCCTGGATACGTTCGACCGCTTTTTGCTGTTGCTCGTGGCTCAGCGAAGGTAAACCTGCAAACATCTTGTACTCCTGCTACATTGTGGGGCGTAATTATTTCACGCCGTCCCCGCCTACGCCAGAGGGACGGTAACGTTCAGGATCGAGAAAGATGTTGTCCCCCGCGATTATTACCCTGCCCTGGCGCCCGGATGCCGCCGAATACTATTTTACGCCGTTAAGCGCCATGCCCTGGGCGATGCTGCTGCATTCCGGCTTTGCCGACCATCCGCATAACCGTTTTGATATCCTGGTGGCGGCCCCGCGCGCCACGTTGCTGACGCGCGGTGAACAGACCTGGATCGATGACGGCGAGACCGTTTGTGTCTCGGCTGACGATCCGCTGCAACTGCTTCAGCAGCAGCTGGATCGTCAGCCGTTCACGCCGCAGCCCCATGAGGATCTGCCGTTTCTTGGTGGCGCGCTGGGGCTTTTCGGTTACGATCTGGGCCGCCGTTTTGAGCGACTTCCCGCTGCCGCGCAGGCCGATATCGCGCTGCCGGATATGGCGGTGGGGATTTATGACTGGGCGCTGATCGTCGACCATCAGCGCCAGCAGGTTTCGCTGCTCAGCTATGACGACCCGCAGCAGCGTCTGCAGTGGCTGGAGGCGCAAACGCCGGCGCCGGGTGAAACCTTCGCCCTGACCTCGGCCTGGCAGTCAAATATGAGCCGCCAGCAGTATGGCGAGAAATTTCGTCAGGTGCAGGCCTATCTGCGCAGCGGTGACTGCTATCAGGTCAACCTCGCCCAGCGTTTTCAGGCCCGCTACGTCGGGGATGAATGGCTGGCCTTCCGCCGGCTGAACGCCGCCAACCGCGCCCCCTTTAGCGCCTTCATCCGCCTTGCGGAAGGGGCAATTTTAAGCCTGTCGCCGGAGCGATTTATTCAGCTCCGCCAGGGTGAGATCCAGACGCGCCCGATTAAGGGCACCCTGCCGCGGCTCGATTCGCCGCTGGCGGATGCGCAGCAGGCGGAGAAGCTGGCTAACTCGCCGAAAGACCGCGCTGAGAATTTAATGATTGTCGACCTGATGCGCAACGACATCGGCCGCGTCGCCGTCCCGGGCAGCGTGCTGGTCCCCGAGCTGTTCGTGGTGGAGCCGTTCCCGGCGGTCCATCATCTGGTCAGCACCATCACCGCCCGCCTGCCGGCGACGCTTCATGCCAGCGATCTGCTGCGCGCCGCCTTCCCCGGAGGGTCGATCACCGGCGCGCCGAAGGTACGGGCGATGGAGATTATTGATGAACTGGAACCCCAGCGACGCAACGCCTGGTGCGGGAGCGTCGGCTATCTGAGCTATTGCGGCAATATGGATACCAACATCACCATTCGCACCCTGACGGCCTGGCAGGGGCAACTGTATTGCTCCGCCGGGGGCGGTATCGTCGCGGACAGCGAGGAAGATGCGGAATATCAGGAAACTTTTGATAAAGTTAATCGTATCCTGCACCAACTGGAGAACTAGACCATGGCGGACCACGCCCTCAATCTGGATGATTTTCTGTCCCGCTTCCAGCTGCTGCGCCCTCAGCCTTCGCGCCATGCGCTCAATCAGCGGCAGGCGGCGGTACTGGTGCCGATCGTGCGCCGGCCGCAGCCTGGCCTACTGCTGACCCAGCGCTCGCCGCTGCTGCGCAAGCACGCCGGCCAGGTCGCCTTTCCCGGCGGGGCGGTAGATAATACCGATGCGACCCTTATCGCCGCCGCTCTGCGCGAAGCCCAGGAAGAGGTGGCGATCCCGCCGGAGACGGTTGAGGTGATTGGCGTTCTGCCGCCGGTGGACAGCGTCACCGGCTTCCAGGTGACGCCGGTGGTGGGTATTATTCCGCCGGATCTGCACTATCACGCCAGCCAGGACGAAGTCTCCGCGGTATTTGAAATGCCGCTCGCCGAGGCCCTGCGCCTCGGGCGCTATCATCCGCTCGATATCCACCGCCGGGGCAACGACCACCGCGTCTGGCTCTCCTGGTACCAGCATTATTTTGTCTGGGGGATGACCGCCGGGATCATTCGCGAGCTGGCGCTGCAGATAGGCGCGCGCCCTTAGCTATACTGATTATGAGAGGGCGCTCTCACTATTAGTAAAATCGCGGTTATCCATTAGTTTAATTCATGTGAATAGTTGAACTGACAGGGCGCTTCCCTCTTACACTATGCGCAGTTATTACATCGTTACCGCACCCGCGGTAACCCTGTCAGGAGTATTATCGTGATTAGTCTATTCGACATGTTCAAGGTGGGGATTGGTCCCTCATCTTCCCACACTGTTGGCCCGATGAAGGCCGGTAAACAGTTCGTCGATGACCTGGTCGAAAAAGGATTGCTTAATGCAGTGACCCGCGTGGCGGTTGACGTCTACGGTTCGCTGTCATTAACCGGCAAAGGCCACCATACGGACATCGCCATTATCATGGGACTGGCGGGCAATCAGCCCGATACGGTCGATATAGACGCGATACCGGCATTTATCCGTGACGTCGAGACACGCGGCCGTCTGCTGCTGGCCAACGGTCAGCACGAAGTCGACTTCCCGGCGGATGACGGCATGCGTTTTCGCAGCGACAATCTGCCGCTGCACGAAAACGGCATGACCATTCATGCCTGGGCCGGCGAGAAAGAGCTCTACTGCAAGACCTATTACTCGATTGGCGGCGGCTTTATCGTCGACGAAGAGCACTTCGGCAAAGAAAACGCCAACGAACTACAGGTGCCCTACCCGTTCAAATCGGCGCAGGAAATGCTGGCCTACTGCAAAGAGACCGGCCTGTCGCTCTCCGGGATGGTAATGCAGAACGAGCTGGCGCTGCACAGCAAAAAAGAGATCGAGGACTATTTCGCTAATGTCTGGCAGACCATGCGCGCCTGTATCGACCGCGGCATGAACACCGAAGGCGTGCTGCCTGGCCCGCTGCGCGTGCCGCGTCGCGCCTCGGCGCTGCGTCGTCTGCTGGTGGCCAGCGATAAGCTCTCCAGCGATCCGATGAACGTCGTTGACTGGGTCAACATGTTCGCGCTGGCGGTCAATGAAGAGAATGCCGCCGGCGGTCGCGTGGTGACCGCGCCGACCAACGGCGCCTGCGGCATCGTTCCGGCGGTACTCGCCTATTACGATCACTTTATCGAATCCGTCAGCCCGGAGATCTATATCCGCTACTTTATGGCCTGCGGTGCGATCGGCGCGCTGTACAAGATGAATGCCTCCATTTCCGGCGCCGAAGTCGGCTGTCAGGGCGAAGTGGGCGTCGCCTGCTCGATGGCGGCGGCGGGTCTGGCTGAACTGCTCGGCGCCAGCCCGGAGCAGGTCTGCGTGGCGGCGGAGATCGGTATGGAACACAACCTCGGCCTGACCTGCGACCCGGTCGCCGGCCAGGTACAGGTGCCGTGCATAGAACGTAACGCCATCGCCTCCGTGAAAGCGATCAACGCCGCGCGGATGGCGATGCGCCGCACCAGCGAACCGCGCGTCTCGCTCGATAAAGTGATCGAGACCATGTACGAAACCGGCAAAGACATGAACGCCAAGTACCGCGAAACCTCGCGAGGCGGCCTGGCGATTAAAGTTCAGTGTGACTAACATGTTGGCTTTCGCCTGCCGCCTCCCGGGGCGCAGGCGCGGAGCGAGGGTAACTAAAAGCCCCTGCCTTCCTGATGCGCCCTCCGTGGCGCATTTTCTTTTTTCTATACCTGGCGATATTCTGCCACTACAATTGCTCTATTAAATAAGCCACGCTTAACCACTCGTCCTGTCGACAGGGTGTCGCACATGCAGACTGCACAAAAAGTCATTACGGCCTATCGCCGCAAACGCATTATAGTCTGCCTGCTGGTCGCCCTGGTGACCCTGGGCGCCACCTTAGCCATTCGATTTATTTCGCAGCGTAGCGAAAATGAAGACTATATTCGCACGGCCGCCAGCCAGCGGGTGGCGGCGCTGAATAATATCCTGCGCCCGCTGAGCGCGGAGCGCACCACCCTGCTTCCTCTGGTGGGCAAACGCTGCCCGGATATCCATCTGACCCTGCGCAAAATGGCAGCTTCGTTGCAGACCGTTCGTTCCGTCGTCCTCGTGACGGACGGTATCGTTTACTGTTCGAGTATTTTCGGGCAACGGCAGGCGGATTTACACCAGCTGCAGCCCTCGCTGCCAGCCCCCCATCCCTTATTACTCTTTTCAACCGAAAAATCGCTGCTTAAAGGGACGCCGGTATTGATCCAGTGGTACCCCACCCCGGAAAGCGGCCAGGACGGCGTGATGTTGATTGTCAATATCGAGCTGCTGGGGACCTTAATTCTCAACGAAAAATCATCCCTGATAAGCGACGTCAGCCTGCAGGTTGGCGATCGTTATTTTAGCAGCCGCGATGGGCTTCTCGATAAAACGCATACCCCGCAGGGAACGGTGATTTATCGCCAACGCTCTAGCGAGTTTCCGTTTACCATCAACATCAACGGCCCTGGCGCCTCGACAATCGCCCTCGAAGAACTGCCCGGCGAGCTGCCGCTGGCGCTGATCTTCAGCCTGCTAATGACAGGCATCGCCTGGCTGGCCACCGCCGGAAGAATGAGCTTCTCGCGGGAGATAAGCCTCGGTATTTCCGCCCGGGAGTTTGCCCTCTGGTGCCAGCCGCTGCAGGATGCGCGCAGCGGCCGCTGCTGCGGGGTGGAGATCCTGCTGCGCTGGAACAACCCTCGCCGCGGAGCGATTTCGCCGGAGGTGTTTATTCCCATCGCCGAAGGGGACAATCTGATCATCCCCCTCACCCGCTACGTCATTGCCGAAACCGCCCGCCGTCTGGATGTTTTTCCCAGCGACCGCCAATTTCATATCGCCATTAACGTCGCTGCCCGCCACTTCGCCAACGGCTTACTGCTGCATGACCTGCATAATTACTGGTTCAGCATGAACCCGGTACAACAGCTGGTGGTCGAGCTGACCGAACGCGATGTCCTGCAGGATGGCGACCAGCATATGGCCGAAGATCTGCACCTGAAAGGCGTACAGCTGGCGATCGATGACTTTGGCACCGGCAACAGTTCGCTCTCATGGCTGGAAAAACTGCGCCCGGACGTGCTGAAGATTGACCGCTCGTTTACCAGCTCGGTGGGGATAGACAGCGTCAATGCCACGGTGACCGATATCATTATCTCCCTCGCCAACCGGCTGAATATTATTACCGTTGCCGAAGGGGTGGAGACGCTGGAGCAGGAAAACTACCTCAGAAACCACGGCGTCGATGTGCTGCAGGGGTTTTATTATGCGCGGCCGATGCCAGTGGAGGCGTTCCCGGCGTGGCTGGCCAGTCAAGAGGCAACAGAATAACTCGCCGGCCCCCACGGGGACCGGCGCGCAGGACGATTACTCTTCTTCGTCGCTCGGCGGACGGGTGACCACCGCGCGAACCAGATCGACCCGGTAGTCATTCGCTTCCACCACGGTGAAATGCAGCGGCGGCAGCGACACCACGTCGCCAATGCGCGGGATATGGCCATTGGCGGAGATCACCAGACCGGCAACGGTGGCAATATCCTCATCGTCATTGATCAGCGGATCCAGCCCCAGCGCCTGCTGCAGCGCATGCAGGTCGGTCGACCCCTTAATAAGCCAGCCGTCGCCATCGATAACGATCTCCGGCGTCTCATCGGCGTCCGGGAATTCACCGGCGATCGCTTCCAGGACGTCCAGCGGCGTCACCAGCCCCTGCACCACGCCAAATTCATTGGTCACGATGACGAAACTGCCGCGCGCGCGACGCAGGACGCCGAGCAGATTGATCGGGTCCAGCGTTTCAGGCACCACAATCGCCGGAGAGGCGGAGGCCAGCGCCGCGACGTTTTCGCCCGACTCCAGGGCCACCAGCATCTCTTTCGCCCGCACGATGCCAATGATTTCGTCCAGTTCTCCGCGGCAGACCGGGAACAGACTGTGCGGCGACGAAAGCAGCTGACGGCGAATTTCATCTTCACTCTGCTCAGCGTCCACCCAGCTGATTTCCCCGCGCGGAGTCATGATGCTGCGCAGAGAGCGCTGCGCCAGCGTCAGCACGCCGTTAATCATGTAGCGCTCTTCTTCCGCAAAGGCGCCCTCCGGTACCGGCACCGACGCCGGGCTGTCGGCGTCATGGTTGACGGAGGCCTGTTTACGGCCGCCCATCAGGCGCAGGATCGCATCCGCGGTACGGGCGCGCAGCGGCAGCGTCGACTGGTGACGAACAAAGTTGCGGCGCGCCACCTGGTTAAAGAACTCAATGATGATCGAGAAACCGATCGCCGCGTACAGGTACCCTTTCGGAATATGGAAGCCAAACCCTTCCGCCACCAGGCTCAGGCCGATCATCAACAGGAAGCTCAGACAGAGCACCACCACCGTCGGGTGCTGGTTGACAAAGCGCGTCAACGGCTTCGATGCCAGCAGCATCATAATCATCGCGATCACGACCGCCGCCATCATCACCGGCAGATGGTTCACCATCCCGACCGCGGTGATCACCGCATCCAGAGAGAAGACAGCATCCAGCACCACGATCTGCAGTACCACCACCCAGAAACTGGCATAGCCTTTCCCGTGACCGGCGTCATGCTGGCGGTTTTCCAGCCGTTCATGCAGCTCGGTTGTCGCCTTGAACAGCAAGAAGATCCCGCCGAGCAGCATGATGAGGTCACGCCCGGAAAAGGAGAAATCGGCGATAGTAATCAGCGGTTTAGTCAGCGTCACCATCCAGGAGATCACCGACAACAGCCCCAGGCGCATCACCAGCGCCAGCGACAGGCCGATCAGTCGCGCTTTATCACGCTGCTTCGGCGGCAGCTTGTCCGCCAGGATGGCAATAAACACCAGGTTATCGATACCGAGCACAATTTCCAGAACGATAAGCGTCAACAGGCCGGCCCAGATTGAGGGATCCATTAACAATTCCATGTGCGACTCCGGTTAGCGGCAACGTCAGTCATCGCCATGTCATGCACGGACGCGACAATAGATGCTGAGAGATAAGCGTGATGCGTGGAGGTGGCAACCAGGTGCCAGAAAGTGAAAAGACGTCGATGACGGTCCATACTGCGGGCTATGCCCTATACTCCTGAGTAATTAAACGGAAGTTAAACATAGCAAAATATAGATCGAAATTGGAAAAGATTTACCTGAATTTGCAATAACTAAGGCTATTTTTTGCGCTGCAAAATTATTACCAGGCGATGCCTGATTAACGGATCTTCATCACATTAATTATTTTTTCACTGTCTAAAATAATTCGCGGTAGTAACTATTTTCTATCTTACACCCTAACTGAATCGATTTTGTCCTCAAGAGTGATTCAGGATGTATCAAAGCAGATGATGCATTCACGATAATAAAGGAGGTAGCAAGTGACGATTGCTATTGTAATAGGCACACATGGTTGGGCTGCAGAACAGCTGCTGAAAACAGCAGAGATGCTGTTGGGCGAGCAGGAAAACGTTGGCTGGATCGATTTCGTTCCGGGTGAAAACGCCGAAACGCTGATCGAGAAATACAATGCCCAGTTGGCAAAACTGGATACCAGTAAAGGCGTGCTGTTTCTCGTCGATACATGGGGAGGCAGCCCGTTCAACGCTGCGAGCCGCATTGTCGTCGATAAAGAGCATTACGAAGTCATCGCCGGCGTCAACATCCCGATGCTGGTGGAAACCTTCATGGCCCGCGATGACGATCCTTCCTTTGATGAGCTGGTCGCCTTAGCGGTAGAGACCGGCAGCGAAGGCGTGAAAGCGCTGAAGGCCAAACCGGTGGAAAAAGCGGCCCCTGCGCCCGCTCCTGCCGCGGCGCCAAAAGCCGCCGCCCCGGCCAAACCGATGGGCCCGAATGACTACATGGTCATTGGCCTTGCGCGTATCGACGACCGCCTGATCCATGGTCAGGTCGCCACCCGCTGGACCAAAGAGACCAACGTCACCCGCATCATCGTCGTCAGCGACGAAGTCGCCGCGGATACCGTGCGCAAAACCCTGTTGACCCAGGTTGCGCCGCCGGGCGTCACCGCCCACGTGGTGGACGTCGCCAAAATGATCCGCGTCTACAACAACCCGATGTACGCCGGACAGCGCGTGATGCTGCTGTTTACTAACCCGACCGACGTTGAGCGCGTCGTCGAGGGCGGCGTGAAAATCACCAGCGTCAACATCGGCGGTATGGCGTTCCGCCAGGGCAAAACCCAGGTTAACAACGCGATTTCGGTCGATGCCAAAGATATTGAGGCGTTTAACAAGCTGAACGCACGCGGTATCGAGCTGGAGGCACGTAAAGTGTCCACCGACCCGAAACTGAAAATGATGGATCTGATCGCCAAGGTTGATAAATAACCCGGACGATCGCGCCCCAGTTTTCACTTTAAGACTTAATCAACAGGAGAAGTACAATGGAGATTACCCTTCTTCAGATTGTGCTGGTGTTCATCGTCGCGTGTATTGCGGGTATGGAGTCGGTGCTTGATGAATTTCAGTTCCACCGTCCACTGGTCGCCTGTACGCTGATCGGCGCCGTTCTCGGCGATATGAAAACCGGTATTATCATCGGCGGTACGCTGGAAATGATCGCCCTGGGCTGGATGAACATCGGTGCGGCGGTTGCCCCTGATGCCGCGCTGGCGTCCATTATTTCCACCGTTCTGGTTATTGCCGGCCATCAGAGCATCGGCGCCGGCATCGCGCTGGCTATCCCGCTGGCGGCTGCAGGCCAGGTGCTGACCATCATCGTGCGTACCATCACCGTAGCCTTCCAGCACGCAGCGGATAAAGCGGCGGAGAATGGCAACCTGACCGCCCTGTCGTGGCTGCACGTCTCATCCCTGTTCCTGCAGGCGATGCGTATCGCTATCCCGGCCGTCATCGTGGCCATTTCCGTCGGTACCAGCGAAGTCCAGGGCCTGCTGAATGCGATCCCTGAAGTGGTTACCAGCGGCCTGAACATCGCCGGCGGCATGATCGTGGTTGTGGGTTACGCGATGGTCATCAATATGATGCGCGCGGGCTACCTGATGCCGTTCTTCTACCTCGGCTTCGTCACCGCCGCCTTCACCAACTTCAACCTGGTGGCCCTGGGCGTGATTGGTGCGGTCATGGCAATCCTCTACATCCAGCTGAGCCCGAAATATAACCGCATCGCCGGTGCCCCTGCTCAGGCGGCTGGTAACAACGACCTCGATAACGAACTGGACTAACAGGTGAGCGAAATGGTTGATATGACTAAAAATACCACCGAGAAAAAACTCACTCAGAGTGATATTCGTGGCGTGTTCATTCGTTCTAACCTGTTCCAGGGTTCATGGAACTTCGAACGTATGCAGGCGCTGGGCTTCTGCTTCTCTATGGTTCCGGCGATTCGTCGTCTCTACCCGGAGAACAACGATGCGCGTAAGCAGGCGATTAAGCGTCACCTTGAGTTCTTCAATACCCATCCTTACGTTGCCGCGCCGGTACTGGGCGTAACGCTGGCGATGGAAGAGCAGCGCGCCAATGGCGCAGAGATTGACGATGGCGCCATCAACGGCATCAAAGTCGGTCTGATGGGGCCGCTGGCCGGCGTCGGCGACCCGATCTTCTGGGGTACGGTGCGTCCGGTGTTCGCGGCCTTAGGCGCCGGGATCGCGATGAGCGGAAGCTTGCTCGGACCACTGCTGTTCTTTATCCTGTTCAACGCGGTGCGACTACTGACCCGCTACTATGGCGTCGCCTACGGTTACCGCAAAGGCGTGGACATCGTGAAAGATATGGGCGGCGGCTTCCTGCAGAAACTGACTGAGGGGGCGTCAATCCTCGGCCTGTTTGTCATGGGGGCGCTGGTTAACAAGTGGACGCACGTGAACATTCCGATGGTGGTGTCAAAAATCACCGGCTCTGACGGACAGGTTCACGTCACCACGGTGCAGACGATCCTCGACCAGCTGATGCCGGGCCTGGTACCGCTGCTGTTGACCTTCGCCTGTATGTGGCTGCTGCGTAAGAAAGTTAACCCGCTGTGGATCATCGTTGGCTTCTTTGTCATCGGTATCGCGGGCTACGCTGTCGGTCTGCTGGGTCTGTAATTTCCAGGTTGTACGCCGGGGGCTTGCCCCCGGCTTTTTTTTATCAGGAGGAACGCAAAGCAATGACATTCACGGACCTGGTGATCATCCTGTTTATCCTTGCGCTACTGGCCTACGCGGTGTATGACCAGTTTATTATGCCGAGGCGCAACGGCCCGGTGCTGCTGGCCATCCCCCTGCTTCGCCGCAGCCGCGTTGACGGCATGATCTTTGTCGGCCTCATCGCCATTCTGATCTATAACAACATCACCCAGCACGGCACCGCGATCACCACCTGGCTATTATCTGCGCTGGCGCTGATGGGACTCTATTTATTCTGGATCCGTACGCCGAAAATCATTTTTAAACCGCGCGGCTTTTTCTTCGCCAACGTGTGGATAGAATATCAGCGAATTAAAGAGATGAATTTATCCGAAGACGGCGTACTGGTGATGCAATTAGAGCAACGGCGGCTGCTGATTCGCGTACGAAATATCGACGATCTGGAGAAAATATACAAACTTCTCGTTTCAACTCAATGAGTTAAAAATATAGCCAACGCCATGTTTTTTCAGATTTCGTCTGGGGAATTATATAGCCATGGCTATATTTCCCCCTCTGCCCTTCTGTTTTTCATTAACTATTTATTTACTTATAAATTCAAATGAAAATCGTTATCATTTGGTTATTAAAATAACCCTCTTCTGTTATTGTTTTATATTCTAAAAATATGTTAAGGTTGCGCCCGTCGTTGGGGAGTAGCCGATTTCCTGCCCGTCAGGAAATGTACGTGTCAACATACTCGTTGCAAAACGTGGCACGTACGGGTTGAAGTGATTCAATCAGGCGAGACCATAGATACATCACTGCTGTACGTATTGCTCAGCCATTGAGCGGCTCCGCGTATATTTACTGGGGGCAGCGATGTGTCATATGGATTATCCCCGGTCAGGACAGGCACATGAATTTATCCGCAACCCTTCTTCTCGCTTTCGGCATGTCTATGGATGCCTTCGCGGCCTCTATCGGCAAAGGCGCCACCCTGCATAAACCCAAATTCTCAGAAGCTGTTCGCACCGGGCTGATTTTTGGCGCCATTGAAACCCTGACGCCGCTGGTCGGCTGGGGACTGGGCATGCTGGCCAGCCAGTTTGTGCTCGAGTGGAATCACTGGATTGCTTTTATTCTGCTGGTGTTTCTCGGCGGGCGGATGATTGTCGAAGGGCTTCGCGGCGATAGCGACGAGGCGTGCGAGGCGCCTCGCCGGCATGGCTTCTGGCTGCTGGTCACCACCGCCTTCGCCACCAGCCTTGACGCGATGGCCGTCGGCGTCGGTCTGGCCTTCCTGCAGGTCAGCATTGTGACCACCGCGCTGGCGATCGGCTGCGCCACCTTTATCATGTCGACGCTGGGGATCATGGTGGGTCGCTTTATCGGCCCGCTGCTGGGCAAACGGGCCGAAATTCTCGGCGGTATCGTACTGATTGGCATCGGCAGCGAAATTCTCTGGAGCCATTTCGCCGGTTAAGCTTTACTCCTCACGCTGCCAGCAATGGATCATAAAATCGGTCTGGCAGCCAAAGGTCGCCTGCTGACGCAGCGCGTCATGCACTTCGACTTTGGCCCGCCACGCGAACGGCGTCATCTGCAGCAGGGCCTGCGCTTCACTTCCCGTCAGGGTCATCGGATAAGCCAGCTGCTGCTGAGCATCCAGGCGGAACCCCGGCATCGCTTCCGTCTTCAGCTCATGCAGGCGGATCTCATCGTAAATCAGCCCTTTCAGCTCCAGCAGATGGCGGGGTCCCGGCGTGGCAGTGATCACCCATCCGCCAGGCCGCACCACCCGCGCCAGCTCACCGGCGTTGCAGGGGGCGTAAATGCGCACCACCGCATCGAAGCTGTTATCGGAGAATGGCAGCCGCTGGCTGGAGGCGACGCAAAAATTCACCTGCGGATAGCGTTTCGCCGCCGCGCGGATTGCCGGCTTCGACACGTCCAGCCCCCAGCTGCGGCTGGCGATGGCGGCAAATGCGTGGGTGTAATAGCCTTCGCCGCAGCCGATATCCAGTAATGCCTGAGGGGCAGCGTGCCGCAGTCGCTCAGCGATAGCGTCCCGCAGCGGCTGATAATGCCCGGCGTCGAGGAACGCCCGACGGGCCTGCATCATCTCAGCGCTGTCGCCGGGATCGCGCGACCGTTTGAACTGCACCGGTAGCAGGTTGACGTACCCCTCTTTCGCCAGATCGAACTGGTGCCGCTGCGGGCAGGAATAGTGATTGTCGCTACGGCTGAGCGGCGCGTGGCAAAGGGGGCAACTGTATGACATGACGGCTCCGGTGTCGCTGAAAGGGCGAAAGTGTAGCGCTATTCGCCCCTGCAGACCACTGTTACAGCGCCGGCGCCAGCGGGTGGCTGTCGTGCATAACGATCAGATTCTCCGCCCCTTGTGGCATGCCGTCCGGCATGACGTTCTCCAGCCGCAGGACATCGCCCATAATCTGGCTGAATACCGGGGCGGAAACGGCCCCGCCGTAATAGGAGCCATTGCTCGGATCGTTCATCACTACAACCAGCGCGAACTGCGGACGGCTGGCGGGCGCCACGCCGGCGGTATAGGCGACATATTTGTCGATATATTTGCCGTCCGGACCGATTTTCTTCGCCGTCCCCGTTTTTACCGCCACCCGGTAGTCGCGCACCGCCGCTTTGGTACCGCCCCCGCCCGGGAGCGCCACGCTCTCCATCATATGCTCCACGCTGTGAACAATATTCTCCGGCATTACGCGCGTGCCAATCACCGGCGGGTCGATGCGGGTGATCGACAACGGTCGTTGTATGCCGAAGCCGCCGATGGTGGCGTAAACGTGCGCCAGCTGGAGCGGGGTAACCATCAAACCATAGCCGAAAGCGAAGGTGGCGCGATCCAGTTGCCCCCAGTAACGACGATGCGGCATCAGCCCGGCGCTTTCGCCGGTCAACCCCAACCCCGTCGGCTCGCCGAAGCCGAAAGCCGTATAGGTGTCAATCAGATGCTGCACCGGCATGGCAAGCGAGAGATGCGATACGCCGGTATCGCTGGATTTCTGCAGGATGCCGGTCAGGCTCAGCTCCGGATAATAGCCGACATCGCGGATACGGTGGCCGTCGAGGACAAACGGATGAGTGTCCACGACGCTGTCCGGCTGGACAATCCCCTGCTGCAGCGCGGTCATGATCACCAGCGGTTTGACGGTCGACCCCGGCTCGAAGGTATCGCTGATGGCCCGGTTGCGAAAATCATCCAGCGTTGCGGCATCGCGATTGTTGGGATTGAAGTCCGGATAGCTGGCCATCGCCAGGATCTCGCCGGTATCGATTTTAATCAGCACCGCCGCCCCGGACTCGGCTTTATTCCAGCGAACAGCGTTGTCGAGGGCATCTTCCGTCACCGTCTGCAGGCGCTCATCGATACTCAGCTGCAGATTATGCGCCGGCACAGGCGGTACTTCGGTAATGTTCTCAATCACATTGCCATGTTTATCTTTCCGCACCAGACGTCGCCCGGGTTTACCGGTCAGCTGGGCGTTGAAGCTTTTCTCCACCCCTTCGATGCCCTGATTATCGACATTGGTAAAGCCCAGCAGATTGGCAGCCACATGGCCTGCCGGATAGAAACGCCGCGATTCATCGCGCAGGTAGACGCCTGGCAGATGCAGTTTATCAATCCACGCCGCCTGCTCGGGATTGATCTGCCGCGCCAGATAGAGAAAGCGGGCGTGGGGATGGCTCTGTACCCGCTGGGCCAGTTCCCCGAGGTTGAGATGCAGCGCTTCGGCCATCGCCTGCCAGCGGGGTCCGTAGCCGACGCCGCCCTTCTCCATGGTGGTCTGCGGGTCGATCCAGATTGCGCTGACCGGAACGCTCACCGCCAGCGGTCGTCCTTCCCGGTCGGTGATCATCCCCCGCTCAACCGCAACGGGCTCTTCGCGCAGAGAACGCATATCCTCTTGTTTTACTAGATTATCGGGGGAAATAATCTGCAGCCAGCCCACGCGGGCCAATAGCAGTCCCAGACAACCGAGTATGGCCACGCAGAGTAACCCGAAGCGAATCGGGGTAAAGCTGGCGGCGGACTTCATTTTTTTATTTAGCACCATAGCTCCGGCATTCTTTTGCAACCAACTGATTTAACAGAAAATTAGCAAAACAGACTGCTACACAATGCTAATAAAGTTGAGTATTTGCAACAAGACGCGACGAGAGGGGGAAAAATGACATGCTTTGCAATAAAAACGCAAAAGCCCCGCGCAGGCGAGGCTTTTATACAAGAAGAGTGGTCTTGTATCAGATAGCAGTTACGTTAACTGCAGCCGGACCTTTCTGGCCGTCCTGAATTTCGAACTCAACGTTCTGGCCTTCAGCCAGAGTTTTGAAGCCGTTACCCTGGATAGCGGAGAAGTGTACGAACACGTCTTTGCTGCCATCAGCCGGAGTAATGAAACCAAAACCTTTAGACTCGTTGAACCACTTAACTTGACCTTTAATCTTTGCCATTTGCAAAATTCCTTAGACTGTTTTCTTCGCCTGCTGGCGTTTACATAGATAAAACTGACACATAACTGCATGAGGCACTAATTTAAGGTTCGGCAGAGAAGCGGTATTCAACGACAACGTGTTTACTCAGGACTTCTTTACTGAAAATGCCACACATAAACAGAACTGTACCTCGTTTAACCCGAAAGGTGTTATCACACACTACGTAAATAATGGCAAGCCATTTTTAAACGTGTCTCGATCGTTCGCACAAATTATAAGGTAATCCTTTGATCGCCTGCACATTTATGCGTGTTTGTCGCCCCTGGCAAGGCGCTATGGCGTTTATCAATAACGCAAGAGCGCAGCCCGGTAACGGCAACTTTTTTACCATAGCTCAACAACTTCGCTTCGTCCAGGTATGTCCGTATACGAACTGCCAGTATACGGGCGACTGGCGGGCCGTGATGAATATTGATGCGCAAAATTCGTTATAACCCCAGACGAAAAATCGCTAAAGCCACGCCAGTGTAGTGATAATAAAACCTGTTAGTCGTCACGCTAAAAATAGTGCTAATTCTGCACCTTAATAATGAAAAAAAGATGACAGCGTCACGTTATCCAACAATAAACGCGGCGGGGATCACTTTATTTACAGCGTGTAAAAAAGGGGATAGTACATTGAGAAAGGAATAATGGAATAAGAATAAGATATTACCGCCCGCTATCATGCAGGTGCGCATCTTATGATGCACACCTGTCGAGGTACTTAGCGCTCTGCCACCAGGCGGATAAACTCGTCCTCCCCTTTCGCCTTACCGGCGACGGTCGGCTCAGCCACGTCCTCTTTTTCCGGCGCACTGGCTTCGCACAGGCGACGTAGCAGCGCATTCTGCCGCTTTTGCTGATCCAACAGCGCCTGCAGCAGTTCTATCTGCTCATTCGCCCGCGAGCTGGCGCGGTTGACGAAGAACCATAACAACAGACCGACAAGCAGCAGCGCCACAGACACGGCCAGCGATGCCAGATTTAAGATCCCAGGATTTAGTAACTCACTCATTTCACCACCTCAAAGAGAAGGCGTTCATTCTACCACCCGCGGCGCAGAAGGAAATCGGTCGTCAGAAAAATGTCTTACCACGGGATAAATTTGTTGATAGTGCAAATGCCGCTGAAAAACTGAACATCCTGGTCGCACATTACGTTAAGCATCTGAGTCCACAGCAACAGGCAGCCTGCTATGATGACTATCAGTAAAACCCACCGTAATTTTTTCACTCCACTCTCCGCATCAGTACTTTATGTCGCCAGGATAACACGGCCTTCTTAAACCGCGGCTAACTGTAATACGAAAGGCAAGTTTAGGAATCATCGACTTGTTTCAAAACGTGTTCGTGTCAAAATCACGGCAAGGATCTTACAAATAATGAGGCATCAATGCGATTAATCATTCGTACTATTGTCGTAGTGGCTATCTTATGGATTGGCGTATTATTAAGCGGCTACGGGGTATTATTCCACAGTGAAGAAAACGTCGGCGGTCTCGGCCTGAAGTGTCAATACCTCACCGCCCGTGGGGTCAGTACCGCACTTTATGTGCATTCCAATAGCGGCGTGATCGGCGTCAGCAGCTGCCCGCTGCTGCGTAAAAGCGCAACCGTCGTCGATAACGGCTAAGATCGAACCGGCGACCGCGACGATAGCGCCGCGGTCGCCCAATGCTTCAGCGCCGTGTCAGAAGGGGTAGTCGTTATATCCCATCTGCTCAGAAATCTTGCGCGCCGCCTGGTGCAGCATCGCCACATATTCATGCAAACGTTCTTCAGAGAAACGTAAGGTCGGGAAAGAGATACTCAGCCCGGCGATGACCACGCCGAAACGGTCGAATACCGGTACCCCGATGCAGCGTAGCCCCTCTTCCTGCTCTTCGTTATCTTCGCCATACCCCTGCTCGCGAACGCCATCCAGCACCTTCAGCAACTCAGCGGTACTGGTGATGGTCCGCTCGGTGCTGCGTTTATACTCCACGCCGTCAAGGATCTGCTCCACTTCGCTGCGATCGCGCCACGCCAGCAGAACCTTGCCAATCGCGGTGCTGTACAGCGGGTTGCGACGGCCGATACGCGAGTACATCCGCAGGTTATACATTGAATCAATCTTGTGAATGTAAACAATACTGTCTTCATCCAGCGCGCCAAGATGGATAGTCTCTTTCGTCAGGCGGGAGAGTTCCCGCATCTGAATATCGGCGCTGCGCACCAGATCGACGTTCTGCAGCGCACGCGCGCCCAGCTCGAACAGTTTGAGCGTGAGGGAGTATTTCTCAGACTCTCCCTCCTGCGCCACATAGCCCAGTGATTTCATGGTCTGTAAAAAGCGATAAACGGTGCTTTTCGACATCATGACGCGCTGGGACAGTTCGGTAATGCCAATTTCACGCTCTTCACCCAGCGCCTGCAGGATGCCGAAAACCTTCAATACCGAAGAGACAGAATCTGGCTGTTTATCCAAATCTGCACCTGCCATTTATCACCTCGTCGTAACTGTTTTATAAAATTTAGAACCGGTTTTTATTATAAATTCGCCGCCTCTGCGCCGCAATCATTCTTCTGCCACTTCGTTACAAATCTGCGACATACTGCGGAATAATCAATGCTAAACTCATCATTCAAAAAACCGTTTCATTCAAGACTTATATTCACCATGGATAAAAATTCATCCGATGGCGTGCCGCTGCCGCAACGCTATGGCGCCATTCTGACCATTGTGCTTGGGCTGACCATGGCCGTGCTCGACGGGGCTATCGCCAACGTCGCGCTGCCAACCATCGCCAGCGATCTTAACGCCTCGCCGGCGGCTTCAATCTGGATCGTTAACGCCTACCAAATCGCCATTGTTATCGCCCTGCTGCCGCTCTCTTTCCTCGGCGACATGGTCGGCTATCGCCGTATCTATAAGATAGGGCTGGTGGTGTTTATCTTTACCTCGCTGGCCTGCGCCCTGTCGCGCAGCCTCGAAATGCTGACCTTCGCCCGCGTCGCCCAGGGACTGGGCGGCGCCGCGCTGATGAGCGTAAACACGGCGTTGATCCGCCTGATTTATCCGCAGCGCTTTCTCGGTCGCGGCATGGGTATCAACTCCTTTGTCGTCGCCGTCTCTTCGGCGGCAGGCCCGACGATCGCCGCCGCAATCCTCTCCCTCGCCTCATGGCAATGGCTGTTTTTAATTAACGTGCCTCTCGGCATCGTCGCCTTTGTCCTGGCCATGCGCTTTCTGCCGCCCAACAGCGCGCGCAGCAAAATCGTCCGCTTCGATTTGCCGAGCGCCATCATGAACGCGCTGACCTTCGGGCTGTTGATCACCGCCCTGAGCGGTTTCGCCCAGGGCCAGTCCACGCAGCTGGTGCTGGCGGAGGTCGCCGCTATGCTGGTGGTAGGCTTTTTCTTCGTTCGCCGTCAGCTCACGATGCCCGTCCCGCTGCTGCCGGTCGATCTGCTGCGCATCCCGCTCTTCTCCCTCTCAATCTGCACCTCCATCTGCTCCTTCTGCGCACAGATGCTGGCGATGGTCTCTCTGCCTTTCTTCCTGCAGACGATGATGGGGCGCAGCGAAGTGGAAACCGGCCTGCTGCTGACGCCGTGGCCGCTGGCGACGATGGTGATGGCGCCGCTGGCCGGCTATTTAATCGAGAAATGCCATGCGGGGCTGCTGGGGGCCATTGGGCTGCTGGTTATGGCCTGCGGCCTGTTCGGTCTGGCGCTGCTTCCGGCGTCGCCCACCGATCTGGATATTATCTGGCGTATGGCGCTGTGCGGTGCCGGCTTCGGGCTGTTCCAGTCGCCCAACAACCACACCATTGTCGCCTCGGCGCCGAGCCATCGCAGCGGCGGCGCCAGCGGCATGCTGGGCACCGCTCGCCTGCTCGGCCAGAGCACCGGCGCCGCGCTGGTGGCCCTGCTGTTCAACCTGCTCGGCAACAGCGGCACCCACACCGCCCTGCTGCTGGCCGGCATCCTGGCGACCCTCGCTGCGCTGATTAGCGGTCTGCGCGTCACCCAGCCGCGCGCAGCCTGACGATGAAGGACAAAAAAAAATCCGCAGCCCTCGGGCTGCGGATTTTTATTTTCAGCGTCAGATGACGGACTATTTCAGATATTCACCGCTACGCAGGGCTTCAATACGCTTGTCCAGCGGCGGGTGGGTCATAAACAGCTCGCTCATGGATTTCGCTT
This sequence comes from Klebsiella sp. 2019SCSN059, assembly GCF_021739525.1. Taxonomy (NCBI): domain Bacteria; kingdom Pseudomonadati; phylum Pseudomonadota; class Gammaproteobacteria; order Enterobacterales; family Enterobacteriaceae; genus Klebsiella; species Klebsiella sp. 2019SCSN059. The sequence continues at coordinate 29,844 of NZ_JAKKOM010000001.1, read as the reverse complement.
TACCATTAATGCAGAACGCCATCATGCTGCTGGCTTCCTGCGGCTCATAGCTGGTTTTCAGACGCTGCAGGGCGGCAATCATCTTCTCGCGGCCCACCAGGCGCGCCGAGCCGGCATCAGCATGGAACTCGCGATGACGAGAGAACCACATGGTGATAATGCTGGCCAGAATACCGAACACCAGCTCCAGTACCGTGGCGACGGCGAAGTAGATCAGCGGGTTGCCATTGCTGCTCTCGCCTTCATCTTCCCGGTTGCCGCCGAGGAAGCCGGCCGCAATCTGCGCGATAACGCGGGAGATAAAGATAACGAAGGTGTTTACCACCCCCTGGATCAGCGTCATGGTGACCATATCGCCATTGGCGATGTGGCTGATTTCATGGGCGATGACCGCTTCCGCTTCATCACGGCTCATGTTTTGCAACAGCCCGGTACTGACGGCGACCAGCGAGGCGTCGCGACGCGCGCCGGTAGCGAAGGCGTTGATGTCAGGGGCGTGATAGATAGCCACCTGCGGCATGGCAATGCCCGCCTGCTGCGCCTGCTGTGCAACGGTGTTCATCAGCCAGCGTTCCGTTTCGTTGCGCGGCTGCTCGATCACTTCCCCACCCACAGACTTCAGCGCCATCCATTTCGACATCATCAGCGAAACGATAGAACCACCGAAGCCGAACAGCAGGGCCATAATCAACAGACCGGTCATGCTGCTGGATTGGATCCCCGTGAGGCTTAACACCAGCCCGAACACGACCATCACTGCCAGGTTCGTCAGCAGGAAAAGCGCGATTCGCATCATAATTTTCTTTTTACCTCAATTTAACAAAACGCACTATGCGATTACCCACATCGTATGGGTCAGGCTGCAATTTTCAACCATCAGCCCCCGCTAAGTCACGATAAAAACACAACTTTACATTTTGTAGCATCTTGCTGACAGCGGGAGAACAGGTTGACATTTTGTTAGATGAGCTGAATGGCGATGACCAGGCGCAAAAAAAAAACGGGCACCTCTCAGGGTGCCCGTTGGCGACTTATTGGCTGGCCGGCGGTTCTACCGCTGGGCGCGCTTTTTCGAGATGCGCCAGGTCTACCGCGATATGGACCGTTTCATCAAGATACGGATCCGGCTCCTGGTAATCCTTCGGCAGATCGTCCAGTTTTTTCAGCGGCGGTTTGCCTTCGCGTTTCAGGCGATCGTTAATCCGCGCCAGACGAATCGCATCATCCTCTTCGTTCTCTTTTTCACGCTGCGCGTAGTTCAGAGAGACGATGTTACGTTTGTCCTTCATCGCGTTATAACGGGCAATATCCTTCATGATGTACTGGAACTCAGGATCCTGGGCAATACGCTCGTCGTGGCGCTTGAGCAGTTCCGGTCCAAACGGGGCGAGGTCCCCGGACTTCACGTAGGTGGCCGCGTTGATGCTATCCCACGGCAGGGCGTTGTCTTCATACTGCTCGCCGGTTTCGCGATCTTCATTTCCGGTTGGCATCATGATATCCGGCGTTACGCCTTTGCGCTGAGTACTGCCGCCGTTAATGCGGTAGAACTTCTGGATGGTGTACTGAACGGAACCTAACGCCGGCCAGTCCGGACGCAGCATCTGATCGTAGATACGATTCAACGAGCGATACTGCTGTACGGTACCTTTACCGAAGGTCGGCTCGCCAACGATCAGCGCGCGGCCATAATCCTGCATTGCGGCGGCAAAGATCTCAGACGCTGAGGCGCTAAAGCGGTCAACCAGCACCACCAGCGGCCCTTTGTAATAGACTACGCCATCGTTATCGCTGTCTTCGCGCACCTTGCCATTGTTATCCCGCACCTGCACCACCGGGCCGGACGGAATAAACAGCCCCGAGAGCGATACCGCTTCGGTCAGCGCCCCGCCGCCGTTGCTGCGCAGATCGATAACCACGCTGCTGACGTTCTGTTTTTCCAGCTTCTGCAGCTGCACTTTCACGTCATCGGTCAGGCCGACGTAAAAGCCCGGGATATCCAGCACGCCGACTTTTTCTTTACCGACGGTTTTCACCGACATCTTCACCGCGCGGTCTTCCAGACGGATGCGTTCGCGGGTCAGGGTGACGATACGCGTCTTGGCCCCTTTGCCGGCCGGCAGGATCTCAAGGCGAACCTTGCTGCCCTTCGGCCCTTTAATCAGCGCCACGACGTCATCCAGACGCCAGCCAATGACATCGACCATCGACTTCCCGGTCTGGCCGACGCCGACAATGCGGTCGCCGACGCTGATCGCTTTGCTCTTCGCAGCCGGACCACCCGCCACCAGCGAATTAATGACCGTGTAGTCATCATCCATCTGCAGCACAGCGCCGATCCCTTCGAGTGAGAGACTCATCTCGGTGTTGAACTGCTCGGTATTGCGCGGCGACAGATAGTTGGTGTGCGGGTCGATTTCGCGGGCGAAGGCGGTCATCGCCAGCGAGAAGACATCTTCACTGTTGGTTTGCGCCAGACGACGGATAGCGAACTTATAGCGACGGGTTAAGGTGTCGCGGATCTCTTTATCGTCTTTCCCCGCCAGCTTCAGGCTTAACTGGTCAAATTTCACCTTGGCGTCCCACAGTTTGTTCAGCTCGGCCTCGTCTTTCGGCCACGGCGCTTTGGAGCGGTCAAGGTTGAAATTATCGTTGCCGGTAAAGTCCATCGGACGTTCCAGCACCTTCAGCGCATACTGATAGCGCTCGAAGCGGCGCTGCTGCGCCAGGTTGTAGAGGTCATAGAAGACGTCCAGTTTCCCGGTGCGCAGTTCGTCGCCGATTTGGTCTTTTTTCGCCGCGAACTTCGCCACATCGCTGGCCAGCAGCACATTATGGCTGTAATCCAGCAGGTTCAGATAACGGTCAAAAATCTTTGCCGAGAAGGCGTTGTCGAGATCGAACTGACGGTAGTGAGAGCGGGTAAAGCGCGATGTCACGCGCTCGCTCACCGTCGCGTGCTGCGGCTCTTCTTTCAGCACGGGGATTTGATCTGCACGGGTTATTTCATCAACAGCGAACGCATGGCCTGCTATTGCCAGCAGGCCCGCAAGCGCGGTGATTTTAAAAAATGTGTTCATGCCTGGCCCGGCCTCCGTTTCAGAACACCAGGTGTTCTGCGCGTACAATCATTGACATACCAGAAGTCAGCTGTACACGAACGCCATCTTTGGTGATTTCCACAACGGTGGCGTCCATTGCGTTATTGCCTGCTTTTACCTTCAGCGCCTGGCCGACGGTCAGAACGGAAACATCCGATACCGGAGTAAGACGCTCTTCACGCGGAGCTTTGGCTGCAACAGGACGCGGTTTACGCTGTTCAGCACCCTCTTTACGACGCGGCTGCTGAGGACGCGGTTTACGCTCGCGGCGAACGCCTTCATCCGGCTGGCCTGCAGCGGCAGCGGCTTCGCGTTTTTTCGCCTGCTGGGCAGCGCGCTGCGCCTGAACGCGAGCTTTCGCTTCTTCCAGCTGCTGACGCGCATGGGCAATGTGCTGCTCTTCCAGTTCGCCGCACGGGTTGCCGTCCAGGTCAACGCGGATAGCGCCGGCTTTTACGCCGTAGAGATAGCGCCAGCTCGAGGTATAGAGACGTAATGCAGCGCGAAGCTGGGTTTTGCTGAGATTCATCTCACCACCCACTCGCTCAACGAGATCCTGAAAAATTCCGATTTTCAGGGGGCGCGCTTCGCCTTCAGCGCTGAAGCACTGAGGGAAACGTTCGGCCAGAAAGGCGATAACTTCTTTACTGCTATTCAACTTAGGTTGATTTTCCATGAAATTTCCTGATTACAACGGACGTAGCCAACAAGCCGCAGGCATGAACAGGCGACATTATAATGACGTCCTCGCTAAATGCTACGTTATCCGTTGATTATCCCACGACACGGGTAAAGATTTTTTGATAATCAGTGGCCGCGATGAGTTTTTCCAGATGCTCGACCAGCGTGCGCAACCCCTGCTCATCTTCAGCAGTGAAGCGGCCGTAAGCCGGACTGTCGATATCCAGCACGCCGATAATCTGGTCGTTCACGCGCAGGGGGAAGACAATTTCCGAATTACTGGCGGCATCGCAGGCGATGTGGCCGTCAAACGCGTGGACGTCCTCGACGCGCTGCACCTGGGCTTGCGCCACCGCCGCGCCGCATACGCCGCGCCCGACCGGGATCCGCACGCAGGCCAGTTTGCCCTGGAACGGCCCCAGCACCAGGGTATCGCCTTCCAGAAGATAGAAACCGGCCCAGTTGACCTCGCCCAGTCGTTCAAACAGCAGCGCGCTGGTATTGGCGATCATCGCCAGGAAACTGGTTTCACCTGCCATTAATGCCTGGAAATCGCGGTTCAAATCCGCGTAAAATTCTGTTTTGCTCATTATATCTTCACTTGGTTGTCTTACTGCCTGATACGTACAGCCTACTAAAATAAGCATTAAATGCGCTTGGGCTCAAGATGAATTCATTCATAGGTTAAGATAGTGGGATACATTCATTCCTGTACGTATTAAATGCCGATAAAAACATCCACCCTTAAGCCTGCGAATAAGATGGTCGTGCATGCCGTGAGCACACCGCTTCCCTATGCGCATTATCAGCGCTGTACGCAGTGTGACATGCTCTTTCGCTTACCAGTGCTTAAACGCAACCAAAGCGCCTGGTGTCCGCGCTGTAACGCGAAGGTGCGCGATGGCCGCGACTGGTCGTTGACCCGTCTGGGCAGCATGGCCCTGGCGATGCTGCTGTTAATGCCCTTTGCCTGGTCCGAACCCCTGCTGCGCCTTCACCTGCTGGGGGTTCGCATTGACGCCAACGTCCTGCATGGAATTTGGCAGATGACTGCGCAGGGCGATCCGCTTACCGCCGCGATGGTGCTGTTTTGCGCGGTGGTCGCCCCGGTGCTGCTGGTGGTTTCGATTAGCTATCTGTGGCTGGGCAACGTGCTGGGGATGAACCTGCGTCCGGTGCTGCTAATGCTCGGTAAGCTCAAGGAGTGGGTCATGCTGGATATCTATCTGGTGGGCATCGGCGTCGCCTCCATCAAGGTGCAGGATTACGCCTTTCTGCAGCCCGGCATCGGCCTCGTGGCATTTATCTCCCTGACGCTGCTGAGCATCCTGACGCTTATCCATATGAACGTCGAAGAGCTGTGGGAGCGATTCTATCCCGAACGGCCGGCGACCCGCGCCGATAACAATCTGCAGGTGTGCACCGGCTGCCACTACACCGGCTACCGCGACGCCCGCGGCCGCTGCCGGCGCTGCCACACGCCGCTGCACCATCGCCGACCGCAGAGCCTGCAGCGCAGCTGGGCGGCGCTGATTGCCTCGCTGATTTTGCTCTTACCGGCCAACCTGCTGCCGATCTCCATCATTTACGTTAACGGCGCGCGCCAGGAAGACACCATCCTCTCCGGGATCATCTCCCTCGCCAGCAGCAATATCGCCATCGCCGGCGTGGTGTTTATCGCCAGTATTTTGGTGCCATTCACCAAAGTTATAGTGTTATTTACCCTGCTGCTCAGCATACAATTCAAATGCGAGCAGGGGCTGCGCACCCGCATCCTGCTGCTGCGGCTGATAACCTGGATTGGCCGCTGGTCGATGCTGGATCTGTTTGTTATCTCACTCACCATGTCGCTAATCAATCGCGATCAGCTCCTCGCCTTTACGATGGGGCCGGCCGCGGTTTACTTCGGTGGCGCGGTAATTTTAACTATTCTTGCAGTTGAATGGCTGGACAGCCGCTTACTTTGGGACGCACATGAGTCAGGAAACGCCCGCTTCGCAGACTGAAGCCAGAATAAAAACCAAACGTCGTATCTCGCCATTCTGGCTGCTGCCGGTCATCGCGCTGCTGATTGCCGCCTGGCTCATCTGGACCAGTTTTGACGACCGTGGATCGACGATTACTATCGATTTCCAGTCTGCTAACGGCATCGTGCCGGGGCGGACGCCTATCCGCTATCAGGGGGTGGAAGTCGGTACCGTCCAGGACATTAGTCTCAGTAAAGACCTGAGTAAAATTGAAGTTTCCGCCAGCATCAAACGCGATATGAAAGAGGCGCTGCGCAAAGATACGCAGTTCTGGCTGGTGACGCCGAAAGCCTCTCTGGCCGGCGTGTCAGGACTGGATGCCCTGGTGGGCGGGAACTATATCGGCATGATGCCGGGCAAGGGCGAACCCGAAGATCACTTCGTCGCCCTCGACACCCAGCCCAAATACCGCATCAACAACGGCGAGCTGATGATCCACCTGCAGGCGCCCGACCTTGGCTCTCTGAGCAGCGGCTCGCTGGTCTACTTCCGTAAGATCCCGGTCGGGCGGGTGTATGACTTCACGCTGAATGACAATAACCAGGGGGTCACCATTGATGTGCTGATCGAGCGCCGGTTTACCAACCTGGTGAAAAAAGGCAGCCGTTTCTGGAACGTCTCCGGGATCAAAGCCGACGTCGGCCTGAGCGGGGCCAAAGTGCAGCTGGAGAACCTTTCCGCGCTGGTGAACGGCGCCATCGCCTTTGACTCCCCTGCCGATTCGCAGGTCGCGTCGCAAAACGATGACTATCATCTGTACGAAGACCTGGCGCACAGTCAGCGCGGGGTGGTGGTGACCCTCGACCTGCCGGACGGCGACGGCCTGAAAGCGGGCTCGACGCCGCTGATGTATCAGGGGCTGGAAGTGGGCCAGTTAAGCAAACTGAATCTTAACCCTGGCGGCAAAGTCACGGGCGAGATGACCGTCGACCCGAGCGTGGTGACCCTGCTGCGGGAGAAAACGCTGATTCAGATGAAGAAGCCGAAGATCTCCCTTGATAACCCCAGCGTCAGCGCCCTGCTCACCGGCAATACCTTTGAGCTGGTGCCCGGCGAAGGCGAACCGCGTAATCACTTCTCCGTCATGCCAGCGGATAAAGCGCTGCTGGAGGAGCCCAATGTCGCCACCGTCACCCTTTCGGCGCCGGAGAGCTACGGGATCGACGGCGGCCAGCCGCTGGTGCTGCACGGGGTGAAAGTTGGCCAGGTGCTGGAGCGCAAGCTGACGGCCAAAGGGGTGACCTTCCAGGTGGCGATTGCCCCGGAATACCGCGATCTGATTCGCGGCGACAGCAAGTTTGTGGTGAACAGTCGTCTGGACGTCAAAGTGGGGCTCGATGGCGTGCAGGTGCTGGGCGCCAGCGCCAGCGAATGGGTGAACGGCGGGATCCGGGTGATCCCGGGTGAAAAAGGCGAAATGCAGAGCAGCTATCCGCTGTATGCCAACCTCGAAAAGGCGCAGGAAAACAGCCTGAGCGAAGTGCCGACCACCACCCTGAGCCTCTCCGCTGAGACGCTGCCTGACGTTCAGGCTGGCTCGGTGGTGCTGTATCGTAAATTCGCCGTCGGCGAGATCATCGCCGTCAAACCGCGCAAAGACGCTTTCGATATCGATCTGCATATCAAGCCGGAGTACCGCTACCTGCTGACCAACAACAGCGTCTTCTGGGCGGAAGGGGGTGCGAAGGTCAAACTTGACGGCAACGGGCTCACCGTTCAGGCCTCGCCGCTGGCCCGCGCCATTAAAGGAGCGATCAGTTTCGATAACCTCAACGGCAGCAGCGCCAACGCGCGGCTGAATAATAAACGCATCCTTTACGCTTCTGAAACGGCGGCGCGCGCCGTAGGCGGCCAGATCACCCTGCACGCGTTCGACGCCGGGAAGATGGCGGCCGGGATGCCGATTCGCTATCTCGGCATTGATATCGGTCAGATCCAGTCCCTGGAGCTGATCACCGCCAAAAACGAGGTGCAGGCGAAAGCCGTGCTTTACCCGGAATACGTCGGCACGTTTGCCCGCGCCGGGACTCGCTTCTCGGTGATCACCCCGCAGATCTCCGCGGCAGGCGTGGAGCATCTCGACACCCTGTTCCAGTCCTATATTAACGTTGAGCCCGGACGCGGCCCGGCGCGTCGCGACTTTGAGATCCAGGATACGACGATCAGCGACTCGCGCTATATCGACGGTCTGAATATCGTGGTGGAAGCGCCGGAGGCCGGATCGCTTGGCATCGGTACGCCGGTGCTGTTCCGCGGTCTGGAAGTCGGGACGGTGACCGGCCTGTCGCTGGGATCGATGTCTGACCGGGTCATGGTTAAGATGCGCATCAGCAAGCGCTACCAGTACCTGGTGCGCAATAACTCGGTGTTCTGGCTGGCCTCAGGTTACAGCCTCGACTTCGGCCTGGTTGGCGGCGTGGTGAAAACCGGGACCTTCAATCAGTTTATCCGCGGCGGGATCGCCTTTGCCACGCCGCCGGGTACGCCGCTGGCGCCGAAGGCCCAGGACGGCAAGCACTTCCTGCTGCTGGAGAGCGAGCCGAAAGAGTGGCGGGAGTGGGGCACCGCCCTGCCGCAGTAATCCTTACCTCCCCTTCTCCCGCCCCGGCAAACGCCGGCGGCGGGCAGACGACAAACCGCACGCCCCGGTGTCCTGCACCGGGGCGTTTGTGCTAAACTGCGCACCCTTTTTTTCTGTGGTGCGCTGCCCGTGGCCGAAAATACTGTCTATTTCCCTGAAGCGTTTCTCGCTCAAATGCGCGCGGCAATGCCGGCGCACCTCTCTTTCGACGACTTTATCGCCGCCTGTCAGCGCCCGCTACGCCGTAGTATTCGCGTCAATACGCTGAAAATTAGCGTCGATGATTTCCTCTCTCTGGTCGCGCCCTATGGCTGGCAGCTGACGCCGATCCCCTGGTGTGAGGAGGGATTCTGGATCGAACGGGACGACGATGCGCTGCCGCTGGGCAGCACCGCCGAACACCTCAGCGGGCTGTTCTATATTCAGGAAGCAAGCTCAATGCTGCCGGTCGCCGCCCTGTTCGCCGACAACCCGCAGCCTGAACGGGTCATGGACGTTGCCGCCGCCCCGGGGTCGAAAACCACCCAGATCGCCGCCCGGATGGGCAATGCGGGCGGCATCCTGGCGAATGAGTTCTCCGCCAGCCGGGTGAAAGTGCTGCATGCCAACATCAGCCGCTGCGGCATCAGCAACGTCGGCCTGACCCATTTCGACGGGCGGGTGTTCGGCGCGGCATTGCCCGAAGCCTTCGACGCCATTCTGCTTGATGCCCCCTGCTCCGGCGAAGGGGTGGTACGCAAAGATGCCGACGCGCTGAAAAACTGGTCGCCGGAGAGCAACCTCGACATCGCCGCCACCCAGCGCGAACTTATCGACAGCGCTTTCCATGCCCTGCGCCCTGGCGGGACGCTGGTCTATTCGACCTGCACCCTGAACCGCGAAGAAAATCAGTCAGTCATACACTGGCTGCTGTCCCGTTACCCGCAGGCGGTAGAGATCCAGCCGCTGGGAGCGCTGTTTCCCGGCGCGGCCGATGCCCTAACCGCGGAGGGATTTCTGCATGTCTTCCCGCAGATCTACGATTGTGAAGGCTTCTTTGTCGCTCGCCTGCGCAAGACTGCGGCGATCGATCCGCTCCCGGCGCCGGGCTATAAGGTCGGCAAGTTCCCGTTTGTGCCGCTGAAGGGCCGGGAAGCCGCAGCGGCGACCGCCGCCGCCCGCGCTGTCGGCCTGGAATGGGACGCGAGCCACACGCTGTGGCAACGAGATAAAGAGCTGTGGCTGTTTCCGCAGTCTATGGAGCCTCTGTTTGGTCGGGTGCGGTTTTCGCGCATTGGCGTGCGCCTGGCGGAGCTGCACAATAAGGGTTATCGCTGGCAGCATGAGGCGGTTATTGCCTTTGCCGCGCCACAGCGCGCCTTCGAGCTGACGCTGGAGGAGGCGGAAGCGTGGTATCGCGGACGCGATGTCTATCCGCAAACCCCGCCAGCGCAGGACGAAGCCATTGTCACCTTCCAGGGCGTGCCGCTGGGCCTGGCCAAGCGCGTCGGCTCCCGTCTGAAGAACAGTTATCCGCGCGAGCTGGTACGCGATGGGAAACTTTTTGCCGGCAAGGTGTGACACCGCGCAAAAAATACGCACTTTTTGACTGGCGGTTTTCCCCCCATTGACTACGCTGAAAAATGACGGCCGCAACTGGTCGTACCACAACTCAGCTGAAAAATGGGGTGAAGCGATGAGTAAAACCAATGTCCGCATCGGCGCGTTTGAGATAGACGATGCCGAACTGCATGGTGAACATCAGGGTGAGCGAACGTTAAGCATTCCCTGCAAATCCGATCCAGATTTATGTATGCAGCTTGACGCCTGGGATGCCGATACCAGCGTTCCCGCGATTCTCAATGGTGAACATTCCGTCCTCTACCGTAAACATTACGACCGCCAGTCCGATGCCTGGGTCATGCGCCTTGCCTGACACCAATGAACCCGTCGCCTGAGACGGGTTATTTATTTCCCCGTCCCGCCGTCATCCCCTACAATAAAGAGTATGTGCCCCCGGACATGAGGCCAGGATGTTTGCCTTAGTGTTGTTTATTTGCTATCTGGATGGCGGCTGCGAGGACATTGTGGTTGACGTCTACCGCGAGGAAACCCAGTGCCTGGTGGCGATGGAAGATCAGCGGATCCGCCACGGCGGCTGCTACCCGATAGAAGATTTTATTGACGGCTTCTGGCAACCCGCCAGCGAATACAGTGACTTTTAGCCTGCCGACTGCAGCGCCACCAGGGTCAGCGCGCCGCCGAACACGGCGCCGGTGTCAATATAGTGTTGATTGTCGTAGTCACAACGCGCGCGAAGCGGCGTATGGCCAAACCAGAAATGGTCAGCCCCGGCGATAGCGCCATGACGCCCCGCCAGATGTTCACTCAGACGATGGCGGCTCCACAGGACCCGCTGAGGATCCACCGGCTGCTGCCAGCGATAGACCGGCGCCGGGTAATCGGCATGGGCGATCACATGCCGCGCCTTTGCGCACTCCACTTCAATAATCAACGGCAGCCGCTGACAGCGCGCCAGCAGCCGATCGACGTCAGCCCGCTGCCGCACGTTGCTCCGGGCGTACCAGTCGCCTCCGTTCATCTGCCAGAGCGTCATATCTCCGCTCTCCAGCGCCTCCAGCGCCATCTGCTCATGATTCCCGCGCACGGCCCTGAACCAGCGGCTGCGCAACAGGCCGAGACAGTCAGCGCTTTGCGGCCCGCGATCGATCAGATCCCCAACCGAGATCAGCAGATCGGCCCAGGGATCAAAGCGCAGCCGGCGCAGGCGCTCCATCAGCAGCGCAAAGCAGCCATGCAGATCGCCCATCAGCCAGATATTACGCCAGTCGCTGCCATTAATACGCTGATACATATAATTACCTCTCTGCCGTAATTATAGGTAATTCCAGCTTACAGCCGCTGTTTTTTATTTACACCTCAATCGATTTTAAACAAACGGCAAATATAGTCGGCCAGAGCATTAAGCTTACCAGTGCCTCGCTTTAAAATAGCAGGAAATAACAACGAGGTGTTTATCGTGACAGACAATAGCCTGCATTCATCCAGCGTGCTTACGCCGCGCTCGCATCTCATCGCCGATCTGGTGATGGGCAGATTAACACCCGCACCTATCTGGCGGCAGAAAAATTACCGCTTTAAGTTTCTGCTGCGCACGGCGTTATTTTATAGCCCTACCAAAGCGATGCTGGAGGCGCTGAGCGCTCGTGACGATTTTAACCAGCTGCTGACGGCGCAGGCGACGCTGCCGGGGAAAGTGCACCGTCAATATCTGACGCGCGATCTCAACGCCTGGCAGCGGGCGATGGCGGTCATAAGCCATTATCGCTATGTCGATACCCTGCGCGGGTCGCGGCTGGCGCATGCCATGACCGCGGTGTGCGAGGTCCCGTTGCTGACGCTCAATGGAAAGGATGAACGCCAGTTTACCCTCTCGGCCTCTTCGGCCGGGAAGGCCGAGCGTGAGGGTGAAACCACCCTATGGCTGCGCGACAGCGACCATACCCTGCTGGCCAGCGCGACCTTCAGCGTGACCCGGGAGGGCGACGCCTGGCAGCTGGTCATCGGCGGTTTACAGGGACCGCGACGCCACGTTTCTCATGAGGTGATCAAGCAGGCGACTCGCGCCTGCTACGGCCTGTTCCCGAAGCGCCTGCTGCTGGAGTTTATCTGGCTGCTGGCCGCTCGCAGCCATATCGCGGCGATTTACGGCGTCAGCGATAACGGCCATGTGTTCCGCGCCCTGCGCTATCGCCTGAGCAAGGGGCGCCATTTCCACGCCAGCTATGACGAGTTCTGGCAATCCATCGACGGCAAGCCGGAAAGCCTCTGGCGCTGGCAGCTACCGCTGCGTCTGGAAAGAAAACCGCTGGAGAGCATCGCCAGTAAAAAACGGGCCGAATACCGGCGTCGATTCCAGCTGCTGGATCAGCTGGCGGAGCAGGTGGCAATATTGACGCAGCCGCTGCCGGGCATGTAAATTTCGCGACCAGCGAACCCGCCCCGTTACGCGGCGTTTGCTTATTATGTTCTTATTTCGCTACTATCATGGTCCCGCAGGCCATTGGATAGTCGTTAGCATGATGAGTAAAACCGAAATTTTTCTGCTGATTATTCTGGCGGTCATGCTGCTGGGCAGCATATGGTTTATTTTCAGCGATGAAATTTGGCTTTTACTCTGCTATCTGGAGAGTCAGATATTTCCCACCTTTAGCGTTCCGGAATAATATTTTTTGCCCGAAACTACGCCCCTGAATATTATTTGCCGCCATTTCGTGGGGCGCGGACGACTAATCGCATGAATTGCCAAATCAATAAAGTTTTGTTTATTTAATTTATCATACAAATAGGTATACTAGCAGACTTCCGATGTTGGCCCGCCAGTTAACCTGCACGCCGGGCCTGTTTAGGTGCAGGTTTTTTCTTTTCCTCTCCCCTCGCTTACGGTTCCGCCTTCCCCATATCGTTCTTCCGCAGGATACAATTTGTGTGTAAATGAATTGTGTATGCTAAAAACGGTGTGCTATAACGGGACATCCAGAGACCAGCCTGGTGATTGACTGACAGGATGTCGCTGGTCATCGCGAAAGCAGACAGATTAAGATAAAAAGAGACCGAATACGATTCCTGTATTCGGTCCAGGGAAATGGCTCTTGGGAGAGAGCCGTGCGCTAAAAGTTGGCATTAATGCAGGCTAAGTCGCCTTGCACTATAAGAATAGTTTAACGCGTCAGCTTTTCCAGTCTGCGGCCAATGTGGCCGAATAATTCCTGGAAAAGAGGGCGCTGTTAGCGAAAAAACCGCCACTGCCGTTGTCCGGCAAGGGCGGTTTTTTTTATGTCATTACAGCGAGATAGCGCGAAAATCTAGCAGAGCTTCTGCGCGCGCTCGATAAACGGCGCGAGGCTCATTTTTTGCCCCGGGTGCTGCGGATCGTCGATCTGGATCACCGAGATCGGCTGGGCGGTGGTTTTGCCGGCTTTGACCTGCTGCTCAGCCACCTCATTGAGCGGATACTGGACCAGGGTGCTCGGGTTGATAGCGTAGAGGGCATTGCCCGGACGACAGGTCAACATCACCTCTTCACGGTTGAACGCCCAGCTCTCCTTTCCTACCTCAAAGCGGCTCACGGTGATAATTTGCGGCGCCGCCAGAGCAGCGCCGGAGCTTGCCAGTAACAACATGGTCAGAACAATTTTTTTCATGATTTTGCCAGTTAATTCAATAAGGTTCCCAGGTGGCAAACAGGCTGACGGCCAGCAGCGCCAGCGCGCCCAGCCCTATCTCGGCCTGCGTGGTTCGCAGGATCAGGCTTTCCGCCCGCGAACCGCTTGCCGACATGCGCGGTACCAGAACATACCTGTTCACTAACGCAATTACCACCATCCCGGCCACCAGCGCACATTTGATCAACAGCAGACGTCCCCAGGGCGATGCGCCAATCAATCCTCCCTGGATCAACAGCGCATTGATCGCCCCGCTGGCAAGGGTGCCGGCGACGGCCAGATGCCCGTAGCGTGAAAAGCGCGCCATGGTATAGACCGCGGCCTGCCGCCAGCGCCCCTGCGCCAGGCGCAGGCAATAGATAAAGGGCAACAGGCCGCCGAACCAGCTGGCAACGCAGAAGAGGTGGACAGCATGATTAGTCCGCTGCAGGGCGCCGAGTAAACCATCATGCATGGCGGCATGCCCTACCCCAGCGGAAAGCAGCAGCTGGGCCGCCAGCAGGGCCACCAGCTGGCGAGCGCCGTGGCGGGGACGGATCCACACCACGGCGAGGGCGATCCACACCAGCAGGATCTGCCAGATCCACACCCCGCCGAAGCGGGTACCCGCCACCGCCTGCCAGACGGCGGGTTGCCAGACATCCGCCCACCCCTCGCCCATCATTCCCCCCTGCAGCAGATACAGCGCCAGGGTAGAGAGCGCGCCGATCAGCAGCAGCGGGCGCAACAGCGGATAGAAGCGCAGCATCAGTACGCGTCGCAGCGGCACCGGCGCCCACCAGGCGCCATACAGCACGCAGCCAAAAGCCAGCATCAGGGCGATAAAATGCCCAAAACGCAGGGTAATATAGAGCCCAGTCAGCATTGCTTACTTCACGCTAAAGGTGTATTGCCCTTTGGTTTTATGGCCATCCACTGAAACTACATGCCATGCCACAGTGTATTCTCCCGGCCGCAGGGTTTCCGCCACAGGCACGGTGACCTGGGTGGGGTTGTCGGCGCTGCGGGTCAGTTTGCCGGTGGCCACCGCATGCTGCTGCGGACCGGTGACGGACACCCCGCTGAACGCGGGTTCAATGCCTTCGGAGAAACTGAGCGTCAGCGTCTGCGGAGAAGCCGCCAGCTGCGCGCCGGCGGCGGGGATCTGCTGCTGCAGGTGAGCGTGGGCGAGCGCGCCCGTCGCGGTTAATAGCCCGGCAAACGCAACGGAGAGGCGCATCGCGCGTCCAGCAAGAAGTCGCATATTCGTCATTCCCTTTTGTTATGTCTGTAGCACAGAGAATAACCCTGTATAATGGCAGAGTCGAGCCGGGCGTCAGGCCCTGACCGGGTTTACAAGCAGAGTGGAGTGTATGATGGAAAGAAATCTGGCCAAAATTTCGCAAGATGAGATGGATAAAGTCAACGTCGATCTCGCCGCCGCCGGCGTCGCCTTTAAAGAGCGGTATAATATGCCGGTGGTCGCTGATTTGGTCGAGCGTGAACAGCCCGCCCATCTGCGCGACTGGTTCCGCGAACGACTGATCGCCCATCGGCTGGCCTCCGTCTCACTGTCCCGCCTGCCCTGGGAGCCGAAACAGAAATAATGCCTACTTCCCCCCTCGCCGTCGGTTGGCAAGCCTGGCCAATTGCTTTACGCTTATTGTTTTGTTCTGGAGCGAGCCATGCTGCGCGTCATTGATACCGAAACCTGCGGACTGCAGGGGGGCATCGTTGAAGTCGCCTCGGTCGACATTGTCGACGGGCAGATCACCAATCCCATGAGTCATCTGGTGCGTCCTGACCGCCCCATCAGCCCGCAGGCGATGGCTATCCACCGGATTACCGAAGAGATGGTCGCCGATAAGCCGTGGATTGAGGAGATTATTCCGCACTATCATGGCAGCCCGTGGTATGTCGCGCATAACGCCAGCTTCGATCGTCGGGTGTTACCGGAGATGCATGGCGAGTGGATATGTACCATGAAGCTGGCCCGCCGGCTGTGGCCGGGGATCAAATACAGCAATATGGGGCTCTATAAATCACGTAAGCTGAACGTGGCCACGCCGCCGGGGCTGCATCACCACCGGGCGCTGTATGACTGCTATATCACCGCTGCGCTGCTGCTGGATATCATCAACGTTTCCGGCTGGACGCCTGACGAAATGGCCGATATCACCGGTCGGCCGGCGCTGCTCACCACCTTCACCTTCGGCAAATACCGCGGCAAAGCCGTCGCCGAGATTGCTGAAAACGATCCAGGCTATCTGCGCTGGTTATTCAACAATCTCGACCGCATGAGCCCCGAGCTGCGCCTCACGCTCAAGCATTATCTCGGGGAATAGCCCCTACACTGCCGCTTTCCCCGGCAGTGTCCCCTGCGCCAGGGCGATGAAAAAGGCGTACTCCAGCGCCACCCCCTCATAGCTTTTAAAGCGCCCGGATTTTCCGCCATGTCCGGAGTCCATATCGGTGCAGAGCAGCAGCAGGTTATCGTCGGTTTTCAGTTCACGCAGTTTCGCCACCCACTTCGCCGGCTCCCAGTATTGCACCTGGGAATCGTGCAGCCCGGTGGTCACCAGCATATGCGGATACGCCTGCGCCTCCACGCCGTCGTAGGGGCTGTAGCTTTTCATGTAGTGGTAATAGGTTTCATCCTGCG
The DNA here is from genome assembly GCF_021739525.1 of Klebsiella sp. 2019SCSN059. Taxonomy (NCBI): domain Bacteria; kingdom Pseudomonadati; phylum Pseudomonadota; class Gammaproteobacteria; order Enterobacterales; family Enterobacteriaceae; genus Klebsiella; species Klebsiella sp. 2019SCSN059. Next base: position 13,588 of record NZ_JAKKOM010000001.1, on the reverse strand, counting down.
GGTTCCCCCACTCTTCAAATTCGCCGGTCGTCAGCGGAATGGTCTCATCCAGCATGGTGGTCACCACGTCGACGAACGGCACCTGAGCTATTACGCCGTGGAACAGCTCTGGACGCTCGTTAACGGCCACCCCCATCAGCATCCCGCCGGCGCTGCCGCCCATGCCATAGCAGAGCCGCGGGTCGCCGTACCCCTGGGCCAGCAGCGCGTCGCAGACGTCCAGATAGTCGTTGAAGGTATTTTTCTTACACAGGAATTTACCGTCCTCATACCATTGCTGGCCCAGCTCGCCGCCGCCGCGAACGTGGGCGATAGCGTAGACAAAGCCCCGGTTGAGCAGGCTCAGCCGGCTGGCGCTGAAATCGGCATCGATACTGTCGCCATACGAGCCATAGCCATAGACCAGCAGCGGATTGCTCCCTTTACGAAAATGGTCGCGATGATAGACCAGCGAGACCGGGACTTCGACGCCATCGCGGGCGGTTACCCACAGGTGCTCGCTCTGATAGCAGCGGGTGTCCAGCCCCTTCACCTCCTGCTGCTTGATCACCCGTCGTTCGCCGGTATCCATATCCAGCTCAAACAGGGTGTCGGGCGTGGTCATCGAGGAGTAGCCGTAGCGCAGGCGCGACGTTTCAGGCTCCGGGTTATAGGCAAGCCAGGTGACATAGGCCGGATCGTCAAAGGCGATCCCTACCACCTCCTGGGTCCTGCGGTTAATCTGCCGCAAACTGGTCAGGCCGCGCTGACGCTCCTCGACGACCAGCCAGTCGGTAAACAGGGTAAATCCTTCGAGCATTACGTCGTGACGCGGCGGGATCAGCGTGGTCCACTGCTCTTCATCGCGCAGCACGGTACGGTAGAGGCCAAAATTCTTCCCCTCCCGGTTGGATCGCAGATAAAAAGCGTGCTGATAGTGATCGAGGCTATATTCATGATCTTTACGCCGCGGCAGGAAGCAGACCGGCTCGGCGTCTGGCAATTCGGCGTTGAGCAGCAGCACTTCGCTGGTGGTGGCGCTGGAGAGATAGATCACCACGAACTGCTGGGATGTGGTTTTATGCACGCTGACGTAGAAGGTCTCATCTTTTTCCTCATAGACCAGCGCGTCGCTCTGCGCCGGCGTCCCGACGGTGTGGCGCCAGACCTGATAAGGAAGCAGCGTGGTGGGATGTTTACGCACATACCACACAAAGCGTGAATCGTTACTCCAGGCAAAGCCGGAGGTGACATTTTCCAGGGTCTCCGGATACCACTCGCCGTTGCTGAGATCGCAAAAGCGCAGGCCGTACTGGCGGCGGGAGAGATAATCTTCCGCCACCGCCATCAGCTGGTTGTTGGGCGCAATGCCCAGCCCGCCCAGGGTGTAAAACTCGCTTTTCGCCGCCCGCTGGTTGGCATCAAGCAGGATCTCCCACTCGTCCCACTCCTCTTTCAGCACCGACTGGCGCTGGTAGATAGCGTATTCGCAGCCCGGCTCGTACACCTGACGATAGCGAAAGCCGTTTTTGCTGTAGGGAGCCGAGACTTCCCGCTGCGGAATGCGGTCGATAATCTCTTTCAGCAGACGCTCCTGCAGGCTGAGCTGCGAATCCATCACTTGCTTGCCGTAGGCGTTTTCCGCGTGCAGATATTCCAGCACATCAGGCCGCGCGCGTTCATCGTCGCGCAGCCAGTAATAGTTATCGATGCGTGTATCGCCATGCAAGGTCATGGCGTGAGGGATCCGTTTGGCTTTAGGTGGCATGTTATTCTTCTGCTGCTTTTTCGTGACACAAGAGCATTCAGGCCGCAGGGTGGCGCCTGAATGATGACGTGTCTATAAGGGTGGCAAAAGACGCGGGCGATGCAAGCGAAACGTGATAATTTAAACGCTTAGCGCCTGTTTTTGTGACTGGATATCCTGTTCGATGTCGGCCCGGACATCTTTTGGCAACGCCAGGGCCTCACCCAGGGCGTTGAGATAGCTGCGCTCCATAAAGTGGTCGATATCGATCACCGCGCAGCTGACGTAGTAGATCTCCAGCGCCTCCTGCGGGTCAACGATGCCCTCGGCGAGACGCTGCGGATCCAGCGGCTGAGCCAGCGCCTGGTCAATCAGCACCCTGGCCTGAACGTCAATATTGGCCTCCCGAAGCTGGGCTTCAATCCTCGTCCGCTCGTGATCGTCGATATGCCCATCGCTTTTGGCGGCAAACACCAGGGCGGTGATCAGCCGCACGCTGCGCGGATCGACATCCGCCGGCGCCGCAGCCGTCTCTGGTGTCGGGGCGGGCGCGTTCTGAGCGCGCATTTTCTGCTGATACTTGTTCCACAACACGGTACCCGCCACTGCCCCGCCGCCAGCCAGCAGCGCGCTGGTGCCATATTTCGCCAGCAGCTTGCGTGACGATTTGCTGGTCACCAACAGCCCTGCCAGCCCGCCAATGGCGCCGGGCAGCAGGGCGCTTCCTTTTGACGATTCGCCGGACGGCGACGCGCCCTGCTGTCCGAGCAGCGACTGCAGTTGATTTAGCCAGTTAGCCATGGTTTTCCTCTCAGGTGACAAACACTGTTATCAGCCTAAACGACGCGATGTCAGGAAATGTTAGATATGGCTAAAGATGCGCAAAGGTGCGCGCGGCGGCGGTACCGGGTTCAGCCGACCAACCCGCCAACCCGCCAACCCGCCAGCACGCCAGCACGCCAGCACGCCAGCACGCCAGCACGCCAGCACGCCAGCCCGCCAGTGGCTGACCGCCAGCCATCAGGCCGCTTTGGCTTTCCGCGTTTTGGCAGCCGGCGCGGCGGCATCTTCCGCCGGGGAAGCCTCTGCGTCCGTTGACGGCGCGGGCGCATCGTGCGCAGTCGCATCCTGCTCCGGCAGTTTGCCGGCGCGCAGGATATGCTGCAGCGCCTCTTTACGCTCCGCCAGCCACATCGCCATGGTATCGCGCTGGGCATCGTCCATTTCCAGCGGCGATGCTACCAGCCAGTCATTCAGCACCTCTGCCAGATCGAGCATTTTGTCGTAAGCGTCGGCCTCTTTTTTGCTGGCAAAAGACATTTTTTCCTCACCTTCGCGGATCACCACATATTTAATTTCAACCGCCATGCTGCAGCCTCTCGATACTGTATTTTTATACAGTATAACAAATTTCACTTCCGGACTCAACTCACGCGCGTAAAGACAGACGCAAACGTTTTCGTTTATAATCGACCGCATCTTTTTTTACTGCGGAAGAGAGTTATGACTGTATTAGGCACCGCGCTGCGCCCGGCAGCCACCAAAGTTATGCTGTTAGGCTCCGGCGAGCTGGGTAAAGAAGTCGCCATTGAATGTCAGCGCCTGGGCATTGAAACTATCGCCGTCGACCGCTACCCCGATGCCCCGGCGATGCAGGTCGCCCACCGCGCCCACGTCATCAATATGCTGCACGGCGAGAGCCTGCGCGCGCTGATCGAACAGGAAAAACCTGATTACATCGTGCCGGAGATCGAAGCTATCGCCACCGATACCCTGGTCAAACTGGAGCAGGCCGGGCAGAAAGTGGTCCCCACGGCGCGGGCAGCGAAGCTCACCATGAACCGCGAAGGCATTCGCCGTCTGGCGGCGGAAGAGCTTCAGCTCCCCACCTCCAGCTACCGTTTCGCCGACAGTGAAGACGCCTTCCGCGCGGCGGTTGCGGAGATCGGCTTGCCGTGCATCGTCAAACCGGTGATGAGCTCCTCCGGTAAAGGACAAAGCTTTATCCGCTCGGCTGACCAGCTCAGCGAAGCCTGGCGCTACGCCCAGCAGGGCGGCCGCGCCGGCGCCGGGCGGGTGATCGTCGAAGGGGTGGTGAATTTCGACTTTGAAATCACCCTGCTCACCGTCAGCGCCGTCGATGGCGTGCATTTCTGCGCCCCGGTCGGCCATCGTCAGGAAGATGGCGATTATCGTGAATCCTGGCAGCCGCAGCAGATGAGCGACCTGGCCCTTGAACGCGCTCAGGATATCGCCCGTAAGGTCGTGCTGGCGCTGGGGGGGCATGGCCTGTTCGGCGTGGAGCTGTTCGTTTGCGGCGACGAGGTGATCTTCAGCGAAGTCTCCCCGCGCCCGCACGACACCGGAATGGTGACGCTTATTTCGCAGGATCTCTCGGAATTCGCTCTGCACGTTCGCGCCTTTCTTGGGCTGCCCGTCGGCGCCATCCGCCAGTATGGCCCAGCCGCTTCCGCGGTGATCCTTCCGCAGCTGACCAGCCAGAACGTCAGCTTCGGCCAGCTGCAGTCGGCCGTCGGAGCTGGCCTGCAGCTGCGTCTGTTCGGCAAGCCGGAGATTGACGGCACCCGTCGTCTGGGGGTGACCCTCGCCGTCGCCGATTCAGTGGAAGAGGCCGTGGCGCGAGCTAAAACCGCCGCCGCGGCGGTTATCGTCGAAGGATAAATAATAAAAAAACCCGGTCGCGTTGCCGCTGACCGGGTTGTTGACCTTGAGGCGCGGTTTACTTCGCGCCTTCCACCGCTTCACGCGCCAGGGTGGTGATGCGATCGTAGTCGCCAGCTTCCAGGGCGTCGGCCGGCACCAGCCAGGAACCACCGATGCACAGCACGCTGTTCAGCGCCAGGTAATCACGGTAGTTGGCCGGGGAGATACCGCCGGTCGGGCAGAAACGAATGTGACCGAACGGACCAGCAATCGCCTGCAGCGCTTTCACGCCGCCGTTGGCTTCCGCCGGGAAGAATTTAAACTCTTTCAGACCGTACTGCATGCCCAGCATCAGCTCGGAGACGGTGCTGATCCCCGGGATCAGCGGAATAGTGCCGTCTTCGGTCGCCGCTTTCAGCAGAGATTCGGTCAGCCCCGGGCTGATAGCGAACTGCGCGCCGGCTTCTGTTACCGCTTTCAGCTGCTCGACGTTGGTGACGGTGCCCGCGCCGACAATCGCGTCCGGCACTTCTTTAGCAATCGCGCGGATCGCCTCCAGGGCGCACTCGGTGCGCAGAGTCACTTCCAGGACGCGCACGCCGCCCGCGACCAGCGCTTTCGCCATCGGTACCGCGTGTTCCAGCTTTTTCACTACGATAACCGGGACAACCGGACCGGAGGTGAGGATTGCTTCTGCTGTTGTTTTCCAGTTTTTCATCAGGATTTTCTCTCGCCAGATCTAGAAATTAAATCGTCTTAAAAAGTGATGCAGGTTGCGCCCTGCTCCGCGCCAGAGAGCTTCTCACGCAGCGCCCCAAACATCTCCCGACCGGTTCCTACGCGCGACGCGCTGAGGTCAGGGATATGCGGCTGACGCGCCGCCAGTTCGGCATCGTCCACCAGCAGCGTCAGTTCCCCCGTCTGCCCGTTCACGCGAATAAGATCGCCATCGCGCACTTTCGCCAGCAACCCACCATCATAGGCTTCAGGCGTGACATGGATGGCTGACGGGACTTTACCGGAGGCGCCAGAGAGTCGGCCATCGGTCACCAGCGCTATTTTGAAACGGCGGTCCAATAATACACCAAGTGGCGGCATAAGTTTATGTAATTCTGGCATCCCGTTCGCTTTTGGCCCCTGATGACGGACCACCACCACGCAGTCTTTGTCCAGCAGACCCGCTTCAAAGGCCGGCAACACGTCGTGCTGGCTCTCGAACACCACCGCCGGCGCTTCGATCACCTGGTTCTCTACCGGGACTGCCGAGGTTTTCATGACCGCACGGCCGAGGTTACCGCTCAGCACCTTGGTGCCGCCGTGACGGGAGAACGGTTTCTCGAAAGTCGCGATGACCTGATCGTCAAGCGGCGCCGTCGCGCCTTCCCGCCAGTCCAGCTCGCCGTTGTTGAGCCACGGCTCGAGGGTGTAGCGCGACAGGCCGAAGCCGGCGACGGTGTGAACGTCCTCATGCAGCAGGCCGCCTTTCAGCAGCTCGCGCACCAGAACCGGAACGCCGCCCGCCGCCTGGAAATGGTTGATATCCGCCGGGCCGTTGGGGTAGAGGCGCGCCAGCAGCGGCACCACGTCTGACAGGTCGGAGAAATCATCCCAGTTAATGATGATGCCCGCCGCGCGGGCCATCGCCACCAGGTGCATGGTGTGGTTGGTGGAACCGCCGGTCGCCAGCAGCGCCACAATGCCGTTGACCACCACTTTTTCGTCAAACATTTTGCCCAACGGCATCCACTCGTTGCCATTGCCGGTCATGCGGGTGACCTGGCGCGCAGCGGCGGCGGTCAGCGCTTCCCGCAGCGGGGCATCCGGATGGACGAAGGACGATCCCGGCAGCTGCATGCCCATAAACTCCACCACCATCTGGTTGGTGTTCGCCGTACCGTAGAACGTACAGGTCCCCGGAGCGTGGTAAGAAGCGGCTTCGGACTCCAGCAGCGCCATGCGGTCAACTTTGCCCTCAGCGTATAGCTGGCGAATGCGAACCTTCTCTTTATTAGGCAGGCCGCTGGCCATCGGACCGGAGGGAATAAAGACCGACGGCAGGTGGCCGAATGAGAGCGCCGCCATGGTCAGTCCGGGCACAATTTTATCGCACACGCCGAGATACAGCGCGCCATCGAACATGTTATGCGACAGGCCGATGGCCGCGGACATGGCGATCACTTCGCGACTCAGGAGAGAGAGCTCCATGCCGTCCTGTCCCTGGGTCACGCCGTCGCACATCGCCGGCACGCCGCCGGCCACCTGGCCGACCGCATTGGCGCTGTGCAGCGCTTTGCGAATGATATCCGGGTAGTGTTCGTAGGGCTGATGCGCGGACAACATATCGTTGTAGGAGGTGATGATGGCGATGTTGTTGCGCAACATGCTTTTCAGGGAGGCTTTGTCGTCGGCCTGACAGGCCGCGAAACCGTGAGCCAGATTGCCGCAGGCCAGTTGCGCACGATGCACGGTGTCGGTTTTGGCCTGGTTAATCCTTGCGAGGTAAGCCGCGCGGGTATCACGCGACCGTTCGATAATGCGATTTGTTACCCGTAACATTGTCGAATTCATAAAGGCTCCTCAAAATTTTATCTGTCCGGCCGCTGCGAGATGACGTGTTTTGGTGCCCGAAGCTACCAACACCAGCGCTCAGGGGCAAAATGTCTGCAGGCAGTGTAATAAAAAAAGCCCCGTGGGTGAATCCTCACGGGGCTTAAAAGATTAAAAAGCGTGCGACTTTCTGCGTCAGATCATGTTACCGGTAAAATAACCCTGACGGATAAGACCGCGAGCTTACTCGAACTCGTTCCACGAGCGACCATCGCGGGTGATCATGGCTACCGAGGCCACGGGTCCCCAGGTCCCGGCCTGATACGGTTTCGGCGCATCGCGGTCGGCTGCCCAGGCTTCTGTGATGGAGTCCACCCACTTCCACGCCTCTTCCACTTCATCACGGCGGACGAACAGCGCCTGGATACCGCGCATGGTCTCCAGCAGCAGACGTTCATAGGCATCGGCCAGATGCGTCTGGTTGAAGGTTTCGGAGTAGCTCAGATCCAGCTTGGTGATCTGCAGGTTATGCTTGTGGTCGAGGCCCGGCACTTTGTTCAGGACCTGGATATCCACCCCTTCGTCCGGCTGCAGACGAATGGTCAGCTTGTTCTGCGGCAGCTCCTGCCAGGTCTCTTTAAACAGGTTCAGCTCCGGCGTTTTGAAATAAACCACCACTTCGGAACATTTGGTCGGCAGACGTTTGCCGGTGCGCAGATAGAACGGTACACCAGCCCAGCGCCAGTTATCGATATCAACGCGGATCGCCACGAAGGTTTCGGTGTTGCTGGTTTTGTTCGCCCCCTCTTCTTCGAGGTAGCCTGGCACTTTTTTGCCCTGGGCAAAGCCGGCGGTGTACTGGCCGCGAACGGTTTTCTCGCGCACGTTGGAGCGGTCAATACGGCGCAGGGATTTCAGCACTTTAACCTTTTCATCACGGATGCTGTCGGCGCTGAGATCGGACGGCGGCGACATGGCAATCATGCACAGGATCTGCAGCAGGTGGTTCTGGATCATGTCGCGCATCTGTCCGGCCTGATCGAAGTACCCCCAGCGCCCTTCAATGCCTACCTCTTCCGCGACGGTGATTTCCACATGATCGATGGTACGGCAGTCCCAGTTATTGACGAACAGGGAGTTGGCAAAGCGCAGCGCTAGCAGGTTGAGGACCGTCTCTTTTCCGAGGTAGTGGTCGATACGGTAGACCTGGCACTCTTCAAAAAACTCGCCGACCTGATCGTTGATTTCCCGCGAGGTTTCCAGCGAGGTGCCCAGCGGTTTTTCCATGACCACGCGCGCAGGCTTGGCATTGAGCTTCGCTTCGCCCAGACCTTTACAGATGGCGCCAAAGGTGCTCGGCGGCATGGCGAAATAGTTGATGGTGACGCGATTCTTTTGGTCCAGCATGTCGCCCAGGCGGGTGAAGCCGCTGGTGTCATTGACGTCAAGATTACAGAACTCCAGGCGTCCGCTCAGGGAATCCCACAAACCTTCATCAATTTTTTCCTTCATGAAGGTTTCCAGCGCTTCGCGCACCACTTTGGTGTAAGCCGCTTTATCCCAGTCGGCACGGCCGACGCCAATGATCCGGGTGTCGGCGTGGATCTGGCCCGCCTTTTCAAGCTGATACAGGGAAGGCAACAATTTACGCCGCGCCAGGTCGCCCTTCGCGCCGAAAATGACCAGGTCGCATGCCTGGGCCGTTTGCGTTACCGCCATGTCATTCTCCTCAGTTGATAGTCTGGTGCTTTTGCCAGGCTATATTTGTAATTTTCTTACACTGCACTGTACTGTGTTTACGTATTTCCCGAAAGCCTTCCCCTCCGTTTGCGGCGGGAAAACCGCACAGGGTGAAAACATTCGGCGATGATTTGGGCATCTGGCTGATATTGTTCGTTGTTTGTACCTGTTTCAGGTCAGTAAAATACGACTCTGATCATGTAATGAAAAAAAACAACATTTTTTCCCGTCATTCCTCACCGCTTGCGCTTGCGGAGGGGTATATTCTTGCTAAAACGCCCGATGATTTCACCCATTAATGAAATCGTTTCCATTGATGAGCGCCCTGTTACTAATGAACATGCTGGAAAAAATCCAGTCCCGACTGGAACACCTTAGCAAATCTGAACGCAAAGTGGCGGAAGTGATCCTTGCCACCCCCGCGCAGGCCATTCATTCGAGCATCGCCGCCCTCGCTCTTGAGGCCGGGGTGAGCGAACCGACCGTCAATCGCTTTTGCCGCAGTCTCGAAACCCGCGGCTTTCCTGATTTCAAGCTGCATCTCGCCCAGAGCCTTGCGCACGGCACACTCTATGTTAACCGCAATGTTGATGAAGACGACAGCGTTGAGTCATACACGGGAAAAATATTTGAATCGGCCATGGCGAGTTTAGATCAGGTCCATCATTCTCTCGACATGTCGGCAGTGAATCGCGCGGTGGATCTCCTGACTCAGGCCAAAAAAATCGCCTTTTTCGGCCTGGGCTCTTCGGCGGCGGTCGCTCATGACGCGATGAACAAATTTTTCCGCTTTAACGTGCCGGTCATCTATTCCGACGACATTGTCCTGCAACGCATGAGCTGTATGAATTGCGATGACGATGATGTGGTGGTGATTATCTCGCATACCGGCAGGACCAAGAGCCTGGTGGAGCTGGCACAGCTGGCCCGTGAAAACGATGCCATGGTGATCGCCCTCACCTCCCCCGGCTCGCCGCTGGCCCGGGAAGCTACGCTGGCCATTACCCTGGATGTGCCGGAAGATACCGACATCTATATGCCAATGGTCTCGCGTCTGGCCCAATTGACCGTCATTGACGTGCTGGCAACTGGCTTTACCCTGCGCCGGGGAGCAAAATTCAGAGATAACTTGAAGAGGGTCAAGGAAGCGCTGAAGGAATCGCGTTTTGATAAAGAACCGTTCGTACCCAGTGATAATCAATAAAAGTTGATAACAAGCAGTACCCCATTACACCTTCGATAACGATCCGGCTGTGCGACGTTGCAGGCTGGCGCTACCGAATCCATGTTCACGCAACACCAAAGTTGTATCAGTCAACGGAGTATTACATGTCCAGAAGGCTTCGCAGAACCAAAATCGTTACTACCTTAGGCCCGGCAACTGACCGCGATAACAACCTGGAAAAAGTTATCGCCGCGGGCGCAAACGTAGTGCGTATGAACTTCTCTCACGGCACCCCGGAAGATCATCAGCTCCGTGCCGATAAAGTGCGTGAGATTGCGGCAAAACTGGGCCGTCACGTAGCCATCCTCGGCGACCTCCAGGGACCAAAAATTCGCGTATCGACCTTTAAAGAAGGCAAAATTTTCCTCAACGTCGGCGACAAATTCCTGCTCGACGCCAACCTCGGCAAGGGCGAAGGCGACAAAGAGAAAGTCGGAATCGACTATAAAGGCCTGCCGGCGGACGTCGTGCCCGGCGATATCCTGCTGCTCGACGATGGTCGCGTGCAGCTGAAGGTCCTCGAAGTTCAGGGGATGAAAGTGTTCACCGAAGTGACCGTCGGCGGCCCGTTGTCCAACAACAAAGGGATTAACAAGCTGGGCGGCGGCCTGTCTGCCGAAGCGCTGACTGACAAAGACAAGGCCGATATCGTCACCGCCGCTAAAATCGGCGTCGACTATCTCGCCGTCTCCTTCCCGCGCTGCGGCGAAGACCTGAACTACGCCCGTCGCCTGGCGCGCGATGCCGGTTGCGATGCGAAAATCGTCGCCAAAGTCGAGCGTGCGGAAGCCGTCTGCGACCAGGACGCCATGGACGACGTGATCCTCGCCTCCGATGTGGTGATGGTTGCCCGCGGTGACCTCGGGGTCGAAATCGGCGATCCGGAGCTGGTGGGCATCCAGAAAGCGCTGATTCGTCGTGCGCGTCAGCTGAACCGTTCCGTCATCACCGCCACCCAGATGATGGAGTCGATGATCACCAACCCGATGCCGACCCGTGCGGAAGTCATGGACGTGGCCAACGCCGTGCTGGATGGTACCGATGCGGTGATGCTCTCCGCGGAAACCGCTGCCGGTCAGTACCCGTCGGAAACCGTGGCCGCGATGGCGCGCGTCTGTCTGGGCGCCGAAAAAATCCCGAGCCTCAACGTCTCCAAACACCGTCTGGACGTCCAGTTCGACAACGTGGAAGAAGCGATTGCCATGTCGGCGATGTATGCCGCCAACCACCTGAAAGGCATCACGGCCATCATCACCATGACCGAATCGGGCCGTACCGCGCTGATGACCTCGCGCATCAGCTCCGGTCTGCCGATTTTCGCCCTGTCCCGCCACGAGCGCACCCTGAACCTGACCGCCCTCTACCGCGGGGTGACGCCGGTGTTCTTCGACAGCCAGAATGACGGGGTGGCCGCTGCGCACGATGCCGTCAATCTGCTGCGGGACAAAGGCTACCTGGTCTCCGGCGATCTGGTGGTCGTTACCCAGGGTGACGTGATGAGCACCATCGGCAGCACCAACACCACGCGTATCCTCACCGTCGAGTAAGCCTCGGTCTCTACCTGCCAGCGCTACGGCTGGCAGGTATTTTTTTGCCCAACGCCCGGCAGGCTACACCATCCAGCTCAGCAATAGCGTCGCAGCGATCACCGTTGATGCCCCACCGATACGCGTCGCAATCTGTGCAAACGGCATCAATCCCATGCGGTTTGAGGCCGAGAGAATGGCGACATCCCCCGTTCCGCCCAGCCCGCTGTGGCAGCTGGTAACGATGGCGGCTTCCACAGGATACATATTAAGGCGTGAAGCGATAAAGAACCCGCTCAGCGCCATGGCAATGACAATGGAGCCGCACACCACGACGTAGCCAACGGAGAAGACCGAGACCACGCTCTCCAGCGGTACATACAGCATGCCCAGGCCGATCATCAGCGGCCACACCAGCGCGGCGGAGACGAACTTGTAGCAACTGTGCGCCCCCAGCTCCATCGCCGCCGGGATAACTTTTGTATATTTGCAGAATACCGCCGCCAGAATCATCAGAACCGGCCCCGGAATATGCACCACCTTCTCCAGCAGACCGCCGATGATGAAAAAGGCGCAAATCATCAGCAACCCGGCGCCCATGAGCTGAAAATCGGTGGGCTGCGTACTCTGATTCTGCGCAAAGACGCTATTATCTTCATGGCTGCGGATCAGCATCCCGTTGCCGGACAGCGCCGGGCGACGAGCGCCCATGCGGGCCAGAAAGCCGGCGCAGATAATGGCGAAGATGTTACCCACCACCGCCGCCGGCGCCAGTTGAGCCACGTAGACATCTGGCGCCTGTCCGAGGATCGCCGAATAAGCCAGCGACAACGGCAGGATCCCTTCGCCGATGCCGCCACCGATAATCGGCACAATGATAAAGAAGAAGGTGTGATACATACTGTAGCCGAATAAGCTGCCCACCAGCAGGCCGGTTACGATTGCCGCGCCGGTTCCGACCACCAACGGGACAAACATGCGCACCATCCCCTGGATCAGAATCGTGCGGTTCATGCCAAGGATACTGCCGACCACCAGGCAGGCGATGACGAAATAGAGGAGATTGGCCTCCTTCATCAGCAAATGCACGGTATCGAGCGTATGCGCTTCAAATACGCCAAAGTAGACCAGCACTGAGGGCGTCATCAGACACAAAATCGCCGGACCGCCAATATCTTTTAACACCGGCACCATGCGGCCAATTTTCGCCAGTGCGAACCCGAAGGTCATGATGACCGCCAGTCCGCCAATCATGTTTTTTGGCAACAACCCCGCGCCAGCGGAGAGCGCCACTATCGCGGCGATACCTATAAACAGCGTTAACGGCACAGCGCCGACTTCGATATTGGCGAAAAGTCGAGTCGCTTGCCCGTTCGGCAACGTTTTATCTATCGGGTGGTTGAGTGAATTATTTTTCATATTTTTACCTGAATAATAAGGAGGTCACGTAGGGTCAGGATGCAATATTAAAATCGCGCAGCACTATGAACTAAAAAGCACTAAACGCCGTATCAACTAAATACACCGAAACGGTAGCACAGGACTTTAAAACTAAAAACGACAACCGTATTAACGCTGCCGGCTTTGTGACTGAGCCATAAAGTTTATTTTAAGTAATTTAATTTATTATCGCGAAGCTAAAGTTATCGCCAGCTAAAATAATGAACTCTGTTAATGCAACGCTATGATTTAATAATCTTTTCTCTATTTGTAAGTAAAGTAGCCAAGGCGAAATTATTTAAAGCCAGATGACTGTGATGGCTATCACCTTTTAAATATTAGGGGATCGTTAGATTGGCAGCACAACAATCCGATTATATATGTCAGGACATTTTATGCCTTCACTGCTCTTGCAATCTCTTTTCCCGTTGGTATTTATCATGCTGCTCGGATGGCTTAGCGGCAAACTCGGCTATACCCGCCGTGAGGACGCCTCCGTTCTTGCCACGGTGGTTATCCGCTTTGCCCTTCCTTTTCATCTTTTTATCGGCGCATTACATACCAGCCCGGATAAAATAAAAAACTTCACCTTTATGGCGGTGCTGGTTATTGGTCTGATGGGGTCGTATTTTCTTACGCTACTGGGCTTTGTTGAATAAATCGAACTTTTGCTGAGTTGAAGGATCAGATCACGCATCTTCCCGACAACGCAGACCGTTC